>CALECT010000158.1 GCA_937949725.1 uncultured Pseudanabaenaceae cyanobacterium
TTCTCTGATACCTATGTCTCCAACATTGACTTTTTCTATCCTGGTAGTGGTGCCATCGCTGA
Organism: uncultured Pseudanabaenaceae cyanobacterium; assembly: GCA_937949725.1. Lineage (GTDB taxonomy): Bacteria > Cyanobacteriota > Cyanobacteriia > PCC-9006 > JAAUQQ01 > JAAUQQ01. The sequence goes on from CALECT010000158.1 coordinate 63, forward strand.
CTTGAAGTGGAGCTCCGTTGAAGTTGCCCAGGAAATTCCTGAGCCCACTGGCGTCGCAGGTCTGTTCTTGATGGGTGGCTTTGCTGCTCGCAGCCTGTGCAAGCGTAAGCAGAGCGCATAGGCTAAATCCTCCCCCATCCAAACCCACCAAACGGTTTCTACTCTGGACTCATTTTCGGATGCACTGCATTGTCCCCTAGGGACAATGGGTGGAGAGTCAAGAAGTTCAGATGCCGTTTATTGCATGCCCACGCAATTAGGAAGCGATTGTATTGGCTGTAGCTATCCATAAGGCTTATTCCTTCTCCAATCACCTTGCCTGAATCAAATGCCGTGCCTCCGCTTCAAAGCTCGCGTCTCGCAATGCCCGCACTGCACTATCGGGATCCTGCACCCTAAATTGCGATCCAAACCGCACCAAATGCCGCTGATTTCCTGACTGCAACACTGCCACCACAGGTACTTTATTGTCTTCCTTCTCTGGCCCCTGTTGAGCTTGCAACAGCCCCTTCAACCTTTGTTGTTCCATAATGTCTGTGGCGGATTGCAATGGAATATTCACCATAACCATTTGAATATCCTCAATCGGCTCAGCATCATCGACAATGAACTGCACATTTTCATCACGGCGATCAATTTTTCCCCAAACCATCAACCGCGCATCTTGCTTGATTGCATCTTTGATTCGAGCATAACTGCGAGGAAATACAACACCGGCAATCTGAGCGGAGAGATCTTCAATGGTGATAATTGCCATTTGCTCGCCCGATTTCTTGGTCGTAACAATCTTCACTTCAGGCAGCATCACAATGGCGCTAACTGAAGGCTGATTATCTTTATTACCTCGCCCTTTTTGACCACCACCACCGCCACTGCTGATATAACGTTCTGCATCTACAAGATTAATGGGTGCCAGCATCCTGGCCGACTTCTGCACTGACTTCAGCGGATGGTCAGAGACATAGAAGCCCAGCAGCTCCTTTTCCAATTTGAGCCGCTCCTGAGAGTCGTATTCAGCGACTCTGGATGCCTTCGGTGCCATGTCCAGGCCACCTCCGCTGGCTCCGCTAGCGTCACCCCCACCCATCAAATCAAACAGGTTGCCCTGGCCACTCTCCTTATCCTTGGCTCGGGACTGCGCCCAAGATAAGACGAGGGGTAGGTCTTTAGACATTTGGTGACGGTTAGCATTGGGCTCCAGCTCGTCCAAGGCACCAGAATGGATCAGGGCTTCTAGGGCGCGGCTGTTGACTGTGCGGGAATCGATGCGATCGCACAGATCCGCCAAGCTACTAAATTCACCATTCTCCTTCCGCTCCGCAATAATGCTCTCCACCGCACTCATCCCTACATTGCGAATGGCCCCTAAGCCAAACACAATATTGGTTCCCACTGGCGTGAAGTCCACCGCCGAGCGATTGATATGGGGCAGCTCCACCTCAATGCCCATGGCAATGCAGTTGGCGATGTAACGCTGTACCTTGTCCTGCTGGCCGCTGTTCACCGTCAGTAACGAGGCCATGTACTGGACCGGATAACGAGCCTTAAGATAGGCCGTTTGGTAGGTCACATAGGCATAGGCCGCTGAGTGGGATTTGTTAAAGCAATAGGCCGCAAACAGCACCATGTCATCCCACAGCGCCCGCGACACCTTGGTATCCACACCTTTTTTTGAGGCACCATCACAGAAAATACTCTGGTGTTTCTCCATTTCGGAGATCTTCTTTTTACCCATCGCGCGGCGTAGCAGGTCCGCCTCGCCCAAAGAGTAGCCGCCCATATCCTGGGCAATGCGCATGATCTGTTCCTGGTAGACCATGATGCCGTAGGTTTCAGTCAAAATTGGCTTGAGGATATTGTCTGGGAAGTCAATCTGCTCCCGGCCATGCTTGCGGTTGATGAATTTGGGAATCAGGCCTGCATCCAGCGGACCCGGTCGATACAGCGCTAGGACGGATGAGATATCCGTGACGTTGGACGGCTTTAGGTCCCGCACAATTTGCTGCATGCCCGAAGACTCCAGCTGGAAGACTCCTTCAAGGTCTCCCCTCGCTAGTAGCTGATACACCTCTGGATCATCCAAATCAATCTCATCTGGATCAATATGCTCTCCAGTTGCTTCCTCAACTAGATCGCAGGTCTTCTGAATCATCGTTAGGTTCTTCAGACCCAAAAAGTCCATTTTCAATAGACCCATGGCCTCCACATCTTCCATGTAGTACTGGGTAATGGGAGCGCCATCTTTGTTTAGTTGTAGTGGCACAATCTCATCTAGGGGGTCTTTGGAAATCACAACCCCTGCGGCATGGACACCAAAGGATTTGTTCATGCCCTCAATGCGAATGGCCATGTCGACCCAGCGCTTGGTCTGAGAATCGCTGTCGTAGCGATCCTTAAACTCCTGCATCGGTGTGTCATCGGAGATCATCACCTTGAGCTTGGTGGGCTTGCCGCGTGAGATGGGAATCAGCTTCGCCATCTTGTCTGCATCGGCGTAGGGCACGTCCAACACGCGGGCCGTGTCCTTCAGCACCGCCTTGGAGGTCATGCGGTTGAAGGTGATGATCTGGGCAACGCGCTCTGTGCCGTACTTCTCGGTCACATAGTCGATTACCTCTCCCCGCCGTTCAATGCAGAAGTCCGTATCGACGTCAGGCATGGACTTGCGCTCTGGGTTCAAGAAGCGCTCGAACAGCAAGCCGTAATGCACGGGGTCAATATTGGTAATACCCATTGCGTAGGCAACAATTGAGCCCGCTGCTGAGCCCCGTCCTGGACCCACCGGAATATTTTGATCTCGTGCATATTTGATGTAGTCCCAGACCACCAGGAAATAGGCCGCAAAGCCCATTTTGTGCATCATGTCGATCTCATATTCCATGCGATCGCGATAGTCCTGGGTCAGCTCATCATAGTTATTAAGCTTGAAGCGCTCGACAATGCCATCGCGAGCCACCTTGGACATAAAGGTCTCATTGGTATATCCCTCGGGGATGGGGTAATCGGGAATGCGGGGCTCGCCGAGGATGCTGTAGGTTTCGACTTTGTCGGCGACAGTGACGGTTGTAGCGATTGCCTCATCCACTACATCCTGGGGCAAATGGTCCCGGAATAGCTGAGCCATCTCCTCCGCCGACTTCAAATACTCCGTGCCGCTATAGCGCAGGCGCTTCTCCTCAGTCAGCAGCTTGCCGGTCTGAATACAAAGCAGGGCATCGTGGGCCTCCACGTCCTGACAAGAAATGAAGTGGGAGTCATTCGTGGCAACGATCTGGATATCCAGCTCCCGCGCAATCTTGACCAGCTCAACGTTCACCACCCGATCTTCCGGGGAGCCGTGGTCCTGGATCTCGATGTAATAGTCCTCGCCCAGCAAATCCTTGTACCAGCGAGCCACCTGGCGAGCCACATCGGGCTTGTTTTGCAAAATCGCCTGGGGAATCTCACCGCCCAGGCAAGCGCTGGTGATGATCAGGCCTTCGTGGTACTGCGCCAGTAAGCCCTTGTCGATGCAAGGCCGAGAAAAGATACCACTGCCTTTGACACCCTTAAGGTGAGACACCGTGGTTAGCTTAACCAGATTCTTATAGCCCTGGTCGTTCTTGGCCAGGGTCACCTGGTGATACTTCTTGATCCGCTTGGGGGTATTCTCAATGTCGCCATTGATGATGTACATCTCATTGCCGATGATCGGCTTGATGCCCTTGGCCTTGCAGACCTTGATCAGCTCGATCGCGCCATACATGACACCGTGATCCGTGAGGGCGATCGCGGGCATCCCCAGCTCAATCGCCTGGTCCACTAGGGGCGGCAGCTGACTGGCTCCATCCAGAAGGCTATAGTCGCTGTGAATGTGGAGACCAACGAAGGACATAGCAATAATCCGCTAACGGCGAGCATGGGGAAATGACAAAGCGTGGGCTGAGCTAAGCCGAAACTGGCTGAATCGCTGAGCACATAAAACTACCCACACTAAATATAGCGTCTGAATTGGGCTCAAGATCACCCACCCACACTATGAAACATCAGTTCTCAAAAAATGCTCTCGTCCCTAAGGCAGGCATCATCTAGGAGCTCTTCTCGAGCAAACCTTTGCAAGCTTGATGATTTTCTAGGGATTCACTCAATATCGCTCAAAACCAAACTAATACTCGTCTAAACAAGCTGTCAGTGCTAGCTTGACTTCCATGGCAGAACTGGGACGATCGCCCGCTTCTTCCGCCAACAACCGTTTAATTAAATCAGCCAGCTTTGGTGTCACTTCTGGCAACTGCTCAAAATTCAACTCTCCAGTGCCCATGGGACCGGTATAAAACTCAAAGGGACTGCGACGACTCATAAGGAACAGCAGCGTAGCCCCCACGGAAAATAGATCCGACGCAATGCATGGATTGCCAGCTTCCTGCTCTGGTGCCGTGTAGCCCTCCGCCGCAATACGGGTTCCCATGGGACCTGCCAGGGACTTCACAGCCCCAAAATCCACTACCACAATGGTGCCATCGCGGTACTGGCGTAGCAGGTTTGCAGGTTTAATATCGCGATGTAGAATCGGTGGATGTTGCTTATGCAAGTGATGTAGGACATCACAAACTTGCTGCATCCATTCCAGAACCTGTCTGGGTGAAGCGACGCCAGTTTGAGCCACATATTGCTCAAGATTCTGGCCGTGAACTAACTCCATCACTAGATAAGAACGCCCTTCGTCGGAGAAAGCGTCCAAAAACTTAGGAATGCCTGGATGGTCCATTTGCTGGAGCACGCTAGCTTCTCGTTCAAATAGCTCCAATGCCTTGGGCAAGCTAGCCATCTCGGGATTGAGTTGCTTCACGACGACTAAGCGCTGACCCGGTGTCAAAGCAGCAGCGGATTCAGGTTCATTCTCTGGCGATTTCCAGGCAAGGAAGGTTGTTCCCATCCCCCCCTGGGCCAGCAATCGCAGCAGCTTATAGTTCTGCACGGAGCGAATCACCCGCACTGGATAACCGCAGTGGATGCAAAGTAGATTGCCGACCTGATTGCCCTTGTGATCACAATTTTTGGGGGAACGACCCTGGGCTAAGCCAAAACTCTGAACTGCCACGGGCTCCGCCAAGTCCGTCACAATATTGCTCGAAGCTTCACCACCTCTGGCAGGCTCTGCCACGGCCATTGCAAAAGCGCCTGAAAAAGCGTCTGACTGTCCACCTGCTGCGGACATTGCTTGGCCTGCTGCTCCCGATGCAATCAGGCTAGCGCCGTCCTGGGCATCCGCGACTGAGGCCTTCGGCAAGTCTGGAGCTCTCTCTGAAGGGGCCGCATCAGCTTCGATAGCGGCTCCTTGCTGTTGTTTCCTGAGGGGTTGGGCGTAATCCGGCAAGCGATCGCGCAAATAAACCTTCATCACCGGCCCCTTCGGAGCCAACTGCAACGTTGCATCATCGGGCAACATCGCTTCAGACACCGGCTGTCCATTCAAAAAAGTGCCGTTTTTACCATGGCTCACTAACTTCCACTGCACGGTTGAATTTGTGCCGTAGATGGGACGCAGCTCAAAATGCCGCCGCGACACATGGGAATTACGGACCACCACATGGTTGCTCAAGGAACGCCCCACCGAAACCGGGCCATCATCCTTAAAGGTCCACCACTTCATGGGAACCGATTGATTTGCCTTAAAGAGCGCTAGGGTGACCACGGTGTAGTTCTCAGAGTCCACAAAGGAGAAAACGGTCAATCAAAACGGTGTAACCCAAAATTTAGCTCAAAATAGCTAGCTATAAATCAGTAAACAGACCTAGGCCAAGGCTTTGGAATCAGGTCGAACCTTGACTCGAATCGCCACGGCAGTAATGTTGTCATGGCCGCTCAGCTCATTGGCTAAATGAACTAAATCGCTGACGCCCTGATCTAGGACAGCCTTGGAGCCTAGCAAGGGAGCAACTTTCTCTTCGGCATGGTCTTCCACCAAGCTGTAGTCAGACAAACCATCAGAACAGAGCAGGAACAGGGTATCTTCCTGCAAGTCCATGGACTCTAAGCCTGGGTTGATATAGTCACTATCCTTAGGTCCCAAAGCCTGGGTGAGCTGATAGGACTCAGGTCTGCCATAGGCAATCTCTGGATCAACTCCCCTCATGACCTCTAGCTGGCCCACCTCATGATCCACAGTTCGCTGAATTAGCCCTTGACGACGGCTGTAGGTATACAAGCGACTATCTCCCACATGGGCAAAAGCAACCTGAGTTCCTTCAATCAGCACCAACACAAGGGTTGTCCCCATGCGGCCATTGCCCAGGCGTTCATCGCTCTCATTGGCGTCATACACCGCCTGATTTGCACTGGCGATCGCCGCTCTAATCATCTCCTCGCTGGGAAACTCCTCTTGCCAATGCTCCGCAAAATAGCGCTTGAGTTCTTCCACCACCATGGCACTGGCGACTTCGCCGCCACTGTGACCTCCCATGCCATCACAAAGAATATAGAGACCTTTTGCAGAGAAGCTCTGCCCCGCTAAACCACTGGTTGTGAAAATCTCCGTTTGGATATTGAAATTATCTTCATTGTGGTCCCGTTGACGCCCCACATGACTCGCCCCAGCACTATCGAGGCGAGCCAACTGCATGGGTAACACCACCGTTGGCGAATCATCATCATCGCTCCCTTCATCGGAACCAGTCCACACCGTCGATTCATCCCAACTCTCTTCAGGGGGGTCACTCGGAGTCGCGACTGCATCTGCATCGCTATTGCTTACAGCTGCCACTGCTAAGCCATCTGGAATAGCTTTGTCACCTAAATTAGGACTAGAAGGTGTCATGGGATCCAAAGACTCCTGGCTCACATCCGCAATCCCTATAGGGTCTTGGGCCGCACTCGCTTCATCCAGTTGATTTTTCAATGACTGGTGGTAATCGACTTGGACTGGTGGAATAGTCGCAAAAGCATCCATCACCAACGATTGCTCGGCTTCAGCCGCCACTGCATCGGGCTGCTCACTAGCAATAGCTGACTCATTGGCGATCACTTGAGAAAGGTCCTCATTCTGCTGACCATCCACAGAAGAGACTGCTGGTACAGAGGGCAACACAACCTGAGCATCTGAAGCATCATCCCCAGGCAAGGAAGAACCACAAACCTGGCAAAAACGATTGCTAGGAGGATTTTCAAACCGGCATTGAGAGCAAATCAACATACCAGACGAATAAAAAGGGCAGTACCAAATCGCGATTTACAATGCCAAACGGGTTCGGTCGATACAGAAGCCGGAAAAACGCTCAGAGAAAAGGAGAGAAGTATCTATAAAGTGACAGTAGAACAATGCCTAACCGCAAAACCACTAGCCAACATTTGAAATTGTCAACAATCTATGGTCTATCAGGGATGAGAACAGGAGATATCTTTAAGATGCCCCAGGCATTGGTAATAAATTACCTCGCCCTATAGAAAGAGTACAAAAAAATTTTCGTCTATCCGAGCAAAATTACGCACATCCTTAATCTAAATTCCTAGCCAGAAGAAGATTTAGGCATTTTGAACACACTTGCCCGGAGTGCATAATTTGCTACATATCCATATCTATACTGTCTTTCGGTCGAGTCATTGAAGTCTGACTGGAATTCTGAACCCTCCCAAATCTTATATCTCTTCATTTTCACCCAAGTCTTCAAACTTCAAGCCTTGGGAACGGCACAAGAAGTGTGATTGTAAGGCGCACTTAGAAATTTGAGATTACAAGCTACTAATAAGCTAATTAATAGATAGATCGTTCAATCTCAAAAGTTTTACTTAGCCTAGATTTAAGCCATCAGTTGAGGGCTATCTCCTGTAATGAAATCAACCGTGAATGTTGTCTTACCGGCACCACTGCTAGCCCCAATTGTGCCGCCCAATCGATTGACTAGACCTTGGACCAAGGCTAAGCCAAGGCCCGTACCCGCTTGCCCCCAAGGGTCAGAGCTAGGAACCCGATAGAATTTTTCGAAAATACGTTTGAGCTCAGCCGCAGAAATTTCCGAACCTCGGTTGCTCACCTGAAAGCGTAGCTTTTCGCCGATCGCAAGCACAGAAACGGTAATCTCATGATCCGCTGGGGTGTACTTGCAGGCGTTATTAATCAATTCCGCCATGATGCGGTTGAGGCTGCTCTGGTGAGTTGAGAAGGAAATAGGCTGTTTGGGCAGGTGGACGATCAGCTTCTGACGACGCTGGTCCATACGGGAGTGGAACGGCTCAATCACCCGCTCCAGCCAGTTATTAATTTCAATCGCCTGGCAAGGTAACTCTGTGCCACTCTGCTCCATCTCTTGGAGATCTAGCAGGTCGTTAATTAGATTGATTTCCCGAGAGCATTCGCCTCGCAGGATATTGAGGTAATGGTCTAAGCGTTGAGCGGTGGAAGCACTGCCGTTTTTGCCGGGCTTTTGGGCACTGCGGCGAGATTTCACAGTCGCTTCAATGACCGTGGACAGCATCTCAATCGCCATCTTCATGTTGGTCATGGGGGTCCGCAGCTCGTGGGACACCGTGCTGAGGAAGTCATCCTTGAGCTGGTTCAAGCGCTCCAGCATTTTCACCTGGGCTTGGGCAGCTTGGTAGAGGCGGGCCTGGCGAATGGCGATCGCGCATTGATTCGCCACCTGTTGCACCAGACGAATTTCTAAATCATCAAATGTGTAATCCTTATGGTTCAACAGCCATAAGTCACCCATCACCCCTTGATCATCCACGATTGGGCAAGCCAGCATGGACGAACGGCCCCGCTCAGGATGGGGAGATAGGGAGCAAAACTGGAAATATTGACCGTCTAACAATTGCTCATAGAGCTGGGGGGCATTGGTCATCTTGGCCACCCGCCCCTGGTATGCCGGACTCGCCGATGCATACTCATAGGTCACCGTAGAGGTGCCTTCGGTGAGATCATACAGCGCTGCATTACAGCCATTGGCATTGAGCACGACGGCCAATTCCTGAACCGCTGCTTCCAAAATTTGATGCTCGTCCAGACTGTCTCTTACCCGGTCTGTTACGCGCTTGAGGGCTGCTTCATAGGCCAAGGCATGCTCCAGCTGAGCTGTACGATCCGCCATCGCTCGGTGAAGCATTTCATTGAGGCGAATCAGGGCCTCAATTTGCTCCTGGGGATCTGCCGTTGCCCGATTCTCCTCTTTCTGCTCTGAAATCGCCTTGAGCGCAGCCAGCTGTTGCTCAAAGAATCCGGCAGGCTCCGCACCTGGAAGATCCTGAAGAAAATCGGAATGCCCCACTGGCTTATTTGAAGGCAGGGATAAACGCATTCCCATGGGCTGACCACCATTCCAAGGGTTACCAGCGCTGGGATTCTTCTGAGCAGGGGCGGAGCTTTCAGTAGGCATGGAGGCAGGCGGGGGGAGTAGCGAGAATTCCGTTTCCGAGAGGACGGATTTCCCAAAATTGAGAGCCAAAGCCGAGTCCCAGAGGCCCACAATTCTGTAAAGCACTCAGTGATTCAGCAAAGTGTCGGTATAAGACTTGACCGTACGCCTAGTTTGCCCACTGCCATCCTGAACTGCACAGATGGAGACTACGCAAATCGTAGATTCCCTCTACAAAGAAAATTAGTTCATTTCACGGGGGTTGAGACCCCCTAGAGGTGACATCCCTAGGCCATTTACCCAGCTAAGGCATGTAGATGTTGAGGAGATATTACAAAGGCTAAAGCTATGTAAGGGGAAGCACCGGAAAATCGCAGGTCTGGCTAGCTATCTGGGTATTCCGCCGTCCATCTACTGGCCACCTTGCCATTAACTGGGCAAGGCAATTCCAGAGGAAGCTTGCTAAGCCATCACTTTCCTCGACCTCTTTTTTTGTTTTTCCCACGGCCTCGTTGCCCATTTGTCCTGGCATTAATGCCCATTGGCCTTCTTGGCTTTCTATCTAGAGCGAGTTTGGACAGTTGTCGTCCAGTTCTGGCATCGCTGATACCCGCTTGGCCTGTAGCCCAAATCCTGGGTAATAGGTCAAGCTCCTCGAAGCTCAAATCTCGCCAGTCACCGGGCTGTAAATCTTCCAGAGTGATTAGCCCCGTCGAGGATATTTCACGATTCTTCGCTGCTGAGGCCGTAGCTCCACCCTTGAAAAGCTCACCGGAATTGTCCTCCCCCATGCCGACTCGTACGAGTCGTAATGTGGGATGGCCCACCATCGCTGTCATGCGACGCACCTGACGATTGCGGCCTTCCGTGATGGTTAAACTCAGCCAGGCTGTGGGCACCGTCTTACGAAACCGAATGGGAGGCACTCGAGCTGGTAACGCTGGTTCGGTGGGCAGCAATTCAACCTTGGCGGGACGGGTTTGATAGCCTCCCTTGATTACAACCCCATCTCGCAGTTGCTGTAGTGATGCTTCATCCGGGCAACGCTCCACTTGTACCCAATAGGTCCGGGGATGCTGGAATTGAGGATGGGTGAGACGATGTTTCATGGCTCCGTGATCGGTCAGTAGCAAGAGCCCTTCACTGTCTCGATCCAAGCGCCCCACAGAATACACATCAGAGACATCAATGAAATCTTTCAGTGTTTTGCAGGCTAACCCATCAGGATTGGTGAACTGACATAGAACATCGAAGGGTTTGTAGAATAACAAGTATCGATGAGACATTCTTCCCTCCCCAAAGTCCGAGCAGTTGCTCAGACAGCATCCCTTAAGGTTGTCTGAAGAACTGTAACAGTTCAAATGTTTTCGCTACGCTATCAGGGAGACTGGGCCTAGGATTCCATAAAAACCTTTCATAGCGATTCCTATGTCACAAGAGCTAAGTGGACAGGCCCCCAAGTTTGGTGGAAGCACCGGCGGCCTTCTAAAAAAAGCAGAAGTCGAAGAAAAGTACGCCATTACCTGGACCAGCTCAACAGAGCAGGTCTTTGAAATGCCTACCGGTGGCGCAGCCACAATGAACTCGGGAGAAAATCTCCTGTACTTGGCTCGCAAGGAGCAGTGCCTGGCCCTGGGCACTCAACTTCGCACCAAGTTCAAGCCTAAGATCGAAGATTACAAGATCTATCGCGTTTTCCCCAGCGGTGATACCCAGTATCTCCACCCCGCTGACGGCGTTTTTCCTGAGAAGGTGAACGAAGGTCGCGAGAAGGTGAACCACAACGCTCGCTCCATTGGCGAGAATGTTGATCCTGCAAAGGTTAAGTTCTCCGGTAAGGCTCCCTACGAAGCTTAGTAGGACCTAGAAAATTGTCTGAGTTGACCCATACTTTGGTTTAGCTTGCAATATCCTAGAATTTGGCAGTTAGCGATAGGTTTCCCTAACGCTGGCTGCCATAATTTTTTGGTCATAATCTCTGATAGTACTGCTCTCATTATTGCGAGCTGCATTAGCAACTTTTCCCGCCCCCATGATCCTTCCAAGCTTTGACGACTTTAAGGCCCTTGCGGCCCAAGGCAATTTTGTGCCGGTCTATCAAGAATGGGTGGCGGATCTCGACACGCCAGTTTCGGCTTGGTATCGCGTTTGTGCAGGGCAGCCCTACAGTTTTTTGTTGGAGTCGGTGGAGAGCGGCAAGCTTGGTCGCTACAGTTTTTTGGGCTGCAATCCACTATGGACTTTAGAGGCGAGGGGGGCTGAGACGACCCAAACTTTTCGAGATGGCTCTACGAAAGTTCACTCCGGTGATCCATTTCAAACGATTAGCCATTGCATTGAACCTTATCAACCAGTCAAGCTCCCCCAGTTGCCGCCGGGGATTGGTGGGCTATTTGGCTTTTGGGGCTATGAGCTGATCAACTGGATTGAGCCTCGGGTACCGGTGTATGAGCCAGAGGCAGAAGATTTCCCCGATGGCCTGTGGATGCAGATTGATAGTTTGCTGGTGTTTGACCAGGTGCAGCGCAAGATTTGGGCGATCGCCTATGCGGATCTCCAGTCTGAGCCCGATCTGGAGAAGGCCTATGAGGGGGCCTGCGATCGCGTCCGCCAGCTCGTCGCCAAATTGCAAACGCCCCTCGCTGCCGACAGCACGCTACTGCCCTGGCGAGCCCCCGGCGCAGTCGATGCCCCTGAAGTGGAATTCACTAGCAACATCACTAAAGATCGCTTCTGCGCCAACGTTGATAAGTCCAAGGACTACATCAGAGCCGGAGACATTTTCCAGGTGGTCCTGTCCCAGCAGCTCACCACTCAATTCCAAGGCGACCCCTTCCAGCTCTACCGCTCCTTGCGGCTGGTGAACCCATCGCCCTACATGTCCTATTTCAACTTCAAGAACTGGCAGCTGATCGGCTCCAGCCCTGAAGTGATGGTCAAGGCAGAGTTAGATACTGACGGTGAGTCGAGAATCGCCACGGTGCGGCCCATTGCAGGCACGCGCCCCAGGGGCAAGAGCGAAGCTGAAGACGTCGCCTACGAAAAAGACCTGCTGGCGGACCCCAAGGAAGTGGCGGAGCACGTCATGCTGGTGGACCTGGGTCGTAATGACCTAGGACGCGTCTGCGAAGCCGGTACGGTGGCGGTGGATGAGCTGATGGTGATTGAGCGTTACTCCCATGTGATGCATATCGTCAGCAATGTGATTGGTAAGCTGGACCCCACCATGGATGCTTGGGACTTGCTTAAGGCCTGTTTCCCGGCGGGCACGGTGAGCGGCGCACCGAAGATTCGGGCCATGGAGATTATCTATGAGCTGGAGGCCTGCCGTCGCGGTCCCTATTCTGGGGTGTATGGCTTCTACGATTTTGAGGGTCAGCTGAATAGCGCCATTACGATTCGAACGATGCTGGTACAACCCAATGGCGATGGCAGCCATGCGGTGAGCGTGCAAGCTGGAGCAGGCCTCGTCGCGGATTCGGTGCCGGAGAGTGAGTACCAAGAAACCCTGAATAAGGCACGGGGGCTGCTTGAGGCGATTCGTTGCTTGCTGTAGGAGTCTTGGGTCAAGCTTCACGCTAGGCTAAAGCTAATGAATGGTGGCAATACCCAGTTTCACACTAAGGTTCTTGGGCAATGGTTACTGCATCTAAACCCGCTGCATCTTTGCCAGCTCCAGGCCATCCCGTTTTATTGAGGGGAATTGCTTGGGATACATTTCAAGCATTGGTTCGGGATTTGGAGTCACAGCCAGGGAAACGGCTGACTTATGACAATGGACATTTGGAGATTTGGATGCCATTACCGCCCCATGAGTCTTACAAGCGTTGGCTGGGGCGGTTCATTGAGATTCTCACCGAAGAATTAGATATAGAAATTCGCAGTTTGAGTTCAACGACTTGGAGCCGGGAAGATTTACTCAAAGGGGTGGAAGCAGACGAATGTTATTACATTCAAAATGAAGCTCTGATTCGAGGGCGAATGGCGATAGATTTAGAAGTCGATCCACCCCCAGATTTAGCGGTAGAAGTGGATATCACTAGCCTTTCTATTCCTCGTTTACCGATTTACGGCTCCTTGCGAGTCCCTGAGATCTGGCGCTTTGATGGGCAGCAGCTCACTTTTTTGCAGCGGGTTAATGGGAATTACGAGGCAGTGGAGCGATCGCAGGCCTTTCCGCTTCTACAGTCCGAAGATGTGCAGAATTTACTCATGCAAGCATTAACCATGGGCGAAACGAGCTGGGCAAAGTTAGTGCGGCGTTGGGTGCAGGATAATTTGTTGGTGTGAGGGGGGCTGGGTGTGATGGAACGTTGCTGCTTAATACGATTTACGGGGGCCAGATAGGTCTCCTATGGCTGTTGCCCTAGGCTGGGGTTAGAGTACAGCCTGCTTCTCTAGCTAGGGAGGTAGGCTCTCATGGAACGAGAGCACGCATGGATTCCTGGGCGGAGACTGAGCCAGACCCCGATCAATCAAAAACGTCTAAGCCAGGTGAGCCTGAGCCCAGTAGCCCTAAGCCAGAAACGGGTAACGAAGCTGGGACCGTTCAAGCCAGTCGGTCAAGTCAGCCAGACTTTAGCAGCAGATCAACCTTCTTCAGTTTTCTTCAGCTCTTCAATATGAGTGCGGGTTTCTTTGGCATTCAGTTTGCTTGGGGACTCCAAATGGCGAATATGAGCGCCATTTTTGAGCATTTGGGTGCGGAAGCCCATGCCATTCCGCTGCTGTGGCTGGCAGCTCCCTTGACGGGGCTGATTGTGCAGCCCCTGGTGGGTAACTTGAGCGATTACACTTGGGGGCCTTTAGGGCGGAGACGGCCTTACCTATTAGGCGGCGCTATATTCGCCTCGATCGCTCTAGTCTTTATGCCCCAGAGCTCGTCGCTGTGGGTCGCAGCGGGACTGCTCTGTCTGCTGGATACCAGTGCCAATGTCAGCATGGTGCCGTTTCGGGCCTGGGTGGGGGACCTGTTGCCGAAGGAGCAGCGGACTCAGGGCTTTGCCATGCAGAGCATTATGGTGGGGCTGGGGGCGATCGCGGCTTCCACGCTACCCTGGCTGCTCAACCATGTTTTTGCGATTGACCCCAACAGCCACGGGAATCATCCCATTCCCCTCACCGTCGAGCTGTCGTTCTACCTCGGCGTTGTCGTCCTGCTGATCAGCATGGTTTGGACCATTGTCACGACCCCTGAAAATCCCCCTAAAAACCTGGCCCGGTTTCAGCGTCTCCAAGCCGGACGCGGTGGGCTGCTCAACAGCTTGAAGGAAATCTGGGACGGTCTCACCCACATGCCCGCTACCATGCGCCAGCTGGCCTGGGTGCAAAGCCTGACCTGGATCGGCATCTTTAGTTTCTTCCTCTACTTCCCCACCGCTGTGGCTTGCAATATTTTTGGCGCGGTGGATCTCAATTCAGCCCTCTATAACGAAGGCATTGAATGGGCGGGCATTTGCTTTGCCATGTTCAATGCGGTCTGCGTGGGCTTTCTGTTCTTTTTACCCAAGCTGACGCGCTGGACCAGCCGTAAGCTCGTCCATGGCGTTTGCCTTGCCATTGGGGGCATTAGCTTGGTGTCGCTGATCTTGATCCATCAGCCCGTGATGCTGCTGCTGTCCATGGTGGGTTTTGGGATTGCCTGGGCCAGTGCCCTCTCCATCCCCTTCGCAATTTTGACCCATGCCATTCCCCCCCAGCGGCGGGGCATCTACCAGGGCATCTTCAACATCTTTATCGTCCTACCCGAAATCCTGATGTCGTTGGGTTTTGGTTGGGTGATGGAGCACTGGCTAGGCGATAATCGACTGGTAGCAGTGGTGCTGGGAGGCGTCTTTTTGCTAGCGGCAGCAGCGATGATGCCCTTTGTTCAGATTCCCGAAGCGCAACCCGAGGATTTAGCCCTAGACATGATGGTTCCGGTGACCGAAGCGAATTTAGCGACGGCAGAAACAAACAAGCCATGAATGGGACATCGACCTCAGTCGACAACCAAGCACAGACCTGGGTCCAGCCGTGGATGCAGCGATGGATTCAACGGGGAACCAGTCGCCTAGCCCAGTTGTTGCTCCTCGCTGTGACGGTGCTGGTTTATAGCGTCTTGGGCATGGCGATCGCCAATTCCCTGTTCATCAGCTATGTGGGCGCGGAGCATTTGCCCCAGGCCTTTATGTTGATCGGCCTCTGTTCGGTGCCAGCCTATGTGCTGTTTTCCCAGATCGTCGATCGCTACAGTCGCCCCAAGCTCTTCCGCTACATCCTATTAATCTCAGTTTTTGCGGCCCTAGGTCTGCGCTTGTTGCTGACGCAAGAGTCTCCCTACGTTTATTACCTGCTGCTAATTGCGATTTTCTTCCAGTGGGACTTCCATAACAATGTCCTCTATCCCAGTCTGTTAACAGACTACTGGACCACGCTGGAATACAAGCGCTATGTGCCCTATGTGGGCGTGGCCCAAGCCGTGGGCACGTTGATTGGCGGTGGCGTGACCACGTTGCTATCCCACTATTTGCGCACGCGGGACTTGCTCTATTGCCTGCCGGTGGTGTTTTTGATTGGCGTGGCGCAGCTGATCTATTTGGACCGTTCCCAGCGTCGGCTCAACAGCGTTGGTAAAGCGGAAACCCCAGAAGTCGGCATTATCGAATCCCTGCGGACCTTTCCTGAATTGGTTCAGCGCTATCCCCTAGCGCTCTTTTTGGCAGGCAGCAGCTTTTTGCTGGTGATCATCTACATCAGCTCTGAATTTCTCTGGTTCAACATCTATGGACAAAACTTCAGCGACCAGGAGCTAACGGGCTTTTTGGGCCTGATGCGCATTCTCATTAGCGTGATTCAAATGGGAGTGGTCTATGGCATTACGCGGCCCCTGCTGAAGAATCTGGGGGTGGCGCAGATGAATGCGGTCTATCCCGTAACGACGCTGCTCAGCCTGGGGGGCTTGCTGTCGAATTTGGGCTTGCCCGCCGCCATTGGCTTGCATATCAATGGGGATGCCCTATACAAATCGATTAACCTGCCGGTGCATCAGCTCAACTACAACGCCATTCCCCGCGAGTCGGTGGCGCGGATTCGAGCCCTGAGCGATGGCTTGATTTATGCGGTGGGCCTAACGCTTGCGGGGGCCATCCTGTGGTTCAGCGAAAGTCGGCTGAGCCTGACACAAATTGCCTGGGGGGTCGCAGGATTAGCAGGGGTCTTTCTCCTGGTTCGGCTCCCCATGGGGCGCTTCTATGCCAGTGGCTTAGAGGGGATGATTCGCTCCAATAGCATCGACTTGGATGACTTTGAAATCTACCCCGTTCCCCTACCGCTCCAGTCGGCGGAGGCGGTGCGGGAGCTACTCCAGGATGAAGATCGCTATGTGCAGCGCAAGGGGCTAGAGCTGGCCAGTTTGATGGAGCAACCCAGCCAATTTTTGACGGAGATTGAAGCGCTGGTTCCGGGTGCAACCACCAGCCCCATTTACGACCAGGCGATCGCCCTCTTCTCCGCCAAACTCGATCCCGAGCTAGAAGCCCATTTTCAACAGCAACTCCAAGACCCCATCCTCCAAGCCTTTGCCCTAGAGGTTCTACTCAGCAACCAATCCCCATTTGAAAGCGACCAGATTGCAACCTGGCAAGCCAGTTCCGAAGCTGAGATCTCGACTCTGGGCAATCTCGCTCAACTGATCACTGATCCCTCCGCGACGCTTCCCTGGCCAGCCGAACTCAGCCGCAGTTGTGCTCGCATCATTATTCGCATTGCCACCCAAAGTGACAACTCGGCCATTCAAGCCTTAATTCCCAATTTGCTCTTAAAGCAAGAGAGTCCAGAGATATTGCGGACTAGCCTAGAAGCCCTGCAATCCATGGTTCAAACGGGCGAAGGAGAAATTGTAGCGATTGCTCTCCAGGCCTCCCAAGACATCGCCCAAACCCAGCTCAACCATGCTGACCCCATGGTTCGCATTGCAGCATTTGACCTGCTGGGGATAACCCTGGACCCTGACCAGCTCTACTTTATGGGTGAAGGCTTGAGAGATGCGGATCAGCGGGTGCGCCACAGCGCTGCAAAAGCCTTGGCAGCCTACGGTCGCCCAGGCCTAGATGTTGCCGAAGCCTATCTCTATGACCCTCAAACCGAT
>CALECT010000159.1 GCA_937949725.1 uncultured Pseudanabaenaceae cyanobacterium
TTGCGATCGGGGCGGAAGAGTTCGGCCAGCAATGGCGCAGCAGCATCCGAGCCTTGGAACCAGCGCGTAATAAAGCTAGAGATTTGCCCATTTCCTGGGCCATTTCCAGGTCCAGACTGAGTCGAGGCGTTCTGGGTCGAGGCATTCAGCTCCTGGCCATATCCGCTCAATTGATAGGTCTCAAAATCAACCAAGGCATTGTTGCCGCTATGCCAAACGTTGATGCGGCTCGTCATCAGAATGCGAACCTCACCCAAGTAGCCCTTGAGTTGCTTGGCCAATTGACTCAAGGCCAAACTAGCGGGCATGGCCATTTCATCCACTGCATCCAGCAAGAGCCAAACCTTTCCCTGGGCAAATTGCTGTTCTAGTTCGGCTTGTTGCTCAGCGGGGGCAGTACGTTGGCGCAGGGCTGTCTTGAGCCAGGTTTCGAAGATGTAGTCTTCTAGGGCGCTGGGACTATCCAGATCGGCAAGGGAAATCCAGAGGGGGATGTCGGGCGTGTGGTCGAGAATCCAGGCAGCGGTTTGTTGCAGCAGCGTGGTCTTGCCTGCGCCAGGTTCGCCAATGATAGCGATGCGGGATTGAGGCTTTTTTGATAATTGCTGAAGCAACTGATCTAGGGCAACTGGCTCGTCTGAGTCCTCTGCGGTTTCATCGCTAGCCGTAGGCTTTGCCGTTGCTCCTGACTGTCGCACCAAGGCAACCGGCACATACAGCTCCTCTGTGCTGAAGCTTAACCCAGCCTGGGCCGTTAACGGGTTGGTGGTGAGGTCTTGGTGACGGCGACGGCTAAGGTCTTGGCGGCAGAGGTCTTGCCAAAAGTTTGGGGATTGGGCGCAATCTCCCCTCTCGGGAGGGGTGCCCGAAGGGCGGGGTGGGTTGGCTGTTGGAGTAGGGGAAGAGGCAAGGCCGACCCACCCTGGCTCCCTCCCAGGAGGGAACTCTATTTTGGTATTAGCTTGGCCAGGAGTCGCCTTAGCAGCTTTGGGATGTCGCTGCTCCCAACAGTCGCTAAACCAACGATCGAAGGCATCGCGATCGCGTCGGTCCACGCCCAAATGCAGAGTAAAGTGCCAGGTATCCGAGCCCCGACGGCTGGTGCGGTTGTCTTCGAGGATGCCGAGGAATTTGTTGAGGTGGCTGAGGGCTTCTTTGATTTGGTTAGCGGAGAGGGCTTGGTCTGGGGTGGCGAGCTGGCTGAGCTGGACGAGGTGGCGGATTTTGGTGCGGATGATGAGGGCACGATCGCTCTGCCAGTGACTCGACAAGTGAGGCCGCAGCCCATCCAAAGCCCGCTCAAACCGCTCCTGCTCAGCAATTGCAGCATCCTCAGCCGCCCACAACTCATCATTGCCATAGTCCAGCAGCGCCCGCAGCAATTGCTGAGTGCGAGCTTTAGCAGCAGGACCGTAGCTGAGCTTAGGCATTAAAGCGAGAAGAACGGGGCATCCAAGATTGTTCTAGGATACCCACAAACATTGGGTTACAGGATGCTTGTTCTGTAACCCAAAACAACGAGACAGAGGCATCTCAGGAGAGCAGAAGCCAACCTATCTGATCTCAATGCTCATCTCATAGCTGGCATTTCCACGGGTTGGACCCACGCTAATTTGATAATCCCCCGTTTCTGGCAGCACTTGGTTGAGTGTGGTCCCACTATCCATCGACAGTGGCTGACCGGATGGACTGGTGACCTCAAACGTCGCATTATCCTCAACGGCTGTAATGTTCATGCTCAACATTTGATTCTCGCCTGCATTGATCAAATAGGTGTGCCACTCGCCTCGCACCGCCGCATCTGAAATCACAGTGGAACTTGCCCCCGCAGCAAAGCTGATGCGTTTATTCGTAGGCTTGACATAGGCAGTATCAGAGCCAGGTGCGTTGGGTGGCTCGGGGAGCTGACCAAACTGAGCACAGTTCATCTCTTGAAGTGAGATGTAGTCTGTCTGCAATTGATTGGCCGTCATCGTCCAGACTTCTTGAGAGGTTCGAGTCTCACCTTCAACCACAGTCGTAATATCGAGTTTTGCTTGATCCCCCGTGAGGGTGCCTTGGAAATCTTGCCCCACGCTGGTGAAATAGCTTGCAGCTTCATTATGTTCTTTACCAATCACTTGGCCAGAGAGCTGATTGCCATTGCTCACTGTGATCTTGGCATGGGCGGTCGATTCATTAGACGCACGTTCATAGCAGTAGTCACCCAACGCTAGGCTACTGACAGCAACAGCTTGGTTCGTCTGACTCCCATCAACCGCTGGAGCTGCATTGGTTGATGCAGCTGGGCTGGTGGCTGGAGCAGCAGTCGAGGCTGTCGCATTAGTGCTGATGGCTGTCTGGTCTGCAATGGCAGTGGGTGCAGCAACCGAGGCTTGTGCAGTTTCAGTGGACGTCGATTGCTCACAGGCATTGAGTAAGGGCAGAGCCAGAACCGATAAAGTCAGGCCAATGGCGTAGCGCAAGTTAAAAATTTTCATAATCTCGTCAGCAGTGGAATAAGTGCCCACATTTGATACAGCCTGGCAATTAAAGATTCCTGCCTCGCTTCAGTATTTCCTCGGCATCGGCGATCGGGAGAAATGGAAGCTCCTTGTATAGATACTGCTTCTTGCCCCAAAACTTCCCAGGTGGTTGAGGGCTTCTTTTTTGATTTAGTCGAGCGAGCTGGACGAGGTGGCGAATTTTAGTGCGGATAATCAGGGCGCGATCGCTCTGCCAATGACTCGATAAATGGGGCCACAGCCCATCCAGAGCTTTTTCAAACAGCTCTTGCTCCGCCAGCGGTGCATCCTCAGCGGCCCACAGTTCATCATTGCCATAGTCCACCAGCGATCGCAGCAATTGCTGAGTACGAGCTTTCGCAGCGGGACCTTAGCTGAGCTTGGGCATAACAAGCGAGAGTACAAAGCAGTTCTAGGATAACCACAGCCTCGTCGGTTGGGTTGCAGAGGAGTCCCAACCTAAACCAACGCCCAGTAGCTCGCCTCCAAGCCCAAAAACTGACCCGCTAAAATAAAGTCTCACCCTCATTCGCCCATCAACCATGAGCCTCGCCACCGAACCGACCCCCTCTCCTCCCCCTCGCTCACAGCTCATTGCCCTGATCGAACAGCTGCCCTCAGACAGACTTTCTCCTGCTCTCAGGCTCCTAGAAGACCTGCTTCAGCTCCCCACCGAGACTGAGCTTTTGCAGAAAATTCAAGAGGAGGTTGATCTAGATCGCGAGCGCCTAGACGATTTGCGCGATCGCTGCGAATGGAGCACCCTCACCCTCGAAGAACATCAAGAATTGACTCAATACGAAGAGCAACTCGAAGCCCAAAACGTCAAGCGCGTTGAAGCCATGATTCAGCTTGCAAAACTCCGCAACATCGACCTCCCCACCCTCAGACAGCAACTCCTCCAAAACCAGCCCAATGCCGCCTGAGTCCCATTACATTTCCAATCGCCTACGGGCAACGATCACTGATCGCGCTCACAACCACTGCGAATACTGCCTTTGTCCCGCAGACTACTCCTCCGATAGCTTCACCATTGACCATATCCAACCTCGCCAATCCGGTGGCCCAACGACATTCGAAAATTTAGCCTGGGCCTGTGCAGGCTGTAATGGTTTTAAGCAAGCCCGTACTTCAGCCTTAGATCCAGAAACCCAACAAGAAACTGAGTTCTTTAACCCACGCACTCAAAACTGGCGCGAGCACTTTGCCTGGAGCGAAGATTACTCTCAGGTTATCGGCATCAACGCTTGCGGTCGCGCTACCATTGCAGCTCTCAAGCTGAATCGCAATGGCGTCAAAAATTTACGGCGTTTGCTGGCTGGTGCTGGTCTTCACCCTCCAACATTCTTGAACTAGCTCCACGCAAGACAAACCTCGCGACTTTTATTTCAGGGTTGCTCTCCCCCAATCTGTTGCAGTGAACAGAAGTGCCTTCGACGGTGAAGGCGAATCCCCTTTACAAAATTCCATCCAAACCCAACACAAACCCAGGCAACTCTGGCTCACAACTAACGCTGGGCGGATTCTCCAACACCTGCACTGCTTCACCCAACCGATACACCTCAACCTGCCGCGCCTGGGGATTCAGCAATAGCCCCAACCGCACCCCATTTTCCAAATACTCCCGCATCTTGGCCTGCAACGTTTCGAGACTGTCTGTCCGAGAGCGCAGCTCCACCACAAAATCCGGCGCAATCGGCGGAAACTTCTCCCGGTGCTCCGGCGTAAGCGCCTGCCAACGACTCAACTCCACCCAAGCCGCGTCTGGCGAGCGATCCGCCCCATTCGGCAGCTTAAACCCCGTAGAAGAATCGAATACAACCCCGAGCCCTGCTTTGCGATTCCAAATACCCAGGTCAATCACAATATCAGCATTCCTGCGACCGCTCTCTCCGCCTGTTGGTGGCATGATGATGAGCTCCCCCGTAGCACTACGCTCAAATTTCAAATCTGGATTTTGGCGGCAGAGCTGATAAAACTGCTCATCATTCAGATCGACAGTCGGCTTCATATTCACCACAAAGGCAGTCATGGCAATCTCCAGCGCGGTTGTCTCCCAGTGTAAGGCACATGCTTTGAGGTCTCCCGGAACCGCTTCCCGGTTAATGCCGAGTTCCCCATCACTCCCCCAGTGCAGCTCGCCTCTATTTCCGAGGCTCTGCCTAGGAATAGGCTGTTGTGAGGTTCCTGCCTCATCATTTTTAACGCTGATAGCGGCATGAGCAGCAGTTGAAGGTTTTAAGGGCTGAGCCCTGCCACCAGGGAAAAACAAAACCTCTATCAGCAAAATCAGAAGCCCCCACTCTACCAGCAATGTCATACTGCCTGACAAATGAGGCAGCATGAACTTGACTTAGAGTAGTTCTCCAGTATCGCGAAAGTGCTCCAGAAATTGCCTGAGTTTGTCAACCTCATCTTTTTCAAAACTGTAATCAAATCCGCCCAGGTCTAGCAGGAGCTCTTCTGCTGAATTTTGTTGGAACACAGCAATTCCAGTTCTCTCTTTGATAATCATAATTTCCAAATAGATCTCTGGATTGTTTGGGTGTCGGATGTCTACCCCTGTCGTCCCTCCGGTGGACTCTTTCTTCAGCTTAAACAGCCAGTTTGAGGGAAAAATCTCCATGATTTCATCGATAAAATCGAACATATCCACTACCGTCCAGACTCTTTAAAGATTTTCTTGCCAAGTTGGTTCGATACTTTTCGATCTCACAAGTAGGTCTAAAAACCAACTTCGCCTTAGCTGGGGGAGTAGTCAAGCCCCTATTTCTGAGGCTCTGCCTTAGCATCAGCCGTTTAGGCTGTTGTGAGGCTCCTGCCTCATTTTGACGCTGATAGCGCCAAGAGCCGCAATTGAAGGTGGTCGGGGCTCAGTCCCGCCACCAAGAGCAAGGCAAAAGTTTGGGTACCCCCTCAACTTCCCCATTCCCCTCAACTAACTCCAAGCCTATCTGCTAAAGGCTTTCCCCCATTCTCTTCCCCAATTCGCCTAGGGGTAGCAGCCCTGTCTATTCTGTATTCAACAAGGCGAGCGACGGGCCACCAACCCACTCTGTTCACCACCAGCCAGCCTTGACACCAGGACGGGTAGTTTAATCGGTAAAACGCTTTACTCCCCTTACTCAACTCTCTTACCCGCAAGGGTCGCCAGAGCGAGGGTTATCGCCCTAAACGCGAGTAATAGAGGTTCGAATCCTCTTCCGTCCACCACGTTCACATCAGCAAACCTGTGGCAGTAGCTCAGTGGTAGAGCGCCAACAACTCCCTTATTCAACCTTTTGCCTGCAAAGGCCGACGAACAAGGGTTATCGCCTTCTAAGCGGGAGGTCGGAGGTTCGAATCCTCCCTGCCACGCCTCAAATCATTTCCAAACGCCCCCATCCCCCAACCCCTTACCCCCAAGCCTGGGGGAAGGGGAGCTTAAAAGTCCCTCTCCCACTGTTGGGAGAGGGATTTAGGGAGAGGGCCAGGATAGAAAAAAGAGGACCAATCAGTCTCCTCCCATGGAGTGGGTAGCTCAACGGTAGAGCGCAATTTTTACCCGAAAGGGCCGCAGGATTTAGGGTTACCGACTTTACCTCGAAACCTCCCTTTTCCGACGAGATGCGAGTTCGATTCCCGCCCCACTCCCTTGGCTAATCACAGCCACCCCAGACGTATCGAAGAAATTGCCCAAGCGGGCCGGAGAAAGAAAATGACATATAAGTTTTACACACAACCCAAAGCAACCCCTCAGACCCAGCCCATTCCCGGGCGTGAGGCCGAGATGATTCAAGGCCGTTCCAGCGGCTATGGCTTTGATGCGGGCCAATGGGCTCAACTGCGCCGCTGCTTACTCATGGGCACCGCCAATGGCTCATTCTATGCCGACAAGCGCGAGCTGACCGATGAGTTTGCAGATATCGTTCTGGCCTGTGTTGAGCAAAATCCTCAGCGGGTGGCGGAGGCGATCGCATACGCCAGCGACGGCCACGCCATCAACAACAGCGCCCCCATCTTCGCCCTGGTCCTGCTCTCCATGGGCGACCAGCCCGAAGCCAAAGCCTGCTTCGCCGAGATCTTCCCCCAGGTCATCCGCACTGGCAGCCACTTCTACGAATGGCTCAGCTACACCAAGGGTCTGCGCGGCTTCGGCAAGGTCGTGCGGGAATGCGGCAAGGCCTGGCTCTCCAATGCGGACGCCAAAAGGTTGGCTTACCAACTACTGAAGTATCAGCAACGCCACGGCTTCACCCATCGCGATGCCCTGCGCCTCTTCCACCCCAAGCCCACCAGCGCAGACCACCAAGCGCTCTACCACTGGGTCAGCAAAGGCGAGCTGCCTTCCGGTCATCTGCCCGAAGCCATGCAGCAAATTAGCTGGTACGAGCGCGTTAAGCGTAAGCCCCAGCTGACCTGCGAAGCCATTTCCAAAGGTCGTCTGACCCACGAAATGATCGCCCCCATTGGCCAAATGGATCAGCAGGCCTGGAACCTGTTGTTTCGGCAAATGCCCCTAGGTGCCCTACTGCGCAACCTGGGTTCGCTGACTCAGATCGGCGTGCTGCAAACCCACAAGAGCAAGCAGCTCAAGCATGTGGAAAAGCTGCTCACCAACCGGGAGCTACTGCGTAAGGCCCGCATCCATCCCATGGATGTGCTCAAGGCCCTCAAGACCTACCAGTCCGGCGGCAAGCTGGGCCGCAGCTCGAAAACCTGGGTGCCCATCTCCCGCATCTGCGACATCCTGGATCGCACCCTGGAGCTGTCCTTTGAAGTAGCTGCGCCTACGGGCAAGACCTTCCTCCATGCCGTGGATATCTCCGGCTCCATGTCCTACTACAGCGTCGGTTCCATCGGTCTGACCTGCTGCGAGATTGCCGCCACCATGGCCCTTGCCACCGCAAAGGCGGAGCAAAACTATGCCATTCGCGGCTTCTCCACCCAGTTCAAAGACCTAGGCATCACCGCCAAAGACAGCTTCGCCTCCGCCATGGGCAAGGCCCAAAGCTCCAACTTTGGCGGCACCGATGCCTCCGTCGCCTACGACTGGGCCATCAAGCAGCGATTCTACGCCGATGTGTTTGTCTTCTGGACGGACTGCGAGTCCTGGGCGGGACGTCGGCACCCCAGCCAGGCCCTGAAGGACTATCGCCAAAAGGTGAATCCCAAAGCCAAGGCCGTCTATGTGACGCTGGTGCCCAACCGTCAGTCCCTTGTTGATCCTCGCGATCGCAACTCCTGGGACTTCCACGGCTTTGACCCAGCAGCTCCTCGAGCGATTCAGATGATTGCCCAAGGTAGCGTCTAGGCGATGGGTCTAGGCGACGAGCTGAAGGACATTCACGTTTGTAACGTTATGTTTTAAGGCTTGAGAATTCTGGGAAAAGTCCTGAGTCATTAGGCTAAGTTCTCAGTGATTATTATCATCAGAATTCTCACGCTGCGCCTCATCATGTCTGCACAACAACAGCTGATTCAAGAAGCCATAAGCCTCGCCCCCAGCATCACTCTGGGCGAGGCTTATCGCCATGTCAGCTCTTCCGCCATTTTGGAAGACTTTATCCAACGCCTAGAGCCCCAAGGGCTCAATCAAGAATCTTGCAGCTTGGATGCCCTCAAAGCCTTGGCCAATGGTGGGCAGGCTAGCGCGAAGGACCAACGAAGACTATTGGCACTGTGCAAGCTGGTGGTGCGGGTGCAGAAGACCCGCGATCGCCTCACCCGCGACCACTGGCTCACCGAACGCAAAGTCGCCCAAGCCAAACGGCTTCAGCAGCATTAAAACGCTGAGGCAATTCCTGGCCTAGTCCACCGGATCCTTGCAATAGGGCTGCATGCCAAACCAAAATCCCCGAGTCACGGACTCCGATGTCACGCGTCGGAAAATAGCAGTTTTGCCCAATTCGGTCTCCAGGACCCAGCGCCCCTCCTCCGAAACGAGGAAGTCCTTAAGAATTTTGCCAGTAATGATTTGAGTATCATCAATCATCATCCGGCCCCCTTCCTTGACTCGCTCAGCGGTGTAATACCAGTCAATGAAAGGCGTTGGGAAGGCATGGTTACCATCGACCAGCACCACATCCAGCGGCGTCTGGGGCAGGCTGTGCACCACATCCTGAGAGGCCTTGGCCAGGAACTCAATCTTGTCCATGGCAATTTCCTTGCCCGCACACCAGCGCTGAATTGCATCATGCTCAGCAGCAATGGGGGAAAGGACCGTGTGCTGAGCACCGGCGATGGCAAAGGCCACAGAAGAATAGCCACAGCCGGTCTCTAGGGTCGAGAAGCCAGGCTTCACATTCTCGGAGATCCAAACCAAAATCTGCTGCTCAATCGCCCAGTTACAGCAATCCGCCTCGATTAGCTCTGTATCTTCATAAATGGCATGGAATTTAGGCTGCTCTTGGAGCAGGGTTTGCAACTTGGCAGGCAGGTCAGCCAGCGACACCTCGGGCTGTGCTATGTCCGTCGAGGGCTGCTCAGGGGAAGCGGGCTGAGCAGCGGCATCCTGCTTCGCCTTACCGCCAAATAGATTTTTAAGCATAGAGACTTAATTTTAAAGATAGATAGCTCCTGACTAATAATAGTTCACCCCAAATTAACCTGTCAGTGACTCGGCAAAACTACAGAACTTCACCTCAAAATTCTTTACCACAGACAACCTCGGCCTCTATGTGAGTCTAAGCCAACCCGCACTGGAACATGGGGTATAAGCGCCCCAATCCTTGACCCGCTTCCGGGCATTCTGATGGAATTCATCCCAGGGAACATAGATAGACTGATGCTCAACCCAGCTCAACAAAACCTGGTGAAAAAAGCGATCGCCCTCAGCAAGACCATGCCCCTAGGAGAGGCCTATCGCCATTTCAGCTCCTCAGCCATGCTCAACGACTTCCAATCCCGTCTAGCCCCTAGCAATCTCACCCCGCAGTCGCTCAGCCTCTATGCCCTCGGCACCTTAGCAGGAGACGGCCAGCCCAACGAGGCAGACTGGCGACGGTTACTGGCACTCTCCAAGGTGATCATCCGCGCCCAGAAAACGCGCCAGCGTCTCGGGCAGAACTGAGACCCCAGGCATCAGATCACCAGGGAGAGAACCTGGCTCAGCGCTTAGAATAGTGTTATGTGCTCGCGATGGTTGCTGCGTTTCAGCGTTATGTATCAGACTGACCCGCCTCGCCTCCCGAGGGAAACCTTTCCCACCATGTATGACCTCCCCACTGGCAACCCTGGAGAAGAATTTGATTGGGAAGCTTTTGAAGCGAAGTTCCCATCTGCGTATCCTGGACAGGCGGAAGAAGAATACAAAAAGTGATTGGAGGAGTATGAAGCAGTTCCAACCCATTATCGGATTGCTTTAGAGAACAAGCTTGCAGCTCAAGAAAGGGTAGCCAAGGATCAAGTTGACGAGTTCACAAAGCAACTTGCAATTGAGCAGAAGAAAACGGCGCGGCTAAGGGCTCAACTGCGATCGCTAGGTGTAGAACCAGCACTGTAAAAGGCGTTTTAGTGATCATCCTGCTCAAACGGATTCAGCAACGCCACGCCCGTCCCTTCAAAGTCGCGGGTGTTACGAGTCACCAGCGTTAGGCCATAAACCAGCGCCGTTGCCGCGAGTTGCTTATCCAGAACATGGTGAGGATTCGGCACCATCAACCGTCCCCAAACCTGGGCCTCGATCGCAGAAAAGTCCAAGATGTAGTCGGCGTACTCATCCAAAATGCTGTTCAGCCAGGCTTCCAGCAGGTCCGCTTGAGGCTTATCGCCCCGCTGGCGAATGAGTTCCACACCTCGACGTAGTTCACCGATAGTGATTGCGCTGAGGTAGAGACGCGCTTCCTGGGCGATCGCATCCTGAAAGAATTGCTGAACTCCAGCGTTTGCCCGGTCTCGCTTGCGTAGCTCGCTGATGACGTTGGTATCCAGCAGATACTGGGCATCAGATAAGTTTGAAGCCATTAGAGGAAGACATCGCGGGGGGCATCTTCTTCGACTCGTTTAAAATCCTCATCCTCGCCCACGGCGGGAATTGAGAGCAGCACTTCTGCGAAGGACTTTTGGGGAGGATGAAGAAGCACTTTCGCCAAAATCTTGCGGTGTTCTGCCTCAGCGCTGAGACCGTTGCGGCTGGCCCGCTGTTTAAGGGCTTGGACGATCGCTTCGTCGATATTGCGAACGATGAGATTGGCCATTGCTTAGATTCCAAAGCGATGAGATAGATTAGCTATGCTCAAATGATAGCAATGATATCAATTGTTCGTTTGACTGATGGGAGCCGGGGGCGGTCGCTTCATAAGTCATATACACGAACGAGAAAAGACGGAACGATTGGTGGCTCAGTCGCAAGCATTGAGCGCAGAACCGGAGCTATAAACTCTGGGAGAAATAAGTTTTGGGCATAATAGCGGCAAGTTTAATCCGACCTCCCTTGAAGCCATGACAGAGCTGACTCAATCTCTCGACCGAATCTTGGCTTGGCTCCAGCAGAATGATCCGAAAAGTGCATCAGGCTTTAGGCCAGGTCTCAGCAGCGAAGAGATATCCATCAAACTTCAGCAACTCCCATTCAAGGTTTCTCGTGAAGTTCAAGAACTTTACCAATGGCGCAATGGAGATACCAAATGCTCAAGGGCGTTCGTTTTCCACTGGTTGCTGCCTTTAGAGCATGCTTTGGAAATTTCTCAAGAGCATGTCAATAGCGAAGTATTAATTGATTTACGGCTTGAATGCGACGAGCCTCATTACCTCTTTCCACTTTTTGAATTTGATACTGAATTTTTTGCGGTTCTTGGCCAAGAGAAATGCAGTGATACAGCACCTATTTTTCATATCACTGAGTGCTGCGAGGTCTCAACCAAGCCAGTTTTCAATAGCTTGACAGGCATGATGAAAGCTTTGGCAGAAGGCTATGAAACAGGCGTCTATTCTGTAGATCCCGATCTTGGGGTAAAGATAACGAACAAAAAACAGTTCGGCAAGATCAGACATAAGCACAACCCTGGAGCCCTGGAGCGGCCATCTGCCGGAGGCTGGTAGAAATTACCAGTAGACCTCTTGCATGAATACGCAGCCTCATTGTTTCAGCGATTAGCTCCAATCAGCTATAACCTCCTCTGATTTGGAATTTCAGCGAATTTGGAGAATGATTTGTGCAAGAGATCTAGTCATGCAACAAAGCAATAAAGCCTCCGCAAACGCCACCTCGATCACTCACCTCCCCCTAAACGAAACTGCTACAGTGAAGCTCTAGCCTTCCCCTCAGAGCATCACAGCCACGGTTTCAGCTCCCCTCACCCTGCAAACCTCCCGCATCCGCGCTCCGCCATCCGGCCCGGCCACTTTGGAGCAACAGACTGGCATTCGAGCTAGCATAGAAGCAGAGCTGAACAAGCGACCCATGCAAAATCCTTTTCAGGTCTCCCTGTTGAGAGACGGGCTCAAGCAAATTTTGGAAATCCCCCAGGAATTCGCCCTGAGGGGAACTGAAGTGCTGCTACGAAAAGAAGGACAACGCTTAGTGATTGAGCCAGTTGCTTCAGCATCACTCCTAAGTTTATTAAAAACTCTGCCAGATATCAGTGACTCGTTCGCAGATTTTGACGAAGGATTACTGCCCTTAGACGATGTCACTTTTTAGTTAGGCTCCATGAGCTATCAGTATCTACTGGACACCAATATCCTGTCTGATCTCGTCAAGCAGCCTCAGGGAAGAGTATTTCAGCAGATCCAAGCCGTAGGTGAGCATAGGATTTGCACCAGTGTTGTTGTAGCTTGTGAGCTACGTTTTGGAGCGCAGAAAAGTGGCGTTGAACGCCTTATTCAGCAGTTAGAGCAAATATTGACTCTGTTGCCGGTGTTACCTCTAGCTCCACCTGTGGACCAACGCTATGGCGAAATTCGGACTCATTTAGAACGAGCCGGAACGTCCATTGGACCTAATGATCTACTCATTGCTGCCCACGCCTCAGTCCTAGATTTAATTTTGGTCACTGCCAACATGCGAGAATTTGAGCGAGTTGCAGGGCTAAAGATCGAAAACTGGCTGTCTTGAATCAACCGAGGCCAGAGAAATAAAGTCTTACACCGACGAAATCTACATCCCCGGCTCCCTCTAAATGAAACTGCTACAGTGAAGCACTAGGCTGCACCTCGGTGAAGTTCTAGCCTGCACCTCAGAGCATCACAGCAATGGTTTCAGCACCTCTCTCCCTGCAAACCTCCCGCATCCGCCCTGCCATCCAAGCACTCCAGGGCGACATCGTGGAATGGCGTCGCCACCTGCACCAATACCCCGAGCTGGGCTTCAAAGAAGAGAAAACGGCCAGCTTCATCGCCGAAAAGCTCACCGCCTGGGGCATCGATCACGAAACCGGCATCGCCACAACCGGCATCGTCGCCCTGATTGAAGGCAGCGGCCCCGGCCCCACCCTCGCCATCCGTGCCGACATCGATGCCCTGCCCGTGCAGGAGCAAAACGAGGTGCCTTACCGCTCCAAGCATGACGGCAAAATGCATGCCTGTGGCCATGATGGCCATACCGCGATCGCCCTAGCTACAGCCCGCTACCTCTCCCAACACAACGACTTCCCGGGCCGCGTCAAAATCATCTTCCAGCCTGCCGAAGAAGGCCCCGGTGGCGCCAAGCCAATGGTGGAAGCAGGCGTCCTCAAAAATCCCGACGTTGATGCCATCATCGGCCTACACCTCTGGAATAACCTGCCCCTAGGAACCGTCGGCGTTCGCAGTGGCCCGCTCATGGCAGCCGTGGAACTATTCGACTGCATTATTCAGGGCAAAGGCGGCCACGGGGCCATGCCTCACCAAACCGTAGACTCCATTCTCGTCGCCTCCCAGATTGTCACGGCCCTGCAAACCATCGTGGCTCGCAACGTGGACCCGATTGATTCTGCGGTGGTTACGGTGGGTTCACTCCATGCCGGGAGTACTCACAATGTGATTGCCAATAAGGCCACGTTTACGGGGACGACTCGCTATTTTGACCGGAAATATGAGGGGGTTATACGCGATCGCATCGAAGCCATCATCAAGGGCTGCTGCGACATGCAGGGCGCAACCTACAGCCTCAACTATTGGAGCCTCTACCCCCCAACCGTCAACAATCCCGCCATGGCCGACCTCGTCCGCTCCGTCGCCGAGCATGTGTTGGAAACGCCCGCTGGCGTCGTGCCCGAATGCCAAACCATGGGCGGCGAAGACATGTCCTTCTTCCTCCAGGAAGTGCCGGGCTGCTACTTCTTCCTCGGCTCCGCCAACCTCAACAAAGGCCTCAGCTCCCCCCATCATCACCCTCGCTTCGACTTCGACGAAACAGCCCTAGGTATGGGTGTAGAAATCTTTGCGCGCTGTGTCGAGCAATTTGCGCTGAAATAAGAACCATTTCACGTCGGAGGCTCTATTTTGCCTTCGGCAACCTTAATAGTACCGGCTACAACATGAGGGTTGTAGTCCTCTTCGATGTCGACCTCAGAAACGAGAAATCGAGGGTTTCAGGTCCTCAGACTAAGACTGCCCGCACCGCTGTCAACCTCCCCCCCTTAGCGGAATCAGTTGAATGCATTCAAAGGATTTACTATATTATCTGCAATGGTCAAGTATCTGATGTGCCTATTTGGTGCTACAGATTTTAGGGAAAGGAAATCGTTAGTTGATGCAGACAAAATTTCCGTTAGCAACGGTGGGTGCATTAGTCACAGGACCTAGCAACAATGTGCTGATTGTTAAAACCACAAAGTGGCGTGGTAGTTGGGGGGTTCCTGGAGGCAAGATTGACTGGGGTGAAACCCTAGAAACTGCGGTGAAGCGAGAGCTGAAGGAAGAGGTGGGTTTAGATTTAAGTGAGATTCGTTTTGCCGTCGCCCAAGAAGCAGTTCTCAGTGACGAATTTCATAAAGATGCTCACTTTATCTTGCTTAATTATTATGCAGTGTCTGACCATGAAATCATTACTCCTAATGAGGAGATCGAGGAATGGGCTTGGGTGTCACCTCAAGAAGCATTAGAGCACCCTATTAATAGCTATACCCGCGTTCTAATAGAAGACTATATTTCATCATTGACGCTCAAACAGTAGTAATGCTTGGGTCACCAGCTCTCGATGCAAAGGAGTGAACTGACAAGACAGATTTCCACCTTTTAAAATATCAATGTAAAGCCTCCGGCTTTACATTGATATTCCATCTACCTAGTCGCAGACAACTTAACAGCAGCTTGTTGAGCAATCATAGTGCTGTTGGAGTAGGCAAACGTGGCTAGCCATTATATAAATAAATGGCAAAAAAAAAGAAGCAGACATGACCTCTACTAGGAATCATTAGAGAGAAGAGCGAGAACGCTCAATTTCAATCTTGATATGACCTGAGAAATCAGGTATAGGAGGTTGACATTTAATAAAGCTAACTTTCACTTTTTCAGCCTTACTCATATCCAATGTTGCAGTGGCGATCGCATCGGCTAATCGCTCGATCATTTTGAAGGTTGATGTCTTGATAATATCCTGCACCAACACTACAACCTTGCTGTAATCCAAGGTGTCGTTTAGATCATCACTTGATCCTGCAATCGACAGATCCACCCAAAATGACAGGTCAACCTCAAACCACTGTCCCAGGGTTTGCTCCTCTGGGAAGTATCCAGTGTAACCATATGCACGAATGCCGTTAACTTGTAAGATATCCATCTTCTTGATTTCCGCTTCTCTGTTTTGATACGTCAACTATTTTTTGAACCCTAATCTAGGCTCGGCACCTCAGCCAGCTTCGGAGTATTACAATTGCGACCCACGCGGTCTCGCAGACTTATCACATTACAGTCGTAATGCCCTGAATGCTGGTGAATGAGCTGGAGTTATGAGACAAAGATCTCCACTATTTTATCTGCTGCTTTCCACTATTACCTCGGCATTAGAGAGTGTTGAAATCAATTGAAGTTGGCCATTATATTTGTACAATTGCTTCGCTGGATTAATCCTTTTCTGGCCTTGTATACCTAAGTCAAATTTACGATGAGATAGACTCATAAATTGAAGTCCATCTAATTGTGCCTTCTCTGCAAAGGTAGAGAGACTTATTCCTTAGAAGACTGAGCCAGAGCTGACATCATATTCCAGCAGGGTTACCTCCATTAATGCTACCTGTCTTATTCATCAAGATCGATGTTGAGTGTCTAAACTAGGATATCAATTTCAGGGAGGTAATGGGAGTCAGCATTTTTCGGCCCATGACTGTCGACTAAAATTTTCCTCACAGGCAAGCTCATCAGGATATGCACCTCACAAGGCTTCAAATGTTCAAGCATGAGTCTCTCAAATTACTTGCCTACCAAACAAATTGCTGAGAGTACAAGAAGAATGATGTATGGATTGAATCCCAGATTGCCAGAAGTTAGGAATGATGAGCGGAAGCGCTAGAATAGTCTTTACAGACACTGCTTGAGAGGAGTAAGAACAAGCTTATATGACAACATCACAACCCGCTGCACCTACAGCTCCTGTGATGAGCGCGATCGCTCTCGGCAGTAATCTAGGAAATTCTTTAGAGACTCTGGAAGGCGCTTTAGATGCCTTGGGGCAAACCTCTGGTATTGAAGTTCAATCTTTTTCTAGCTGGTATAAAACCGCCCCTATTGGTCCCGCTCAACCGGATTACTTGAACGGCTGCGCTATTTTGGCAGTAACGCTGAGTCCTAATGCTCTACTCACTGCACTGCAGGCCATTGAAAATCAATTTGGCCGGGTCCGCCAAGAGCGCTGGGGTCCTCGCACCTTAGATTTAGATATCCTCCT
Source organism: uncultured Pseudanabaenaceae cyanobacterium (assembly GCA_937949725.1). Lineage (GTDB taxonomy): Bacteria > Cyanobacteriota > Cyanobacteriia > PCC-9006 > JAAUQQ01 > JAAUQQ01. Next base: position 16,291 of record CALECT010000159.1, read on the forward strand.
TTTTGACGATCTGGTGATGAATACACCAGATCTGACGATTCCTCACCCTTTAATGTCAAAAAGAGCTTTTGTATTAGTGCCATTGTCTGAAATTGCACCAGATTGGATTGACCCAGTGTCTGAGCACAAGATTAGTCAACTGAAACAAACAGTAGATTGTTCAGATGTAGAGCAATTGCGCCAGGAATCAGCGAACAAAAACGAAGGATAGAACTTCATTATGTTAGAGAAATTTGAGCAACTATATATCCATCCCAGCCAGTTTCCAGGCCAAGTCTTTCAGGATTACATTGATAGTTTTACAAGTCAGAAAATAAATCACAAATTCCATTACGACAGTGTGAAGCAGAGCCAAAAATGGCTAAAGATTCACGAGTCTTTTTCTCCCGCTCAAAATGATGAAAGCTGCGTCAATGCATATGTGCAATGCTGCCAAAAGACAGCTGAGCTTATCAACAGCATTAGTGCCGACGCTTCCCATGACAATGCGGCGAGCCGCAACAATGTCATTGCCCTAGGATGTGGCGGTGGAGAAAAAGATAAGCTGCTTGTATCTCTATTAAATAAGGAACAGCAAGTATCTGCTTGTTACCCGGTTGATGTTAGTGCATCTCTAGCAATCATTTCAGCTCAAAAGTTACGTGAAGCATCTACCGAGCTGAGCGTACAGCCTATTGTCTGTGACTTACTCCATGCCGAAGATTTAGTCTCTCTGATTGATCGTCAGGATAATAGAAATATCATTACGTTTTTCGGCATGATCCCTAATTTCTTACCTGATGAAATATTGCCGATTTTAACCAGTTTTCTTCAGCCTGACGATTTGCTCTTATTTAGTGCCAATCTGGCACCGGGAGCTGATTACTTGGAGGGAGTACAAACTGTTTTCCCCCAGTACAATAATGAACTCACTAAAGAATGGTTGATTACTGTTTTGTTGGATGCTGGTGTAGGCCGCCAAGATGGCTCTATTGAGTTTCAAATAGAGCCAGATTCAAAAAATCAGCATATTCAACGTATTGCTGCTTATTTTAATGTAAAGAATGATGTGAGCTTTTCGATCGAGAATCAACCCATTACATGGAGCCAAGGTGACAAAGTAAGACTCTTTTTCTCTTATCGCTACACTACTCAGATGATCAAAGATTTACTTAAAGCTTACAATATCCAAGTTCTAGATTTTTGGGAAGCTGAGAATGCGGAAGAAGGGGTTTATCTCTGCCAGAGAGTTTAGCTAATTGTTACGCAAGCTCGCTTTCTAGTGTGGCTTAACATTATCGTCGATGTTCAGCCGAGATGCTAGCAAGGCAATTATTTACTCTATCCCAGCTAGAGTGAATAATTGCCTTTTGGGTTATGACAACATATGGGAAATGTAAGTAAGCATTTACAAACCCACTGCAAACTCCAAAGTAACGACAAAAAGAGGAACATCTCAAAGCTTATTTAGCTTAAGCATTGTTTATCATCTCTCAACTCAACAGACCAGATAGTTTTAGACTCAGGAGCTGAAATTCTTTATCGCTCATTACAGAAGTAGAATTCAAAGAGAACGAAGACTCTCATGTAACCGCAGCACATCAAAGATCACCATCACTGTATCTAAACCAAGATAGAGTTCAGCCTATTTTGATGCGCCATAGGGATATTACTAGGGGCACAGGTTTGAAGTAGGGCAAGATCAAACTCAGAGTCAGGAATCAGGTCTAATGCTCCCAGCGGTTCACCATTTTTTACCCGCCGTTCTTTGCAACGAACTAATGCCATTAAGGTTTCATACTTTTCTCCAACACATTCAAAGGGTTTTTCTTGCTCTGGATCATACAAACGCTGCCAAACCTCCCTTAGGTTATGTTGGCTCAATAAATCTTTTCCGACAGCGCCTATTGCAAAATTTCGGCTTGTAGAGGCCTCGATTAATGCATAAGAAAAGGCACACTTGGGGCAATTACAACACCACCGCTCTGCATCCAATGACCACTGCGCTTCATTGCAACAGGTCAGCTCCTTGAGTGAATTCTGATTCCAGCGAGCTAACTGCTCAACTGCGGCAATCGAGTAGCTCTCTTCACAGATGCTAATGTACCGGAACGGCAACCCCTTTCTAGAGAGGAAATCATTAAACCGCCTGATATATTCATTGCCTTTGGCACTTTGATGGTTAACGCTACGCCCCTGATGAACAACATTAGCTTCGTTAGAGCTCTTATCATTCGCTAAAACAATAAACTTTTGCTGCCGCTGCGTTGCAATTATCATCATGACAAAGAGGGCATTGGTAATGGTCGGATCGTTTCGAACACCATCATATGCAAAATGCTCAGCCGGGCATTCTCGCGGATGGGCTAACACTTCCCAAAAAGGCGATCGCTTTTTTATATCATCAAACACCGGAAATTTGCTCTGCCAATGATGCCCTAAGATTCCGCCTGCATGATGTAATGTAAAAGTCTCTAGTGGTAATTCAGCTCGTTTCATCCACTCAAAAGCAAAGGTACTTTCTTTTCCACCACTCACTGCTAAGAGATAAGAGTCATTGACAGTAGCAGTCCAGGATGAGGAGCTATCTATAGTTGTAGAAAATTCAAGATGGGGTATTTGACTCCAATCCCACTGCTCCAAGTAAAACTTCTGTTGTAAGTACCAGAACATGTCATCTTGCCACCAGTCTCTTTCCCAAGACTGACAACGATACCAAGGTATAGAGATGACTTTAGGTGTACAGATCTCAGAGAGACGGTAAATTTCAGCCATCGCAATTCCTAATAGAATTGTTGAGGACTGGTCTGACAAGTTTCCTAATTCTGAAGGGAAATCTATTTGATAATAATGTTGCCAGCCGTCAATAAGGAAAGGAAGGATAAGCCGGGATTCTTGCCAGTAGGGATGCTCAGAACGAATTTCTGAACATACGGGAGAATTACCCATTGCCATATGGTTGATCCGGTCCTCATGGTACCGACTCTTAAAACCTGCCGACAGTGAAGTCATTATTTCTTAGATTAAGTTGAAATAGATACCGAGCCTGAATAATTGAGTTCCAAGTACTGGCACCTGAGGCTATGCGACATAGCACCTAACCTCAGGTCAGTACTCAAATTCCAAGTTATTTTCAGTAGAGCTTCAGAGTATCTAAGACTGCCTTAACTCGGGGTACTTCATGGGTTCTTAGCAGATCTGTCTTCCCTAATGTTGCTAAGACCGCAAAAAAGGCTTCTGCATTACGGACTTCCTCTCCAAAGGTTTCAAATGCATGTGGTAAAGCATGACAGACTGGAAAACCTAATGTCCTTAGCCGAAATGTACCTAGAAATGTTTTCATCTGATAGCGGATACGTAAGGCGCTATCTTGCAGATTCTTATAGTAAAAGCCGAGGCCAGCATCAACAAAGATTTTGCTCACCCCCAGCTTGGTGGCGACATCAATCTCTCTGGCAAAATATTCATACATTAATGCTGTGGGATCATTACCAAAGTCAAAGTCGCCCACATCTCTTACATTTTTGCCTTGAACATAACAGATGATGACTCCCGCATCATAGTCCGCCACTGCTTTATAAATTTCTTCGTTATCTTGGGAACCAGTTAGGTTAATAATGTTTGCCCCGACTTTAAGACATTCCCTGGCAACCTGGGGATAGTAAGTTTCAATTGACGTTAAAACACCTTCATTATTTAAGGCTTTTAAGACAGGCAAAATCTTACTTTGCTGTCTTACATCTTCTACTCTTTCAGCATTAGGTAGCGTTGATTCTGCGCCAATATCAATAAAGTCAGCGCCCTGGGCATCGAGAACAATGCCTCGCTGAATGGCCTGTTCAGCTGTCATACAAACGCTTTCTCGATACCAGGAATCTGTAGAGAGGTTGACAACTCCTAAAATCGCTTGCTCTGAGTTGAAGTCAAAGTGCTTGTTACCGATAGAAAATCCTTGAACTTCTGCTTTTGCAGCATCAGCATATTTCTCTTGAAATTCACACAAATGATCGAGCGTTAGCATCGTTTATCCTAGATAATTAGCAATTTAGCGCTTGAGCTGATGGCATATTCTTATTGCCCAGATGACGAGAAGCATTCGTTTCACTTCCTCAAGAAGAATCTCTGAAGTCCTGGTGGACAAAAGATTCTCTTCATTTCCGAAGTTTTAAGACTCGCAAGATACAGGCGAAGGCATTATAGCCATCGCTAATTTTACATGCGGAAATGCTTTACGAAAGCTATAAGCTCCATGCCCCAGAAACTTCCAACACTTGTCCCGTAATATAATCAGATTCAGGATTCAGAAAGAACCAAGCTGCATGGACTATTTCAGAGAGATGGGCAGGTCGTCCCGCAGGGAGCGTGGGCAAGCAATCCTCCCAATCATCATCATATTCAAATGAATTTTCTGCAATACCTGGCGAAATAACATTGGCTGTAATGTTATCTGTAATGAGTTCTTTTGCCAGGGACTTAGTGTAGATAATGATACCCGTTTTCGCAACAATGTAGGCCGTATTTAAGTCGCGTGCGGTGAGGTTTTGAGCACTAGCTGCAGCAACATTAAGAATACGCCCCCACTGAGCGGCTTTGAGGTGAGGAATTGCAGCCTGAGTGATATAGAAAGCGCTATTTAGGTTGGAGTCAATGACACTATGCCATTCATTGGTTGTCATTTGACTGGTGCGCTGACTCAGGTAATTGCCAACAGAATTGACCACAACAGAGAGTCCATCTAATTCAGTTGCACTTTGTTCTACTAGTGCAACAGCTTGCTCGGGTTGAGTGATATCAGCTTGTAATGCGATCGCCTTAACTCCAAACTGAGCAGCTTCTTTTCGGGCTTCCTCCGCAGCATCTACACTACTGTTGTAATGAAAGACAATATCGAATCCTTGCTGGGCTAGTTCTAGAGCGATCGCTCGACCGATTCCTTTAGCAGAACCTGTGACTAATGCTTTTTTCATCACCATCAACTTTGTACTCTCATGCCACCGCAACGATGATTTCAAAACCCTCTGCATTATATCGTTCATTACCGTAGTAGTCGTTGCTCAAAGGCAATAATGAATGATGTATAGGAATCAATACTCATTAGGCCTAATGCAGTAAAGGTCATGACTTCTGGCAGACTCATGGACCTACGATTTACTTGCCAGAGTTTCCCAGAACAATATGATTGCTCGATGACTTGTAGCCGAATAAGTCATATGCCCCCTTTCTTACATAGGCGAGGCAAGCCTAGGCACCGAGAAATCATCCCCCTCAATATCGTCATTAATACCGATGGGGCGTTAAAGTTGGCAGTTAAGTGAAGCCATAGAGCGGTTAAGGACAGTGGATCGACAGGGTTCCACCACCACCGACAAAAACGCCTCTCTTCACTACCACGCCAACACGTCCCCCTCCACTGCCTGCACCCCCATGCAACGGCTGAAAACTGCAATTAGCACGCTCATCAACCTTGGTCTACCCGGCGCGGGGCTGGGGATAACGGCACATTTCATGATTCAGGGGGCAGTGCGAGAAGCCCTGGCATCTCTGGCAGTCACGGGCTGTGTGACACTGCTCACGCTCGGACGTAAGTTTGGTCGGAAAGTGCTGGAGCGCATTGAACAGCGCTTGGATGAACGGGCCGATTCTGTCGGGGATTGGCTATTTGACCAGTTTGAAGTGCGGGTTCAGAAGATTTGGTGGGCCTTGAGTGGCAACTTCCGCGATCGCTATAACCAAGCCCTGATTTACCGCTACCGCGACTACCGCACCCAGGGGCTCACCAACAAAGGTCCCTTCGCTCTCAACCTTGAGAAGGTCTTTGTGCCCCTACAACTGCGGCCCGAAAGCCTCAGCCGCATCTCCTCAGCACTAATCCGCCAGCCCGAGCTCTTGGAACGCCGTGGCAAAGCCAGTCCAATCATTAACGGCAGTACAATTTGGGCCTTTCTAGCAGAACTGAAGGAACAGCCCGCTTTTGACCGCCTCGTAATCCTAGGCGCACCCGGTTCTGGAAAAACCACGCTGTTAGAACATTTGACGCTGATTTATGCCAGGGGAAAGCAGCGTAAACGCGATCGCCAAGCCCCCGACCTAATCCCCATGCTGCTCTACCTCCGAGAGGTGCGTAGCCAACTAATCACCGATGAGCCCCCCAATCTACTGGCCCTCCTAGAACGCCAAGCCCAGCTAGATGGCCTCAAGGCACCACCGGGCTGGTTTGCCGATCAACTCAATCGGGGCAAGGCTCTGGTTCTACTCGACGGCCTCGACGAAGTCGCCGACGTACGCCACCGAAAGCAGGTCAGCCGCTGGGTGGAGCAGCAAATGCGCCGCTATCGCCAGGCTCCCTTCATTATCACCAGTCGCCCTTCAGGCTACCGCGATACGCCGCTAGAAGGCATAACCACCCTAGAAGTTCGCCCCTTTGACTTGGGGCAAATGCAGCGCTTCATCCACAACTGGTATCTGCAAAACGAGACCGTGCGGCACCTGGGCAAACGCGATCGGGGTGTCAAGCGACGCGCCCAGTTCCAGAGCGATGACCTGATGGACCGCATCAGCAAAACGCCTGCCCTAGCAGCTATGGCCCTTAATCCCCTGCTGCTCAGCATGATTGCCACGGTCCACTGCTTTCGCGGTGCCTTGCCCGGTCGGCGAGTAGAGCTTTATGCAGAGATTTGCGATGTGCTTCTGGGCCGTCGCCAGGATGTCAAAGGCATTCCAGATGTACTCACAACCAGTCAAAAACGGCAGCTTCTCCAGACCCTAGCGCTCAAACTTATGAGTCGCCGCAGTCGCACCTTCAAAACCTTTGCAGGCAAGGTGTTAATCCAAAAAGAGCTGGACCGCATGGCCGGTGGTAACGAAGCGATTGCTTCGCAAGCTTCCGGAGGCATCGCCGCCGAGAACTTCCTCCAGCAAATCGAAGTCAACAGCGGCCTCCTGGTCGAACGCCACCCCAGCGTTTACGAATTTGCCCACAAGAGCTTGCAGGAATACTTGGCAGCACAACAAGTCAAACAGCTCCAGCGGGAATACCTGCTCACCCGTGCCATTGAAGACCCCTGGTGGGAAGAAACCATCCGCCTTTACGCTGCCGAGAATGATGCCAGTGCCTTAATTTGGCATGCCCTACAAAAAAACAGCGTTAACGCCCTCTCCCTCGCCTATGACTGCTTGGAAGAAGGGCTCGCCGTCGATAAAGATGTCAAAGCAGAACTGGGAGATCGCCTCGACGACGGCCTCGAATCCAACGACCCCGCTATCTTCGAGCTAGCTGCTGAAGTCAAACTAGAGCGCCGCCTCAAACGCCTGCTCCGCCTCAATGAAACCACCGACATCGACCTCACCTACATCTCCTGCGCTGAGTACCAGCTCTTCTTAAATGAGCAGCGGCGCGACGGCGATGCCTGCCCTCCAGACCATTGGGCCAAGCCTCGCTTTCCGAAAGGGTCAGCCCTTATTCCGGTAACCGGATTGAGAGCCAGTGACGCGATCGCCTTCTGCC
>CALECT010000160.1 GCA_937949725.1 uncultured Pseudanabaenaceae cyanobacterium
GCCTCGGCTTTAACGACGTTTGAAACCGCAGCGCGTTATCAATTGCTCCATGCTTTGGCGCTGTTGGCTGTGGGCTTGCTGTTGTACTTGGGCGGTGACTTGAGTGCAACGGTTAAAACGAGTTTGGTTTGGGCTGGCCTGGCCCTAATCGTGGGTGTGATTTTATTCTCTGGGAGCCTCTATGGGCTTAGCCTCGGGGCTTTTCGTAGTTTGGGCTGGGTGACGCCTTTGGGAGGCTTAAGCTTGATTTTGGGTTGGACCGGCTTGGCGATCGCAATTGTTCAGCTACCTCCCCGTATGTGATCTGATGCTGGCTATAGAGAACGCGAAGGTAAATTGGGACAAAATCTGAAGATGAACATAATATTCCTCTTCACCGACTAAGAGATTTTTTCTAAATCTGCCGAATTCAAAGATTTATTCGAGGGTTAAAACTGCCAAAATTAGTTGAGATAAACTCCATTTTGGTGTTTATCTCAATATGGATAAGCTGCTGACCCAATAAAGTCTTCCAAAAGAACAAGTCGACTCCCCGAGGGGAGCCGACTGTTAAATCCAGGCTTCGTTGTTGGGATGAATTCAATCCACTCTTTCTAATTGCCAGAGGATTTGATTGCCTTCACGGCGAACTCGGGAAACCACCCAGTTCCGCCACACCCATTGTTCGCCTCGGCTTGTGACAGCACTCGCATTGACATCCATTAAATCAGCTAGTTCCGAACTGCTGATTAGATATCCTTTGTCAGCCACTTCGTCCGCGACCCTGAGGGTTTCAACCAGGTCGCGAATCTGCATGACCCGGGTGCTTCTGGAAAGGCCGGAGCTGCCTGAGGCGATTACGCTATTTGCATCCGTAGTCATGTCTGTTTCATCGATATCGGGAGCATCACCTAATCCTAGCGCCTCTGACGGTGAAATATCCCCTTTCTCACTGAAATTTGATGATTTTTCATCAAATTTTGATGCTTTGGACGAAGATTCCCCCGCTGCACAGTATTTGGCTAGTTTGGGTTGGCGGCCTAGGGAAAATCCTCGGGCGATTTGATCGCAGCGTTCATTGCCTGGGTTTCCAGCATGGCCGCGCACATATTGCCATCTCACGTCTAAACCATTGAGTTTGTCCATGGTTTGCCAGAGGTCTTGGTTCAGCACAGGCTTACCCTGGGCGTTCTTCCAGCCTTTACGTTTCCATCCTTTGATCCACTGGGTGATGCCTTTGATGACGTATTGGCTATCGGTATGCAAGGTAATGGTGTCGTTTTGCCCCGATTGCTTTTGCCAATCGCGGAGGTATTCCAGGGCCGCGATCGCGGCTTGCATTTCCATGCGGTTATTGGTGCTATTGGCCTCGGAGTCCCCCAGCTCATGGACTTGGCCATTATTGAATTCAATGCGGGTGCCCCACCCCCCTGGGCCGGGATTACCAGAACAGGCCCCATCGGTGTAGATCTCGGTGATCTGGGTGGTGGTGCTGGGAGAATTGCTCATAAATGGGTCTGCGACTCGGACAACGCAATGATCTTAATGTGACTTGATGCGAGTGTGGAGCGTGATATTAAGTCGAGTGATTGTGCTTTTCACGCGTATTGGGTGCTTAAAAAACTGAATTTCGATCACAATATAGATGTGGCTTGAAATCGTAAGAAGTAATTTCTGGCTCGGGAATGAGTCGAAAAAGCAGTTTTCTATCAGCAACTAAATAAAGAGATTGATATACTCACTTGATAGTAGGTAGGCTGGCCTCGTTTTTTGGTCAGCTTACTAGTCTCAGAGTCAGCATCTTTACCCTTAATTCCTGTGGAAGAACTAGAGCCTGATATTATTCTTGCCCCTGCAAAATTAGTCGTGACGAAGCAATCGCTAGAGATTATTCAAACGGAAATGGGCCGTCATCAATTTGAGATCTACCAGCTTATAGGTGATGTCGTGGGGTTTGAGTTGGTCCGTCAGCCCCCTTCACCAGCAAGCACGTCTAAGTCCCTTGGAGGTGGGAACTTTCTTGTTCTCGTGTTTGTGGCAAGCCTTTTTGGCTCCTTAGCCTATGGTGCTCGTGCAACAAACTGGTCGAATATTGACTTTTTCCTTCCTGCATTCATCGCTTTTTTTTGCTTAGTTGTGATGGGAGATCGTCTGTTCTTTCAGACGACTCCTCCTGGGCTCGATTATGCCCTCAGAATTAGGCTCGCGACTGCGCCGGATAAGCTACTACCTTGTGCGAGTCGCAAGGAAGTGCAAATAGCAGTTTCGGAGATTTATACTTTTATACACAGCGGAGCTTATTTCTCCCATGTGGTGGTGCGTAATCACCTTGTTAGCATGATGACTCAGACGGTACGCCATACGCCAGCGGTCTAATATGCTCTGTTGAATTTTCAATCCATGAGCTGCATTTTGCGGAGCTTTAAGCTTCAGGTCTGGATCCTTATCCTTAGTTGCGGTGTGATGGAAGCGGTAATGAATTCTTATGGCCAAAGTTGAGCTGGAGAAAGGTGGTTGTGGTTGCGCGAGTATTCCGATCCTCCCGCTTTTACTACTTTTGGGTGGTGGTTGGTTCGCTGTGCAACAAGGGTATGCAGCAACATTATTGGAGCAAGCTGGTGAGCAACAGCTTTGGGCAGGAGGACGAGCAATCCTTAGTTCAATCCTAGGAGATTCTTTCCCTAGCGATGTCATAGAAAGCCTGCCTGGGGCTGAGATAATTCCGACATCCACGATGGAACCCATATTTATTCCCCCGCCAACTGCTCCTGCACCGCCCCCACTGCCAACTGCGCCGCCACCTCCTGTTGCTGTTGCGATCGCAGAGCCTGAACCTGTCCAGGCACCAGAAAGTCAGGCCGAACCTAATTTGACAACGCCCGCCGCTTCAACGACTAGCGAGAGTCAGCCTCAAGCCTCTCAAGCGCAGATGCCTTGGGAGAAGAAGGCGATTCGGGGAATCTATATTAGCCGTTATCAAATTACGAATAATGCTAGTGAGCAGATGATTCGCGATCGCGTTCGCTATTACAAGAGCAAAGGCATCAATACCATCATCCATGGCGTCTGGGGCAACGGTTGCACCATGTACAAGAGCAAGGTGATGCTTCAAACCTTGGGCTTTGAAAGCTGCCCCAACCTATTTCGAGAGCAGTGGCTGGACTGGATGATTGATGAAGCTAAAAAGCAGGATATGGAAGTCCATGCTTACTTCGAAAAGGGCATCAAGCTGGATAAAAATAGCCCTATTTACGACCTGGCTGTGTCGAAGAAATGGCTGGTGCCGGGGGTGGATAAGACCTACTCCAAGGTTGACCATTACGTTTTGGATATGGAAGTGCCGGAGGTGGCGACCTTCTTTAAGGACATTGTTTCTGAGTTTGTTCAGCGCTATCCCGAGATTGATGCGGTGCAGTGGGATGACTACCTGGGCTACCATGCGGAGCTGCCGGGGCAGGTGGATCGCACAGCGCAACTGACGAAGTTTGTGCAGGAAATGTCGACGCAGATGAAGCGGGCAAATCCCAATGTGAGCTTTGATATTTGCCATCACAATCCCTATTGGGCTAAGCGCTATTTCGCCGCAGATTGGGAGAATTGGAATGTGGATCGGGCCTTTATTCAAGTCTATAACGATCCTAATTTTGAGGATGAGTTGGGCTATGTGAGGGCTTATAACGGTGTGGCGATCGCGGATAACCAATTGCACCGCCTGGGCCAAATCGTGGCGGATGAGCAAATTGAGAGTGTGCTGATTTTCCCAAATGCGGGACAGCCGGAGCAGGCTGCGGCTCAGGTTCAAGTAACGTTAAAGGAGGATTCTTAGTTGTCAATACATCCTGAGAGACTGCCTGTAAATCTGCTGCGGCCTAGCAAAGGCTTTGTATTCACTCTGATTCTTTTGGTGGTGGGGGCGATCGCGGCTAAGCCTACGCTGCGCTGGGGTAAGGCTCAGTATGATATCTATCAAGCACGTGACGTTGTACTGACAGCTACTGCCTCAGAACACCAACAGCTCTTGGCGCAAATTCAAACGCAGCAGCCGGGGCAAGTGTTGGAGCTACAGCGTGCTGATGATGCACCGCTGTCGGAACAAATCTTTCAGGCAGCGCTGTCTCCAGAGTTATTGGGACGCAGTAGTCGCTTTGAGCCTTATACCCACAATGGCAAGCTGGCCTGTGCCTGGATGGTGAATATGGCTTTAGTTGAGGTGCTGGGCGATCGCGTTGGCGAGAATCCGCTGTTTGTACCGTCGATGGTGGAGGAGTTGGATGGCGGGCGCGGGCAGCAGTTGAGGCAAGAGGAAACGCTGCGGGGAGATGTGGCGATTTCCAATGGCACGGATTACGAAGAAGGTCAGTGGCATGTGGGGATTTGCGCAACTGATGGTTGTGAATTGGTGCTGTCCAATTCACCCTTTAGCGCCAGCTTTAGTTGGCTGAGCAATGCAAACTTTGATGGGGCATTTGAGCAGTATCCGGGCGAGACGACGTTTTATCGGGTTAAGCCCCACTCCTAATCTGCATGGAAAAACCTCCCAGGTGTCAGCGAATAAGCGGGCACCCTGGGAGGCTTGATTAAACTAGGTTGTTTCCGCAACTCTAGCTGTCGAACTTCTTAGCCAGAATGGAATCTAAGGACAAGGTGCCAGGGCCATTGACCAACAGAAACATGTATAGGGTGGCGTAGAGAGAAGCCGTTTCCAGGGGAGCCACTTTGAGGCCATCGCCTTTGAGGTGGAAGAAAATAGCGACTGCCATGGTACCCAGTAAGGCCAATGCATTGGCGCGGGTGAGGAAGCCGAGCATGAGTAGGCCCGCGCTAATGATTTCTACATATGCTGCGCAGTAGGTGAAAAAGACGGGGAAGGGCAAGCCGATGAAGCTGACGACGTTGGTGGCAAATCCTTCCACGTTGCCGAGTTTATCGATGCCGTTGTGGATCATCAGGCCACCTGCGACGAGGCGAGCAATGAGCCAAGCCAGCTGGAATAGGCTGCTGTCGGAGGTGCTGGATGCCAGTAGCCGCTGGGGCAGGGATGCCTCTGGGGTGGAGGTGGAGGGTGCCATAGGAAGGAAATATGTAAGGGGATGGGACTACAGATGCTGTTGTAACGTATCGTAACTTTTCGCTGTCCTAGTTGCGGTGATTCCTTTGGACGCTTGCGATGCGATCGCTGACTCCATAAACAAGCAGTCCCAGGAATAGCCCAGTGGTTGCTCCCGTTTCGGCGGTGACAATGGTTTTGGTGATGGCGTCGTTGGGGGGGGGCTGTGGCAATGGGATGGGCCAGGGTATAAGGCATGGAGATAGTTTCCCTGGGCGAGGTCTGGCAATGAGGCTCGTTATGATGGAACAGTGAGCAACTCTATCAATGAGATGCTTCTTTGAGCTTGGAGCATCGCTGAGCCAATCGTTATGACTGCTGCAACTGAGCGACGCATGAGCTTTTAGCGGAATTTCTAAGCTATGACGATGGCACTGCCGGGAGCTATGAGCTTGTGCATAGAGTTGTGGTGGAAGTGGCTCCTTAGGTGAGTTGCTCGTCGCGTGGGCGCTGTTATCTAAATTCGAGGCTGGCTTATGTCCCCAACAAAGCTCTCAAAGCACCCTATTCACTTGGGGCTAAACGCAACTGCCGAAATCGAACCTGAATTCACAGGCGACATGGCTTGGTATGTCGGTTACGGCGATCGCCACAGCCAAGACGGTCCAGAAGGCCGCCTCGTCACCATGCACAGCTTTACTGAACCCTGGACAACCTGGGAAATGCATCCCCACGGCAGCGAAGTTGTCCTCTGCACTGCTGGCAGCATCACTCTCCTCCAAGAACAGCTCGACGGCACTGTCGAAACGATCACTCTCGGCCCCGGCCAATGCGTCATCAATCCGCCCGGCATCTGGCACACCGCCGATATTGAAGACCACGCCACCGCTGTCTTCATTACTGCGGGACTGGGGACAGAGCAGCGATCGCGCTCTACCTCCCCCACTCAGCCATAAACCTGCGCAGCAGTGAAGAGGCACCCATGAGCGGCTCTTGTCTCAGTGACATTGCTCCATCTTCGCGCCAGCTCAAAAGCGAAATATTGCGTATCTCTGCTTAAGTTCATCGCCTGGGCCAATCCACCCTTTTCATTTGCGCGTTACATTTCGTAATATGGTCGTAGCCGCGCCACCCCTAAGAACCACTCCATGATCTCCACCCCCAGTAAGCCCGCCACTTCCGAAGCCTTCTCTCGCGAAGACTGGCGGCGCGGCTACCAAACCCAAAGCGAAGAAGCTAGCTACTGGGTGGACGATATCACCGGTCAAATTCCCCCTGAACTCAGCGGCACTCTCTTTCGCAACGGCCCCGGCACAATGGATGTGGGTGGCGATCGCTTCCACCACCCTTTCGATGGCGATGGCATGATCTGCGCCTTCACCTTCGTCGATGGCAAAGTCTTCTTCCGCAACCGCTACGTGCGCACCCCTGGCTTCATCGCAGAGCAAGAAGCGGGCAAAATCCTCTACCGAGGTGTCTTCGGCACCCAAAAGCCCGGCGGCTTCTTGAGCAATGCCATGGACCTCAAGCTCAAGAACATTGCCAATACCGGCGTACATTACTGGGGCGAAAAGCTCATGGCCCTCTGGGAAGCGGCCGAGCCCTACGGCCTCGAACCCGTCAACCTCGAGACACTAGGCCCCGAATATCTCGATGGTTTGCTCAAAGCAGGTCAAGCCTTCTCGGCTCACCCTCGCATTGACCCCGGCTCTACCCGCACGGGTGGCAAACGGCGCTTCGTCAACTTCGGCGTCAAGACCGGTCTCTCCAGCGCCATCAACATCTACGAATTTGAAGAAGACGGCAGCCTCGCCACCCAGCAGACTCGCAACGTCCCCGGTTTTGCTTTTCTCCACGACTTCGTCATCACCGAGAACTACTACGTCTTCTTCCAAAACCCCGTTAAATTTAACCCTCTGCCCTTCGTCTTTGGACAGAAAGGGGCGGCCCAATGCCTAGAGTTTGACCCCAAGGGTAAGACCCAAATGCTGGTGATCCCCCGCGATGCAGCCCAGCCCGTCCAGCGCTTTGAAACGGAATCCTGCTTCGTCTTCCACCATGCCAATGCGTTTGAAACAGCCGGTGCCTTTGAGCAAGATGGCAAGCTCATCGTCGATTCTATTTGCTATCCAAGCTTCCCCTCCGTAGAACCTGGCGAAGACTTCATGGAAACGGTGTTTGAGGATGTACCGCCGGGTCAGCTCTTCCGCTTCACCGCAGACTTGAGCCAAGGCAACGTTACCCGTGAAGAAATCAGCCTGCGCCCCTGCGAATTCCCCAGCCTGCACCCCGCTAAAGTCGGTAAAGATGCCCGTTATTACTACATCGGCTGCGTCATCGATCCCAACATTGCCAATGCACCACTCCAATCCATCATCAAGTTAGATCTCCAAGGGGAGCCGAAAACCTGGACCGCCGCCCCCCGTGGCTTCATTAGCGAGCCTCTGTTTGTGTCGCGCAATCCCAGTGATGTCAATGCAGCAGAGGACGATGGCTGGGTGCTCTGCTTGATCTACAACGCGGCTCGCCATGCCTCGGATCTGGTCATTCTCAATGCCCAGGACCTTCAGGAAGTGGCTCGGGTCAACCTTAAGCAACATATTCCCTACGGCCTCCATGGCAGCTTTACGGTGGAGACCTTTGGCATTACAGCTTAGGAGTGCCAAAGGTCTCGCTCCTAGCTCTGCTCTCAAGATTAAGAAAGAGAAGAGCTAGGAGCTCCTGGCTCCAAAATTAGGGCAAGGAGCTGGGGGATGGGGACGGCCATGCAAATGCCATCAGAATAGTTCAAACTTATTAGCTTCTGTTTGATTTTAAGGGGCATTTAGCCAGAGTTGTTCATCTAATCCTCTACTTTCATTAAAATCGACCGCAATATAAGGTGTCTTGCTTTACAAAAAATATAAGATGTCCATGGGCAGACCCTTTGTGTCGTTTCACCATTGACTCCGTACCTGCCTGCGGAAGCTCCTGCCCATGAAACTGGCTGCCCGAATAACCCAAGTCGCTCCGTCCATGACCCTGGCCATTGCGGCGAAGGCGAAAGCTATGAAGGCGGAGGGTCTGGATGTTTGTAGCTTTAGTGCTGGTGAGCCGGACTTTGATACGCCGGAGCATATCAAGATAGCAGCGAAGCTGGCGTTGGATGATGGCAAGACTCGCTATGGCCCAGCGGTGGGAGAGCCTGGCTTGAGAGAAGCGATCGCTCAAAAGCTGCGCAGCGATAACGGCCTCAACTACCAAAAAGAGAACGTCATCATCACCAATGGTGGCAAGCAGTCCCTCTATAACCTCATGCAGGTGCTGCTAGACCCCGGTGATGAAGTCATCATCCCTGCGCCCTATTGGGTGAGCTATCCCGAAATGGTCAAGTTGGCCGGCGGGAAGCCCGTGATTGTGCAAAGCACGGCTGAGAAAGACTTTAAGCTGACGCCGGAGCAGATTCAGCAGGCGATTACCCCCAAGACGCGATTACTGGTGTTTAACTCGCCGTCTAATCCAACGGGTATGGTATACACCCCCGACGAAGTCAGGGCGATCGCAAAAGTCATTGTTGACAATGACATCCTCGTTGTCTCCGACGAAATCTACGAAAAGATCCTTTACGGCGATGCCGAGCACCTCAGCATTGGCTCCATTGGCCCAGAGATTTTCAAGCGGACTATTGTGGCCCACGGATTTGCCAAGGCCTATGCAATGACGGGGTGGCGGCTGGGCTATTTGGCGGGGCCGGTGGAGTTGATCAAGGCGGTGACAACACTGCAAAGTCAGAGTACATCTAATGTCTGTACCTTTGCCCAGTATGGGGCGATCGCAGCTCTAGAAGGCTCACAAGACTGCGTGCAAACCATGCTGAAGGCTTTTGCCCAGCGCCGAATCGTGATGTTGGAAGGTCTGATTTCTATTCCTGGCGTGTATTGTCCAGAGCCTAAGGGAGCATTTTACGCCTTTCCAAATGTGGGCCAAGCAGGCCTGGGCTCGATTGAATTCTGTGAGCGTTTATTAGAAGAAAAACATGTGGCAGCAGTTCCAGGGGTCGCTTTTGGTAATGACAGTTGTATTCGCATGTCTTATGCCACAGATTTAGCGACGATTGAGGAAGGCTTAAGTCGTTTGGCCTCATTTATGGGATCGCTTTAAGTTGAACCCATCCAGAATCCTGCCCGTCATGCTGTAATAAGGCAGTTGGTGTTGCATCACTCTCTTGTTGCGTCGATTTACAGATCGTCTGGGATAGAGCGTAATAAATGAAGCTTCGTAGGTTCTGTACTTACGGCCTCAACATAGGCCGAGCTTAGAAAAGGTTGATAGGACTCATCACCCGCTAAGTGGACTTTTCCTTGGGCAATCAAGATAGAAACAGCCAGACTGAAAAACCAACGCTCAGACTGGTCAAACCTCGCTGCCATGTCACTACGAGGGTGGAGCAACTCCAAGATAGAGCGAGTGAGTTCAGTGGTATGGGAAAGGTTCTCTGCAAGATAAAAGTACTTTTGAGAGGTGGCTAGAGATTGAAAGGCTGCCAGCTGCTCTTGGAGAATAGGGGTGGCAATATCATAGGCCCCACCTACGATGGTGACTGGCACCTGGATATTACTCAGGCCCTGCTCTCCAAATAGATTGCTTAAAGGAGCAAAGGCTGCGACGAGACCAACTCGCTCATCTCGAAGGCTTCCATCTGTCAATTGCTGGATAGCCTTTTGACTCTCTATTGATGGGACCGCTTTAAGCTCTAAGATGCGGCATTGAATTAGGAGAGAAATATTGGCAGTGTCAGGGGTAAAGTCTGCCTCCAAAACGCACTGCTGCTCTAACTTCTTGATATCAACAGTGGCACCCGCCGTTGCTAATGCGGTATATCCACCAAAGGAGAAACCCATCATGCCAACATTGTCTAATTGAAGCCGTCCTTCAAAGTCAACATCGTTTCTTTGCTCTAAAGTATCCAGCAAAAAATGAATATCTAAAGGCCGATTGACAAACTCCATCACATCAAAGGACTCTTGCTTTAGGCCCTGAGCCAGCTGTGTTTGATAGGCTTCGTTACTGCCAATATGTTCCGGGAGTGCCACCAAGAATCCATGGGCAGCCAGGCTATGGGCTAGGTCGATAGCATCAGCATCAGTCCGCGTATCGCCATAGCCATGGGAGAAGACCATCACGGGAATGGGGCCGGTGATGGCCTGGAGATCTTCGGGATAGTAGAAGTCGACGGGATAAGCACGATCGCGCTGTTCATCCTTAAGCACCCAAGACTGCTCTGCCACTTCGAACGGACCGGTCTCTGCTAAAACCGGCAGAGCGTTGTAGTCCAACTTCGGTTCAGTCGCTGCCGCTGCCAGCGAGCCTTGGCGAGCCAGGTTCACTAAACGCTCAGTGACTGCAACGTTGGTGCTGAGGCTGCGATAGAGCGCCAGTATTTGGGGGAGTTTTACCCGCAATCCACGGATGGGGTAGAAGCGAATGACGTTGATTAATGAGAGCCCCTCGGGGTCGGATGCCGCCAGGATCATCGCTGCCCGCAGGCTCTGTTGACCACTTTGGTGAGCCTCGGTTTGAATCAGACTGCCAAAGGTTCCCAGAACGATTTCTCCGACGGGACTATACAACCATTGGGACAGGACAACGGGATCGCTCAGCATTTCCAAATCACTGGAGGTGAGAGCGCTAGAGTCAGCAGGACTGGCTCCCAATGCTGATAGGGGCGTTTGGAGGATGCGCTGAAACTGCTGTTGGGTTTCTAGGGATAGGCCTTTGAGGTAAGGGGCTAAGTCTGGGTCTATGGTGCCCGTTTGTGCGAAGGCTTCGAGGGAGGTAGTAGGGAGCGATCGCCCCAAGGGACCATAGTCCAAATAGATTGTCTCTGCGGAACGGACAGGTAAGGCGGTGGCCAAGCTAGAGGCTAGACCAATCACGATTGTTTGGGCGAGTTGCAGGAATGAGATGGGACGCATCTATTTGAGAGGAAGTGACTGCAAGGAGATGAGGTGCAATAGAAAGCTTGCTTTAGCCCTGTTGTGATGCTTGCCGGGCAAAGACCCAGCGCAGCATGGGGGGAGCAACGAAGGTTGTGGCAATGACCATCAAGACGATCGCTACATTAATGGCCCCAGTTAAGGCTCCAGTGGCAGCGCCCAATCCTGCAAAGACGAGGCCCACTTCACCCCGAGGCACCATGCCAGAGCCAATGGCTAAGCGGTTGACTTTTTCTTTGCTGACGAGGCAATATCCAGCGGCCACCTTGCCCACGATCGCCACTACCGTCAGAAATAGCGCGATGACTAACCCCATTTGACTCTCTGGGTTGGCTAGATTCAAAACGGTCAAATCGGTCTTGGCACCAATCGTGACAAAGAAAACCGTGGTGAATAATGCAACCAGGGGATCACAAGCTTTCTCCAGCGCTTTGGTTGCTTTGGTATCGCTGAGGATAATGCCTGCTGCAAAACATCCCAAAATATCTTCCAGGCCAATGATTCTGGCAATTACACCCATCAATGCGAGGAAAACAATTGCACCGACTAGAACGCTGTAGCGATTTTTGAGCCCAGCGAGAAAATTGATGTAGCGAGGGCCAAAGACCTTGTTGAGGGCGATCGCGCTAGCAACAAATAGGGCTGCATTGAAGACGATCCCCAGCACACTGGAAGCTTCCACCGAGCCATGCTCTGCGACTCCGATGGCCACTGCCAAAATGGCAATGCCGAGGATGTCATCCAAAACCGCCGCACCCAGAATAATTTGGCCTTCGCGAGTCTTTAAGACCCCCATGTCTTGCATGATGCGAGAGGTGATGCCGATACTGGTGGCCGTGAGTGCCGCCGCTGCAAACAGGGCTGGAATGATCGGTAAGTGAAAGACTGCCGTTAAGCCCCAGAAGCCTGCCACCATGGGCAGAACCACACCAGCAATAGCGACAGATGCTGCTTGGGGACCCACTTTTATGAGTTCCTTCAGGTCAGCCTCAAGACCAATCTTAAACAGCAATACCCCGACGCCAGTGGCGGCATAGTCATTGACTAGGATTTTCACCGGCCCTGCAAAGATCTCTTGAATGGTGGTGACATCACTCCCCGAAAAGAGCTGCACCAGCTTCACAGCCCAATCAGCCACAGGGCCACCTTCGTTGCCCAGCATCAAAATCTGGATACCCGAAACACCAATGAGGAAACCGGCAACCAGCTCTCCCAACACTTCTGGTAGACCAATACGAACCGCAATTTCCCCAAAGAGTTGGGCAAAGACAAAGACTAAAACGGTCGTTAGCGTCAACGCCACAGCGAAGGCTTTTGCATAAGTTTCTCCCTCACCTCCCCCGGCAGTGGCGAGGAGGGAAGGTAAGGAAGACCATAGATCATGGCTAATGCCATGGCTGAGAAGAGGAGTTAGAAAAGCTAGGGATGGAAACATGTTCCTGGCTCAAATTTGAACGTTAGCTTGGTACTATTTGTTGCGTTAGCAAGACTGGAAATTATTTCGTTTCCCAACGGCATCATTCACGAGTCAGCAGCCGTTTTGTTACTCGTTTCGGCAACGACCTGTCGACAAATAGCTCCTTCACTTCAGACAGACTTAGGTACGGTTCACTTAGGTGATTTTTACCCATTACTTGAAGTAATGCAGGCCATTCACCATTCATCAGTAATCGGTCAAACCATCGACGACGTTTCGACGGACGAGCAAAGTTCTCATCCATCATTTTATTGAGCGCTGCCTCATTAAGGCCACGCTCCAACGTCCCACTTTCGTCTTCAAAATCAGCGGCAAATGAGTCGAGTCGCATCAGCTGATCTTCAGAGATATTGCCCTCAAGATCGAT
>CALECT010000161.1 GCA_937949725.1 uncultured Pseudanabaenaceae cyanobacterium
GAAGCAACCCAAAACTCGAAGTTTCATCCCCGCTCTGGGCACTCTAAGCAGGAATAGATTGACCCAGCAGCATCTACCGCTGTAAACCCCGCCCAGCGAACCCCGCATGAAGCTTTACTTTTACCGACGCAGCGACGACAAGCCCAACTTTGGCGATGAGCTCAACCTCTGGCTCTGGGATAAAGTCATGCCCGGCGTCCTTGACGACAACGAAGAAGTTGCCTTCTTCGGTATCGGTACCCTGCTCAACAACCTTGTAAAAGAGCGCGTACCCAACGCCAAGAAAATTGTTGCCCTCGGCACCGGCGCTGGCTACAACAAAGGCATGCCCAACGTTGACGACAGCTGGAAGGTTTACAGCCTGCGCGGTCCCCTCTCTGCGATGAAGCTGGGCCTGGATCCCAAGCTGGCCATCACCGACGGCGCAGCCCTGATTCGCCGGGTCTACAAGCCCACCACCAAGAAGAAGTACAAGTACTCCTACATCCCCCACTTCACCCAGTCCATCATCGCGGGTGATGACTGGCAGGAAATTTGCGAAGAGCTCGGCATCCACTACATCGATGCCCGCTGGCCCATCGAGCAGATTCTCCAAGAGATCTGCGAGACTGAGGTTCTTCTCGCTGAAGCTATGCATGGTGCCATCATCTCCGATGCCCTGCGTACGCCTTGGGTTCCGGTCCAGACCAGCCAGTGGATTCTGCCCTCCAAGTGGATTGACTGGACCATGTCTCTGAATCTGGAATTCCAGCCCTTCCCCGTCACAGGCCTCAACGAGCTGCGCCCCGAGTGGCGTTTGGGCAATGTGCGTGGACCCAAGGGTAGCCGCACAGCAATGAAGAAGTCCTACGAGCATGGTCTTCGTAAAGCAGCAGCTAAGTCCCAGTTCGCCAAGATTCTGGAAGAATGCAAGCCCCAGCTCAGCAGCGATGAGCTGATTGAATCCCACACCTGCCGCCTGGAGGAGAAGGTTGAGGAATTCAAACGCGATATTGCTGCGGGTATGTTCGACATGGGCAGCAACGTCACCAGCAAAGCCGATGAGCGTCAGCCCATCAGCATCTAATTTGTTGAACTAGAGCCTCTGGCTACAGCTCATTAATGAAAAAGCCGTCGTGATGCAACATCACGACGGCTTTTTCATGGTCATCTCACCAATGCTACTGACAAGTCGTTACTGACAAGTCCACAGGCAAATACTTACGTTGACTTAGCTAAGGGGTCAGTCAGGATATAGGTTTGCCAAGTTTGGCTCGCAGTCCCCTTATCTTCCTGGGGAATGGCTAAACGCCAGTTATCGGTATCGCCCTGCTGCTGGAGGTAAACATCAAAATCATTGTTTTCCTGGCGGTAGCGCTGGTCTGGGAATTTAACGCTGGCGTCATATTGCCCCTGGATGCGATAGGCCGCCTGGCCTTCGATCCGCAGCTGCGTCTGCTGGGCGATCGCCACTCGCTCAATTTTAAATGTCGGCACCTTAGTCCGTAGTTGCTGACTAAGCTCCACCTGGGCCTGGCCAAACTCCAAGGCGATCGCCCGTTTCACCAGCTTGCTATCCGGCCCCTGCTTACCGCAGCCCGTCAGACAGAAAATCGCCGTAACCAGCATCAGCGCTGCCACAATCCGCTTGAACAATCGCTGTTGCAAGGGGGGATTGAAGACAGTGTAGGAAAAAGGGGGAATTAGGCTCGCCGGTCGCGAGGCCGAAGAAGCGGTTGAAGTGAGGGGCGATCGCATAGGGGCTCCCTATTCTTAAACTCTGTGGGGGAACGGTTCTGACGGTGAAGCCAGGCCCTTCTTATGAGAATAACGGTAAGGGGCGATCGCGAGCCAAACCGCTTTTGTTGCAAAACTGTAGACCGGCAACGCTTTAACCCCATTGGATTGCTGGGCTAGAAGTCAAAGTTGGGGGGTGAGCCTCAGATTTAGCTTTAGATTAGGAGAGCTGACCTCAGCGCCTATGCCGTTCGGACTGTCTCCGCCATGCCTAAAGATTTAGGGCTCTCCCCCGAGCTATACGACTATTTATTGCAAAACTCTCTGCGGGAAGCAGATGTGTTGCGACAGCTGCGGGAGGAAACCGCCCAGCATCGAGCCGCCATCATGCAAATTGCGCCAGAGCAAGGGCAGTTTATGGCCTTGCTGGTGCAACTCCTGGGGGCAAAGCGAACGCTGGAGGTGGGGGTATTTACGGGCTATAGCAGCCTGGTGGTGGCAATGGCGCTGCCAGAGGATGGCCAGGTGGTTGCCTGTGATGTGGATAAAGAAGCAACGGCGATCGCTCAACGCTACTGGCAAGCTGCCGGAGTCACCAACAAAATTGACCTACGCCTCGCTCCCGCCGTGGACACCCTGGACCAGCTCATCGCCGAGGGGCAAAGCGGCAGCTTCGACTTTGCCTTTATCGACGCCGACAAGCGGAACTATCCTCGTTACTTTGAGCAATGCCTGGAGCTGATCCGTCCAGGTGGACTAATTGCTGTGGATAACGTGCTCTGGGCCGGGCGAGTCGTAGAAGAAGATTCAGAAGATAAACGAACCCAAGCGATTCGGGCATTCAACCAAGCCTTGCACCAAGATGAGCGAGTCAGCCTTAGCCTGCTCCCTGTTGCCGATGGCTTGACCCTGGCCATGAAGCGTTAGGGTTGGTGACGGGCGATCTGCGGATCCAACCAACGATGATTTGGGAAATGAAGGGCCGGGCTGAATGATTACGTTTTTGAAAGGTCTCGTCGTTGGAGTGCAGCGGCTCAATAAAAAGGTCGTCTTATTCCTAGATGTTCAAGGCGTGGGCTATGAAATCCAAATCATCCCTCGCTTGCAGAGCGACATCCCTCCAGCGGGCGAGGCAACTCAGGTGTTTACTCACCTTCAGGTGCGCGAGGATCAATGGACCCTGTTTGGTTTTAGCTCCATTGTCGAGCGGGACTTGTTTCGTCAGCTGATTAGCGTTAGCGGCATTGGGGCTCAGTCCGCCATGGCCTTGCTCAATACATTGCAGACCCAGGATCTGGTGCAGGCGATCGTCGCCAGCAACGTGCGCCTGCTCTCCCAGGCCCCCGGCATCGGCAAGAAAACCGCTGAACGTCTTGCCCTAGAACTACGGGCCAAGATGTCGGAATGGCGTGAATCTGCTGGACTCCTCACTGCACCAGGAGCAGGACCCGTCGCGACGATTCAGGAAGATGTGGAAATGACCCTCCTGGCTCTGGGCTACAGCAGTCGCGAGATTACCCAAGCCCTAGACATCGTGGGACAGCAAAAGAGCCTCAGCAAGAATTCTGATGTGGAAGATTGGATTCGCGAGGCCATTACCTGGCTCAGCCAGCAGTAGGGACAACATGGCAATGTCTTGCTCAAGTCAGTGCAACGGCGTAGTTATTTCTTGACTGTCCAAGGCTTCAAACTCTCGCAGTCCTGTGATAGTATCTATTGTTGCTGAACAAGTAATTTTTAGTGTCGGCCTAATTCCATTAGGACGTTCACGACTCTCATCACTAACTGCCATCTATCGTCCCGATCAGACTGGAGTTTTCAAGTGATGAAGTCAACAACAGTTACTTGGCATTTCGACTTTAGCGCCGACCTTGAGCGGTTACATCATCCAATGGCATTGACCCAAGAAAAAAAGCAAGAACTGATGAGCACTCATCAGGTTCACGAAACCGATACGGGATCAGCTGATCTCCAGGTCGCGATGTTGTCCGAGCGCATCCAGCAGCTCAGTACTCACCTTCAGTCCAACCAGAAGGACTATGCTTCCCGCCAGGGACTGCTGAAGATGATTGGTAAGCGCAAGCGTCTGCTGGGCTACATCCGCAAGCAGGACGTGACTCGCTACCGCGCTTTGATCGCCAAGCTAGGCATTCGCGGTTAAGCAGCTCAAAAAATCTGGTTTGTAATTGGCGATTGGTTGCTTGAGTGACCGATCGCCAATTGCTTTAGGTCCAGTTTTTTCATTACAGTTAGGCTAGTGCTTGTCACCTGAGCGATGTCTCTGGGGTGAAACAGCAATTCACAGTTCTCTTTTAATATCCGCTGACTTAATAGAAGCCATGGCATCTGACGCGAAGAAGAATAAAACGAGTAGCGAAGGCCAAGAGCGGCTACCCTTTGAGCCAGGCAAGAAGAAGGGGGGAGATGAGACGCCGAAGAAAGCCCCCCGTATTTCTGACAAGAAAAAGCAAAGTGGCAGTCGTGGGAGAAATCAGCGCGCGAATAGCCAAGCCAGCTTGGAAGAAACCCGCATTCCCGATGTGGTGAGCCAGCGCATGGTGCGTCGCATGGCGATTTTCTCGGGTGTGCCCAGTTTTATGGGCATGTTTACGTTCATCGCGGCTTACTTTCTGATTAGCCAAAACATCTACCCCGACTTGCCTAACTACGCCGTGGTAGCCACCAGCCTGCTATTCCTGGGTCTAGGCGTTGTGGGCCTGAGCTACGGTTTGCTGTCAGCCTCCTGGGATGAGCGCAGCGAAGGCAGCTTGCTGGGCTTTGAGCAATTCCCCGATAACTTTGGCCGCATGAAGGAAGCTTGGAAGGGCGCTCGCAAGGCCAGCTTGGCCAAGCGTCGGGCTGAGGTTGAGGAGAAGGACCGTGAGCGGGAAGCGAAGAAATATCTAAAGAAGTAGGGCTTGAGCCCAGAGATTAGGCTCACAAAAAAAGGAGAGGGTGAATCACCCCCTCCTTTTTTACTTTTAATGATTTTTGAGCACTAGCCCTTGCCGCCCATGAGAGTCTCCAGAATCTTCTGGGGCTCAATATCCTTGGCGTTGCCAGTATTCGAGGCAAGACCCACAAACTTATCGCTCTCAGGCAAAACGTTCTTGGGGTCAGTCATGCCAAACAAGCCCACGCTAAAGGTTCCTACGCCCACAGCCAGGTGCAATGCCGCCTGGTAGGTAGACATCAGCAAGTTAGCGGCAGCAATCATGGCTGCCAGCTTACCTAGGTCAGCGGGCTCCGTTGTCTGAACGGCAAGACCAGCATCAATCAAGTCCTGGGCCAAGCTATTGCCTTCTTCTTGGACAACGAGGATGGGAGTGCCAGGTTGCTTTTCCAAAACGGCTTGAAGGGCCAGCTTCCAGCTCTTCACAGGGTAACTATCCCTAGGGTCACTCGATTCGGTACGGCCATCAATCAAGATGTAGCCACCATCCAGGCCCAAACGCTTCTGCTCAGACTCTGCCCAGTCAATGTCTTTACGAGGCACGCTGATGTTGAGCGCGGGAGAGGGTTGGTGAATATCTAGGCCGGTGAGCAGGTCATGGAACATGTCTGCTTTGTATTGGCCCGTTTTCTGCTCGATGGCTTGGGTCAAGAAGGCGTTGGCAGGGCCCTCATAGGCAATGCGGTTGGGGATGCCAGTGAGCCACAACACCAGTCCAATGCCCCAGCTGTTGTTAAGGGAGAGGACGGCATCGTACTCTTTCTCGCGCATGACCCCGAGCAGGTTGCCCCAATCGGCCAGGCTATTGCGATCGCCAAAGTCAAAGGCTGTGGCCTTTTCAGTATCCTGGCAAACTCGATAGGCCCCAACGGATTGAGGCTCTGTAATCACGTCGATGTGAGCATTGGGATACAACCGTTGGATGTTGCTCAACGTTGGGAAGAACAGAAATTGGTCGCTAATCCCGCCGGGGACAAGGGCCAGGGTGCGCATGATAAAAGAGCTTTTTCTATACCATCTCCCATTCTACTATCGCGCCTGCAAGTCTTAACTGATGAGGGCCTGGGGATTTTCAATGGGAGAAGACAAAGATATAAATGGGCTCCCAGGAGAATCTGGGTAGAGGCCCTAGCGTCGCGGTTGGACCGGGGCGGGCTCGCTTGGAGTACACTGCCCTTCGAGTTTGAGGCCTTACTTTAAGTCTTATTTCGCGAGGAGCTGTTTCCAATGCATCTACTTATTCCCGCAGCCGGGGTTGGCAAGCGCATGGGGGGCGATCGCAACAAACTCCTGCTCCCTTTGCTGGACCAAACCATCCTGGGCTGGACCCTGCACGCAGCAGAGGCTTCTACTTCAATTCAATGGATTGGCATCATCTGCCAACCTGTGGATCAGCCCGACATCAAGCAGACGCTGGCAAACCTAGGCTTAAAGACTCCTGTGACCTTAATTCAAGGGGGGAGTACTCGCCAGGAGTCGGTATTCAACGGTTTGCAAGGGCTCCCTGATGCAGCGACCCATGTGCTGATCCATGACGGGGCAAGATGTTTAGCTACGCCGGAGCTATTCGATCGCTGCACCACAGCGCTGGAGACTTGCGATGGCCTGATTGCAGCGGTGACTGTGAAGGACACCATCAAGGTGGTAGATGACCAGCAGCGAATTGAGTCGACGCCAGACCGCAGCCGCCTCTGGGCTGCCCAGACGCCCCAAGGCTTTGCAGTGCAGCGTCTTAAGGATTGTCATCAGCGGGGTAAGGATGAGGGGCTGGAGGTGACGGATGATGCGGCGCTGTTTGAGGCTTGCGGCTTGCCGGTGCAGATTGTGGAAGGGGAAGAGACGAATTTGAAGGTGACAACGCCAGTTGATTTGGCGATCGCAGAGTTTATTTTGCGTCAGCGCGATCGCTCATAGCGCTAGGTCTGTAATTGATCAAATGCCTTTTCATTGAGTATTGACTGGCTTTTACAAAGCCTGAGAGTATTGCTCCCTCTCAATACGAACAAGCCTAACGCCGAGTCAAGAACCATGTGCTTTACGCACATTCCATGGTGCGGCTAGCTACGGTAGAGGCAGGCGGGGTGATAATTCAGTTTAGATTCCCTGGATGCCTCAATTAATCAGAGCTTGCAGAAGTCATTCTCACCAATGAATTTTGCTGAGGCAACAGGGGATCTTTCTAGATTTTCCCCTAGTTCACCGCACATGGAGAAGGCTATGAAAGTACTACAGTCCGTACTCGATGCCGCACAGTTTGTATTTGATGGGTTTATTGAGATCTTCTCTGATACAGACAACTATCCTATGGTTGGTTTCCAGCCCTATGAAGGAGAAATCTATTAATTCCTCGGGCATTTTGTAGCCTGTTTGTTTGGCGTCTTTTTAGCTGTATTTCTTCTTCTTAGCTAACTGGGTGTTGTTGCATAGGCAGGTTGTTTTGATTTCTTTTGTGTCACCCAAAAGGAGTGAGTTCTAAACTAGAACTCACTCCTTTTTTAGAGGATGTTATTTGACTAGATGAAAGGCTAGAATTTAGGCGAGAGCATCCTTTTGACTGTGGCAGTCTTGACAGAGACCGTAGAACTCTAGGGTGTGATAGTAGATTTCAAATTGATGGGATTGGTTGAGTTCCCGTTCTAGGGCATGGACGGGACAATCGGCGATGGGAATAGATTTACTGCATTGCAGGCAGGTGAGGTGGTGTCGGTCCTCTTTCATGGTGCTGTAGAGGGATTCGCCGCTGGCGAGGGTGCGAACTTGGATGATGCCTTCGAGTTTGAGGGCTTCGAGGGCGCGGTAGACGGTGGCGAGGCCCATGGATTGGTCGCGATCGCGCAGTTCAGAGTAGAGATCTTGGGCGGAGATCTCTTGGTTGAGGGTTTTGAGGCATTGGAGGGCGCGCTCTTGGTTACGGGTGCGGCGACTGGCCATGGTGTTGGGTTGGGCTGGCGGTGCTGTTTCTATTTTAGGGCTTTGGTTGGACTGGCTGGGGTTAGGCTTTGCGGGGCGGGTTTTGTTGAGGGTCTTGAGAGGGGCATCAAGGCACTTTGGCTAAACCTGCCCGTAAGGTTTTGGGCTTCGTTGAAGAATTTGGGTTCTCGCTGGGGCGGGTTTAGCAGTCGTTCGTTCCTCTATTCATTATTCATAAATATCTCAGTCAAGACCCGCTCTGCCAAGCCTATGGCTTCTTCTGGGCCATGACCTCAGCGCTCAACGCGAAAAATAAATTTAAATCGATCGCAATAATCTAAGCATTCCAATAATCTGCGATAAGTCCCGATCACCTGTTCAAAGCCCAAACGGTTACCTAAGGTCGCCGTGTACCCCTTCGGTCGGTCGGCTTTCGCGTTTTCTTGGGCTTCTTGCAGGAGCCAGGCGAGGGTGTTGCGATCGCTCTGTAAGTTACAGGCGGTCAATCCGGGCTGGCTATGGAAGCCAATGCTTTTGGGACGACGACCGGGAAAATTTGGAATGAGGAGGGGGGATTCAAGCCAGTCGAGCAGGGCTGGGTCGATGCTGCCGCTAAGACGGATGACGTCTTGATAAACGCGGCGGTTGATTTTGTCGGGGATAGGGACGATTTTGCGTTCGCCGTTTTGACTGAGGACGCGGTAAACGATGCCCCCGATGACTTCGTGGAAGAGGGGCATGAGGTCGAGCCCGGCAAATTCGAACAGGAGGTCAATTTGGGCCTGTTCGTCTAGGGGGCCAGCTAAATATTGGGATGTGGTGATGAGCGGGAGTAGCCCTGGCCCATATGCGGCTCCCATGGTCAACTCTCTGGGCTAGTGCTCTGGGGTGCGGTGGCGATGCAGTGAGGCTGGTTCGTTCCAGGGAAGAACGGTCTTGAGGATAGCATGGCGATCGCATCAAATCCTCTGCTGCTGAGGGTTTAGCTTAGGAACGAGAGTTTATTAGTCGCGTGATTGAGCTCGCTGGAGGTTGTTCCCATCATTGGGGCTTGCTCCAGTAATGGGAAGTAGATAACCCCACTTATCCTGAATCGGACTTACGTAAATCGCCAAATGATCAGGAATCTCAATTGTTCTCTTTATCTCTTTATAGGACTCGCACCTTAGCGGTACTCAGCCAAGTAATATCCTTGCTCTCATCACTGCAAATACATCTACACAGCAGCGGCACTCAAACTTGTTTGAACCTACTAAAAAGCTACCTTGGTTAAGGAGCAAAGCCGACTCATATCAGAAACCGACCTGAGTCCGGGAATTCATGCCCAAACTCAGGTCGGTTGTGGTTTTTCGTTGTCAAGCCCAAATTGCTTCAAGCTTTATGACTGCAAGACTTAGAGTTCATAAACATTGGGCTTGCCATCTTTGACCTCGCCCACCAGAACCACATCGGCGACATCAACGAAGAGGCCATTCTCCAGCACGCCAGGAATGTTGTTGATGGTTTTCTCCATCTCAGCGGGGTTGTCAATGCTGGTGAATTTGACGTCGATGATCAAGTTGCCTTGGTCGCTAACCACAGGACCGGCTTTCTTGACCCCCATGCGAAGATCGCACTTGCCACCCAGGTTTTCCAGCGCCTTCATTACAGGCGTCATGGCCATGGGAAGCACTTCCACAGGCAGGAGGAAGGTAGAGCCGAGGCTCTTCACCAACTTGCCGTCATCCACAACCACGATGAATTCCTTGGCCAGGGAGTCAACAATTTTCTCCTGGGTGTGGGCGGCACCGCCACCTTTAATCAGGTTTTTGTTGGGGTCTACTTCGTCAGCGCCGTCGATCGCCACATCCATGGAATCGGCTTCATCCAAGCTGATCAAAGGAATGCCGTACTTCTTGGCGAGAACGCGAGCTTGGAAGGAGGTGGGGATACCTTTAATGTCCTTCAAGTCGCCAGAGGCCAAGCGCTCGCCGATGAACTGGATTGCATAGGCGGTGGTGGAGCCGGTGCCTAGGCCAACAATGGAGCCTGACTTGACCCGTGCGGCGGCAGCGCGGCCAACTTCTTGCTTCATCACTGTGACGGGATCAGGACTGGACATGGCGATCGCTCCTCAAATTACTGCGTCTTTAATCATAGGGGAGGGTGGGCGCTGGAAAAATGACCGGAGAGAATTGCGATCGTACTGACTGAGGAGCCCAGCACTAGAGCAGCCAGTCAAATAGCTCGCCGAGGGTGAGATGAAAGGCTGCGGCAAATTCAGGTGTGGGTAGCGTCTGGGCTGGATCGTCGATGATTTCTGTGGGGCGATCGGGCCAAAACACAAGAACGCACCGCTCCTGAGGGTCAATTAGCCAGCCCATCAGGGCTCCATGCTTGAGGCAGTGCAAAATATTGCGGGTGACTTTCGTTTGACTTTGCTTGGGAGAGAGCACTTCAACGGTCCAGTCCGGAGCGAGCTCAAACTCATTGGCAATTTCGCCATCAGCATCTCGGGCGATGCGCGACCAGACAAATACTGCGGCATCTGGCACGGTTGAGCGGCCACCAAAGGTGCAACGTAGCTCTGCAAAAGCTCGCGCCGTTTGGTTCGGCTTGAGGATGACATTGGCATTCGCGACAAACTCGCCCTGAAGAACGCTGTGCTTTCCCTGGGGTATGGTTTTTTGAATGATTTGGCCATCAATGTATTCGCTAGCAGGCTTCGTTTCGGGTCGTTCCAGAAAGGCTTGCAATGTCAGCTTTTGGGGCGGCGCTTGAACCATTTGGGTCTCCCAAGGGAGGAGCAAGGCGAACTTAGCTTGGCAGTAATATTGTAGAACTTCTGAACGGAGACCTTTTTGGCGTGAAAGAAGCCCAAAAGGACAGGTTGAGCCAATTGAGTGTCTGGATCGTCTGTCTGGCTTTGCTCGCAGGACTGCTATTTTTCGCAATGCTAGGGTCAACGAATCTAAATGAGGTGACTGACAGTAATCG
This sequence comes from uncultured Pseudanabaenaceae cyanobacterium, assembly GCA_937949725.1. Lineage (GTDB taxonomy): Bacteria > Cyanobacteriota > Cyanobacteriia > PCC-9006 > JAAUQQ01 > JAAUQQ01. Next base: position 10,556 of record CALECT010000161.1, read on the forward strand.
CATCCTGTCAACAGATGGTAGAGCCTATTGCTACCAAGACCTTGATAAAGGATTTGTTGTTGTCTCTTCTGCTGTTCTGACCTGGATAATCACAAGCCTACTTTGCCTAAGCAGCTATGTTGCCAAAGCTTGGAAGTCGCTCAAGCCGTTCTGGTTTCTTACGCTGTTTGCTAGCGGTCTATCACTGTTTTTTATCTACAGATGCTTTGAATTGGTTCGCTACAGCCGTGAGCTTGAAACATTCTGCAGCTGACTGATTTCGGTTCAAGCTTGGCCACTAGCGCACTGCGCTGCGGGGCTGGGTGAGTAAGCCGTATTGGGGACTGAAGAGAAAGGCCAGGGTAAAGAACCCGGCAGCGACTAGGGCGATCGCAGGCCCAGACGGCACATTGACCCAATAGCTCAAATACATCCCGCTAATGCTGGACAAGATGCCAATACCAGCTCCCAGCGCCATCACCCGATTCAAGCGATTCACTAGCAAATAAGCTGTGGCCCCCGGCGTAATCAACAGGGCCAGCACCAGCACGACACCGACTGCTTTGAGGCTCGCAACGACCGTCAGAGAAATCAGCGACATCAAGCCAAAGTTCAACGCATTCACCGGTAGCCCGGCCACCTGCGCCCCCTCTGGGTCAAAGGTGTAAAACAGTAGTTCCTTGTACAACAGGCGAACGACCAGGATGACGATGATGGCAATGATGGCCGTATCTCGCACATCGCCCCAGGTCACGCCGAGAATGTTGCCAAAGAGGAAGTGGTTGAGGTCGATCTTGTTGTCCTTTTGGATCAGCGTAATTAGTGTTACGCCAGCGGCAAAGAAGGTGGATAGGACAATGCCCATGGCCGCGTCTTCTTTGATCGGGGACTTGGTGCGAATCCAGGCAATGATAGTGGTGCCCAGCATTCCGCTGAGGAAGGCACCGACGAAGAGGTTGATGCCTGCCCAGTAAGCGATCGCTAATCCCGGCAAAACTGAATGGCTAATGGCATCGCCCAAGAGCGCCAACCGTTGCACCAGCAAGTAGCTACCGACGACGGCGCAGATTAGGCCCACAAGGATGGCCACGATGAGCGATCGCTGCATAAATTCAAATTGCAGCGGCTCAATCAAAAGATTAATCATCGTTATTACGCTGCTGCCGCTGCCCAATTTGTGGCCCAGCCACCATAGGCCTGCTGCATAAACTCGCTTTGCAACACCTCATCCCTTACGCCGCTGGCAACCACCTCACGGTTGAGCAAAATCACCTCATCAAAGTTCTTAATCGTCGGCCCCAAATCATGGTGAACGGCCAGAACAATTTTGCCCTCATCGGCCAGCTCATGGAGGATGTCAAATAAAACCGCCTCGGTCCTCTTATCCACCCCAGTCAAAGGCTCATCCAAAAACAACACATCGGCTTCTTGAGCCAATGCCCGGGCTAGAAAAATACGCTGCTGCTGGCCGCCGGACAGCTGACCAATGGGGCGATGGGCAAAGTCTTCCATGCCGACCCGCTTTAGCGCAGCCTCAGCCGCCCGCTTGCTGGTGGCGCTGAACTTGCGCAGCCAGCCGGCCTTACGCACCCGACCCATCATCACCACATCCCAAGCCGTTGCGGGGTAGCGCCAGTCAATTTGGGCTCGCTGGGGCAAGTAAGCTAAGCGCTCTCGCTGAGCTAGCAGCGAAGTCTGTCCCCAGCTGACTTCGCCTTGGGCAGCGGGAATTAGGCCCAGCATGGCCTTCATTAAAGTGCTTTTGCCCGCGCCATTGGGACCGACGATGCCTGTGAGCTTGCCTGGCTTCACCGCAACACTCACATCTTCTAAGGCATGGAGGTCCCGATAAAACACATCGAGATGGTTGACCTGAATGGGTGCAATACCTTCAGCCCGACAGGCTGCAGCTCCGGCAGACCGAAACAGACCTGCGGAGGTGGCTTGAAGACTGGGCATGGACAGGGTCATGGCGGAAAAATGAAAGGAAAATGAAATCTCTTAGCTTCAGTATAGAACAGGCTTTCAGAGAAAATGAAAAGAAAGTGAAAAGACGTTTACATTTCGATACAGACTGACGAAGGAATAACGTAAGCCTGAAGTTGAGGTGTGCCTCCGAGCTTGTCTCTGGCGAAAAGGCTTTTATGCAGCGACTGCCCATGCCCAGCTTGGGGCTTGGTAATAGCGATATCTCGTTAAGTCAGAACCAAGCTGAAAAGCTGAGTTGGAGTGAGAGGTCACATAAATGAGGAGAACCATGTGAAATAATTAAGAAAATCTAAAGTTGCGCTGCCACCCCATTGAGACCCAGCGAATTCTCCTGGGCAACCTAAGCGGGTTAGACAGAACACTTTGGTCGACGGAAACATCGGAATCCATGGTTAGCAGCTACTCCCCACCTTCCAGTCCCGCTTTGCGCAATGACTTTAAAGACATTCGCCAGCATTTGGATAGCTACTACCAGCCGATTAAAACCGTCATCCTCAGTCGGCAGAACCCGATTAGCGGCTTGTTGCCTGCCAGTACTGCCATTACGACCCACGGCGACTACACCGATGCTTGGGTGCGGGATAACGTTTACAGCATTTTGGCGGTGTGGGGCCTGGCGATCGCCTATCGCAAGTCAGACCTCGACCCAGGCCGCACCTTCGAACTAGAGCACAGCGTCATCAAGCTGATGCGCGGTCTGCTGTTCGCGATGATGAAGCAGGCTCCCAAGGTCGAGAAATTCAAAGCCACCCAGCATCCCCTCGATGCCCTCCATGCCAAGTACAAGACGCCCACGGGCGATCCAGTTGTAGGTGATGACGAATGGGGCCACCTCCAGCTCGACGCGACATCTCTGTTTTTGCTGATGCTGGCGGAGATGACGGCTTCGGGGCTGTCCATCGTTTACACCCTGGATGAAGTCAACTTTGTTCAGAATCTGGTCTATTACATTGGCCGCACTTATCGCACCCCGGACTATGGCATTTGGGAGCGGGGCAACAAGATTAACCATGGTAATGCTGAGCTGAATGCGAGTTCCGTGGGCATGGCTAAGGCGGCATTGGAAGCGCTGAATGGCTTCAACCTGTTTGGCATTCACGGCGGTCAAGCCTCGGTGATTCATGTCTTGCCGGACGAGATTGCCCGCGCTCGCGCCACGCTGACCTCGCTGTTGCCCAGAGAATCCAGCTCTAAAGAAGTGGACGCTGCAACCCTGAGCGTGATTGGCTTCCCGGCCTTTGCCATTGAAGACAGCGCCCTAGCCGATCGCACCCGCAACGAAATCATCTCCAAGCTTCAGGGCCGCTACGGCTGCAAGCGCTTTCTGCGGGATGGCCACCAAACCGTACTGGAAGACCACGATCGCCTCCATTACGATCCTTGGGAGCTGCAAAAGTTTGAGCATATCGAATGCGAATGGCCGCTGTTCTACACCTACTTGATGCTGGATGGGTTGTTTCGGGGCGATCGTGATTTCGTCTCGGATTACCGCAAGCGCCTCGAATTTGTCGAAGTCAAACAGGATGGCATCGCCCTCCTACCCGAGATTTACTTCGTCCCAGCCAGCCAGGTCGAAGCTGAGAAAGAGAACCCTGGCAGCCAAGCGCGATTGCCCAACGAAAACGTCCCGCTCGTCTGGGCCCAAAGCCTCTACTACTTGGGCCAGATGATGGACGATGGCCTCCTGGCCCCTGGTGATATTGACCCCCTGGGCCGTCACACTCACTTGGGCAAGCAGCGTCAGCCCACCGTTCAAATCGCCTTGGTGGCTGAAGACAAGGTGTTGCAGGCAGAACTAGAATCCTGCGGCGTTGCAACGCAAACCTTGGATCAGCTCAATCCGATTCAGCTCTACGAAGCCCAAGAACTGTCGAAGCTGTATCAACATATTGGAGCGAACGAACAGCTCAAGCTCACGGGTCGCCCGCTGCGGCGCTTACGCAGCCTCACCACCTCTCGCCTCTTCCGCATTCGGGGCGAAGCCGTGGTTTTCTTGCCTGCCTTCCTCGATTTAGAGCAGTTCTACCTCACCCTGGACGAGCCCTTCCTCGTTGCTCAAATTAAAAGTGAAATCGCTTACCTGCATCGCAACTGGCGGGAACTGGGCAAGCCATTACTCACCCTGCGCATCACCCGTTCCATGGTGGAGAATGGCCGCGATGCCCTGTTGACCCTGATGCAGGAGCTTAACGGCGGTCTCTGTGACGGTGTGCCGGTCAAGGTGGGGCCGTTGCAACAGCTCATGCTCACCGCTGGCAGCGAGCGCATCGATGATCCTGGAGCATTTGCCTTCACACCTTTTGGCTCAGCCACTTCTGGCATCCGTGAAGCCGCGTTGAAGCTCAACCTGGAGCACAACCAGCCCCTCAGCAACCAGCAGGAATTTGACCTGGAAGTCCAGACTGAATCCGAGAGTATCTTCAAGCTCTTACGCCAATCTGAAAATCTCTATGAGCAAATCGAGCTGCTGCAAACGCTGCGGGCTTCCCAAGGACTCAACTTCTTGACTCCCCTCGTCTCGGGACAAAGCCCCCTGACGGTGGCGGAGCTGATCCATGAAGTCTATGAAAAGGCCAGTCAGCTCAGGCTGTGGGCCTTGGTGCGCCGGGCTGCTGCCTTGCTAGAAAAGGTCGATATCGGCCTATCCGATGCGGTGACGGATATCTTGGTGCGTCGCAAACAAATTGCGGTGGGTAAGGCTTACAGCGAAGCTTCGCTGATCACCCAGCCCTTGGCTAATCCAGAGCTGAAAGCGAAGCTGCGGGAGTTTTGCCGCGAGGACATTCGCGATCGCGTCCTCACCCAAGAAATCCTCCTCCACCTCGGCGTCCTGCTCAACGCTGACCCCGAACGCTTCAAGGGCTTCCTCACCCTGCGCGTCGGCTACCTAATCCTGCTGCTCACCAGCCAAATTGCTAAGGAGCAAAAGCTGACCCAGGACGAAGCCTACGAAGCCCTGATGCAGCAAAGCCCTTTCGAAATCAAGATGATGCTGCTGGCAGTACTGGAAGGTTACGACGACCTCAACCAAGTGTTGCAACAGCAAGAATCATTGCATGTTGGCAAAGCAGCCCAGTCGATTGAATTTGTCGTGGCCCAGGACACCTTTGAGGGTCACAGCCCTGAAAGCGAAATGATGAATCGCGACTGGCGACAGCGCCGTCAGCTAGAAGGCTCGCTCAACCTCGTGCCCAAGGACTTTTACAAGAGCGTTTGGCAGTTACTGAACCAATGTAAGGGCGTGGTCATTGGGGATAAGCTGGAGCGACGCAATCGCCTCGATAGCTATCCCCTGGTGCTGGAGATGACACCGGGTGAGACCAACTTTGCTCTACGCATCGAGCATTTGCTCAACAAGATTCAGGCTCCGGAATACCGGCAAATGAATATTGAGGCGCTGTTGGAATTGGCAGCGATCGCCCAACGCAACCCAGACCTCAACATTGAAGATTACCTTGTCCTCGATGTCGTCGTCGGCCACGCCGTACGTATTGCCTGGCTCGATGAGTATCCCCAGCACCAGGATGGCTATAGCAGCCACAAGGCCAATGCCTGGAGTGCGTTTTATCAGATGCCACCAGCGGACTGTGCCGAGGCGATCGCCCGTGCCTTCCGCTATCTGATTGAGTCTGGCTATAGCAGTGAGGAAGACCTGGGTGCTACGTCTGAAGTTGAGACAACGACTGAGGAAGTCACCCCTGCGGCAGCAAGCTTAAGTTGATGTAGCTGCCCATGATTATTCTATCGCTTCTGCTGGGCTTGGGCCTTGGGTTTCTGTTCCTGTGGTTGGCAAAATATGGGCCTGCTGAGGAGCGGCAAGTTTGGGCTGTGGGCTTGGTGGTGGCGGCGATTATTTATGTGGGGTTTGCGATCGCCGCCCAAGCCCCCGCTCACTGGCTACTCATCGAATGCCTCGGGCTGCTGGTTTACAGCAGTTTGGCCATTCTCGGTTTGCGGCACAGAGTTGGATGGCTGGCATTGGGCTGGCTGCTGCATCCGCTGTGGGATTTGGTGCTGCATTTTTGGCAGGCTGGGGCGGAGTTTACGCCGGGCTGGTATGCCTTAGCTTGCCTGAGCTTTGATTTGACTGTTGGATTTGCAATCTTTGCTTACTCAAATTCTTTAACTTCAGCTATTGAATGATGTAGCGACTGATGCAATGTAATCATCGAGTTCTGGACTGCAACGAAACCATTCTCCCGTAATTCTCGATTCCTTGAATTGTTGATGGATTAGCTTTTCCTTTTTGGCTGCTTCTTTCTCACTCGCAACTCGCACTTTTGAAATGAGCTGAAGTTTGGCCGGGCTTCCAGTTTGGAGAGATTTTAAGCGCTTCTCTACATCTTTGGCTCGCCCGATTTTGATGGCGTTGCTATCGCTATTGAGGATGAAGTATACATAGCAACTATTTGATGATGCCAATAGGTCGCCATCTAAGCTAATCGTTCTATTGCCAGATGTTATTACTTCAGAGTTAGATGGAGCCCATGTTTTGAGCCAAGCTAGGATAGCTTTTAATGTTAATACTTCCTGTATCCAGATGGCATAGCTCAAACCATCGACAATAATTTTGAACTTCTTTTGTTTTGCTCCATTTTTAGGAATCCAAGACAAAACTACTCTTGGATAGACATGCTTTTTCTCGATAATCTGGCCGGAACTGAGGCATTTGAGCCGAGTAGAATATGTCTTACGATTTTTGTATTTATATTTAATGGCGGTTTGCTTTAGGTTGAATTTCTCAGCTAGCGAATCTTCAACATATATCCAACCCCACATTTTTGTTAAGTCATCTGGATCTCTATCTATTTTGAGTAGTGTTTTACCTTTTCTATGAACGCCCATAAAAACTAGAGAAACTAACTATATATTCATTGCGATTCTAGTGAAATTTCAACTTTAGTCCGGGCATCAGATGTTCACCAGAAACCTGAACTGGCCACGCTTGAACATCAACAGGTTGACCTATGCGATAAATTTCAACCTGCTGGTCTTTGGGATTGACTAACCAGCCCAACCTCACCCCATTCGCCAAATACTCCTGCATCTTTTCCTGTAGCTGCTTCAAGCTATCGCTAGGAGAACGTAGCTCAATCACGAAATCTGGTGCGATAGGCGGAAACTTCAGTTGCTGCTCAGGCTCCAGAGCCTCCCACCGCGATGCCTCCACCCAAGCCACATCAGGCGATCGCTTAGCCCCATTGGGCAACTTAAAAATCGTCGAAGAACTAAACACATAGCCCAGCCCCGAAGCCCGATTCCAGATATTCACATCCGTAATCAAGTCCGCTTCCTGCCGACCACTCTCGCCTCCCACTGGGGCCATAATCACCAACTCCCCCGCTGCCGTCATCTCCAACTGCTTCTCTGGATTGCCCTGGCAGAGCTGATAAAACTGCTCATCGCTCAGCGGCAACGTCTCTAAATTGAGCATGACTGCATTCATCGGGACCAACGTTATAAATGGGGCCTATGCAAATCTCAAGCCACAACTGGCGCTTCTATTTTGGCATAGTCCCTCAACACAGCTAAAACCATGAAGCAGAAGCAACGGGACTTGGGCATCCTAGCTTTAGCTACCACTGCAAAATTTCAGGGCATCTCACCACCAGGCCCAGTCTGATCGACCAGCCTGAACCGAACGAACCACCATTCGTTCTCCCAGTGGCCCAACCTTTCGATGCTTGATGCCCCATGGTGAAACTTCTACTCCTCTGCGCCAGCTTGGCCCTCGGCTTCTTCCTCATCGCTGAGATTGCCCTGCGCCACTTCTTCGGCTTCGGCAACCCGCCTCTCTACATCGGCGACGACGAAATCGGCTACCTGCTCAAGCCCAACCAAACCACCAAACGCTTCGGCAACCGCATCCGCATCAACCAGTTCTCCATGCGAGCTGGCGGCTTCACCCCCACCCCCACCGATGGCCAGCATCGCCTCTTCCTCATCGGCGACTCCATCGTCAACGGCGGCTGGTGGACTGACCAACCCAACATCCTCTCCAACCTGCTCAGCAATGTCATGGAGCAGCGCCACCCCGGAGAACGCTACGAAACCCTCAACGCCTCCGCCAACTCTTGGGGTCCCCGCAACGAGCGGGCCTATCTCCAGCGCTTCGGCAGCTTTGGCTCCGAGACCATCATCCTCGTCATCAACACCGACGACCTCTTTGCAGTGGAGCCCACCTCCGTTCCCGTTGGTCTTGATCGCAACTACCCCGACAAAGCCCCAGCCCTAGCTCTCACCGAAGTCCTCGGCAAATACGTCTTCAAAGGCAAACCTGACCCAGCGGTGGAAGCCTCTCGCACCGAGGAAGGCGATCGCGTCGCCCGCAACCTCAAGGCGATCGCCGACATCCAAGACTTCGCCAAAGCCAACGACGCCAAATTCCTGATGGCCATGACCCCGCTCAAGCGAGAGCTAGCCAGCCAAGGTGGCCCCCTCGACTACGAAATCAAAGAGCGGAAACGTCTCATCGAATTTATTGGCGAACGAGGCATCACCTTCATCAACTTCCTGCCCATCTTTGATGCCCAAGACGATCCCGAAGGCTTCTACTACGACCATATTCACTTGAGTGTGCGAGGGAATGAACTGGTGAGTGGTGCGATCGCCGACAAGCTCTAAACCTCTCAAGACCTGAACTCAACAGCTATTCAAAGCACTCTCTTGGATGCTTGAAAAGTTCTCAGACTAGAACGCCCCCACTAAAGCGAGCTGCAACCCATGCCAATCGGCTGTTTAGTCCGTTTTAACGGACTTGAGCTTTTAGCTGGGAGGTTTAGCTCCCGGCACCAGGCCGAAGCCAACCCATCGCTTGATTGAACGCAGCCCCTCAAAACATCTCTGGCTTCCTTCAGCCTCCTCAAACCCAAAGCCCAGACGCAAACCAATGCATCTGGGCTCTTTTGATCAAGATCGACACGAAATGAGAGCAGACTACTGCTGCGCCGCCGCAATCACCGCTGCCAACTCCTCATCCACCGTCTCCTCATGCATCACCGCACCACTCAGCGCCATCTTCTCAATTGACGTCGCTAACCGCAGCGCCTTCAGCGCCTGCTCACCGCCAACCGAAGGATTATCTCCCCCCCGCACGCAGCTCGCAAAATGCTCCAACTCCGCATGGAGTGGCTCCGTATTACGCGTATGCACCCGCTCAATCAAGCCATCCTGGCGATACAGCACCTTGCCATAGGCCTGGGGATAATTGCCCTGGAGCTGACGATGAATCAGAATCTCGTTATTGAGGAAATCCGCCTCGGTAAATGACTGCTTGCAATGGGCCGAGATTCGACGAATTTTCTTGTGAGTCACCTTGCTCGCCGTCAGTGTCGCCACAATGCCATTGGCAAAATTCAGCGTTGCTGTCACGTAATCCAAATTGCCAGACTGGGCACCACGACTACCGCTGGCAGTCATATGAATCACTTTGGATTGAGCCAGCTCCAGCATCAAGTCGATGTCGTGGATCATCAAATCCAGCACCACCGACACGTCATTGGCGCGATTGGCATGGGGGCTCATACGGTGAGCTTCCAAGGCCAAGATTTCTTCAGTACGCAGTACCTTCTCCAACTCTTGAAATGCTGGATTAAAGCGCTCAATATGCCCCACTTGCAGCAGACACTTTTGCTCCGCCGCTGCATTCACCAACAGCTCCGCTTCACGGATATTGGCTGCGATGGGCTTCTCTAGCAGTGCATGGACACCTGCTTCTAGGCAAGCCATGCCGACGGAATAGTGATAACGAGTGGGGACTGCAATACAAACCGCATCCACCTGGGACAGCATGTCCTGGTAATTCTCAAAGAAACGGCAGCTGTATTTTGCCGCTGTCTCAATGCCCCGCTCAACGGAAACGTCCGAAACGCCAACCAGTTCAACATCCTTCAGTAGACTCAGCACCCGAGTGTGGTGCTGACCCATATTGCCAACCCCAATGACCCCAATGCGGACGGGAGCAGCTAGCTGACGCTGCCCGTTAGATGCTGCTTGTCTCTGGGACATGCGGTTTTATTCCTCGATACTCCTCAACCACTGTTGCCGCATGATTTTGAAAACGACAGCTTGAATCACAAAGCAACTCAAGTATGAAATTTTCGTTGATGCGTCAACGTCTTAAAACCGAATCCCGAAATCACACAGATATTAACATGATGTCTATATTCCTAAAGAATTCCAAAGACCAGTCGATAATCCTGCACAGTCCTAGAATCACATCTGCGCTTGTTGAGTCAGAGGCTGCTGGCAGAACAGGTTTAGCTTCCTAAGTCTTCTGTCTCATCTACCACAACAGCATTTTCCTTTGGTGATATGGAAAGCTGTATCCATTGCAGTCGAGTGCCATCAATGGATAAAACCTTTAAATCAGCGTTTTGGTACTGTCGGCTTTCTCCAGCTTGGGGCACATGCTGTAGCAAGTGAATGAGAAACCCTCCCAAAGTGGTGTAAGTCTCGGATAGTGGAAAATCTACATCCAGATAATCATTGACTTCTTCTAGCTCGACCTGGGCTTGGATCTGGTAGGTTTTCCCATCCAATATTTTGAACCGGGGATCGCTGACGGCACTGCGGTGGGCAGCACCATCGAAGACCTCTTCCATCAGATCCATCAACGTAATCAGCCCCGCTGTTCCGCCATATTCATCGACGACAATGGCGAAGCCTTGATCTGCTTGTTGCATTAAGCCGAGGAGCTCTTGCAACGCCATGGATTCCGGTACAAATTGCACGTCCAGTAGCCAGGGCACCAGACTGGTATTTAATTGCAGCGCATTTTGCCGCAACGGTTCGGCCAAGGCTCGGAAGTCCACCACTCCCAAGACCTCATCTAGGGAATCGGCAATGACGGGGTAAATGCTATGGCCACTTTCCTCCATGACTTCTAGTAAGTCTGCAAATACAGCTTTTTGAGTCAGGGTGATGACACTTCCACGTGGCACCATGACTTCTCCTGCAGAGACCGTTGAGAAGTCAAAGACATTACTCAGTAGCTGACGCTCTTGGGCTTGGAGGCCTGACTCACTATCGGTTTCGATGATGAACTGTAATTCCTGGGCGGTAACCTGACCCATGCCAGGAATGCTTTGATAGCGAATTCCAAATAAACCTAAAAAGATTCGAGTAGATAGATCGAGTAGAGAAATTAGGGGAGCAAATACCCTGGCAATGGTCCAGCCGAAAGGACCCAGCAGTCGAGCAAGCTGCTCGGGATATAGCAAGGCCAACGCCTTGGGGCAAAGCTCTCCTAGGACGATTTGCAAATAGGCGACGCCTAAAAAGGCAATGGGTAGGGATAGGCTATGTACCAGCCATTCTCGCTGAGCCAGGCTGCCCCAGAAACTTTGGTGAGTTGCTAACTGAGTCAGTAAATGGCGTACCAATCCACCCACGGTATTTTCACCTATCCAGCCCAGGGCAAGGCTGGATAGGGTAATTCCGAGCTGGGTGGTAGAGAGCAGACGAGTAATGCGGCGCTGAAGCTTTTGCACCGTTCTAGCTGAGGCATCCCCTTCGGTGGCGAGTTGCCCCATGCGCGATCGCCGCACAGAAACCACTGCGAACTCCGTCGCCACAAAAAAAGCATTGAGCGAAATCAAGCCCAGTACAATGGCCAGCCGCTGTAATCCATCCCCCCAAGTCAACAAGCTCTGCATCCTAGCTCAGGACCATTTTTCGTTTTGACATCAACTGGAATCACGACCTGTGACAAAGTAGCCAAGCTTAGGTCAAAGGGTAATCGACAAAATCAATTGCTGCCCTGTAAGACGGGAATACCCGAGAGCTTGAGCTGGATTTTTTGCTCGGGGTAGTCTGTTAGAGAAACGACTAGGCTATCCACGCCTTTAACCAAGGCCTTAGGAATGCGAATACGCCCAGAGAAGGTATCACTCAGGGGCTGTAGCTCACCTGGCAAGCCTTCTGCTGTGGCACTCAGAGGGCGATTCTGATCATCTGTCACATCCAGGAAGCTGTAGAGAAAGCGAACGGGCTTGGTACCTTCATTTCGCAGATTTACGTCTAGGACGAAGGAGCCCCCGTCGGGCTGAACGCCGATGACTTCCATGAGTACACCGCCATCTTTGCTGACGATGGGGAAACCGACTTGATTGGGGCGATCGTTTTCAGCATCTGCCTCAATCGCAGCCGCAGCTTCTACAGGTACCACAGGTTTTGCAGGAGCCTGTCCCTTATTCGCGAGTCTCTCTTTGACTTGGGTTAGCACCTCCGCTTCCGAAATGAACGCCACCTCTTGACCAGGGGCTGGCTCATCTTCATCTTCACGAGTGGTGGTTCGGCTGCTTAGACCAAAGTCTGGCTGGGTAACGCCTTTAAGGGCATCCCGTCCCAAACTGTTGCCTAGAGTCATGCCGATGATGCCAGCCACAATCATCAAGAACAGCATCGACAGCGTATAAAGCAGGGATGCCCGCAATCGAACCGTCTGGGCGGGAGCAGATTTTGCAGATGACTTGGTCATGGATTTGGCTGGCATAGCAACTTAAGCGAAGAGGCGGGGACGCAACCCCAGTTCAGCAAACTCTATTCAGTCAAGCAATGGAACCGAATCGTCTTTGAAAATACTGGACGTTTACTGCGGAGGCTAGATTGCGTTGGACAATGCTATGAATATTCCGCCCAAGCTTACCCTAAAAATTGGTTTGTCTAAGGCCCCAGTCTTGCGGAACTGAGCTAAGCTATACGGAGAAAATTAGCACAGCCTAAAGTTCTGAAGAGCTCCGTAAGCTGAGCTAATTGGCCGTAAATTGCCAGGGTTGGCCGAGCGGTTGAGGCAGCGAACTCATAATTCGCCTTAGACAGGTTCAACTCCTGTACCCTGGATTGCTTACTTTTCAAAGGCTCTTCGAGTCAACGAATAGGTTTCAAGATAAAAGGAGGCGCAGTCCTAATTTAGGACTGCGCCTCCTTTTATCTTGGGATTTAATTGCAGACCCAGGTAAAACCTCAAGTCTGGGCAAAAAAACTATGGAAAGCTGACGCTTCCAGAATTTAGAACGCAGAACGCTCATACACAAATTCTGTGCCGTTTGCTTGGCGGGAGAAAATGGAAGGTTCCACCAGCAAAGAGCTTTCAAAAGGATTAGGTAAATCGATCACGCGAATCTCGGGGTCACTAGCGACTTGATCCTGGAGCATGTTGCGATATGCCTGCTCGATCAGCTCGGAGTCACGCTCAATGGCAATTTCAGGGTAGTTACCGCGGCGAAACAGTCCAGCACCGGTACCAAACATCGTACGGAGGTTACCCACAGTGGTCTGGCTATCGTAGATGTCACCAGAGTCGTTGAAGGCATCACTCAGGGTTGCACCCCAGGAGTCGGTGTCTGGTAGCTGCTGAGCATTGACCGGAGAAAGAATTGCGCCGCTGGCAGCGAGGACTACAGTCCCCAGCAGCAATTTGAGTTGGAGTTTCATCAAGAAAGCCTCGAAGATGACAATGGGACTAGCCTCTTATAGCGCAGCCAGATTATTTCGCCCAGTGAAAATTATCACTGTTTTGGTTAAATCTTTCCCAGATCACGGGTTGAGGGAGTCATGAAAATCTACTTGATTGTTTTTGAGGCTGCAGCTAGACCGGATGAAATTCGATCTTTCTAAGGTTTGGGTGGGGTTTACCCGGCATGAAGATCGCGAATTTTGGCTTATTCTTTGGGCAAGCATTAAGCTACAACCTTTAGTACCGAAATTAAGATGACGAACTCTGCGCCCAGCCCATGGCTAACAGCGGACTCCATAACGCTTCGCCAGCAGCTTCTCGACCTGTTTTGTGAGCTGGCCTATCGCGAAGGGGATTTTGTCTTAACGTCAGGCCAGCGCAGTGATTATTACGTCAATGGCAAGCAAGTGACGCTACATCCCGAGGGCTCTGTGGCTATTGGGCGGCTTCTACTAGAACTGCTACCCGAGGGCTGTGAGGCTGTGGCGGGGTTGACCCTTGGCGCAGATCCTATGGTTACAGCGGTGAGTGTAGTGGGGGTCTACCAAGGTCAAAGCATTGCTCCCTTCATTATTCGTAAGGCTGCTAAGGGCCATGGTACCCAGGCTTACATTGAGGGGCTGACGCTGGAGCCTGGGACGAATGTGGTGGTTCTTGAAGATGTTGTCACCACTGGTAAGTCTGCCCTTCAAGCCGTGGAACGTTTAAGAGATGCGGGCTATGCCGTGGACCGTATTTTGGCTTTGGTGGATCGCCAGCAAGGTGGGGCAGAGCTTTATTCAAAAGAAGGGTTGAAGTTTGAGTCTTTGTTTAAGATTGAGGAAGTTCGCGATCGCTGGCGCTCCCTCCAATCCTAAGGATGAGTCATAACGAATAGCATTGGATGCCAGTGGGCTCCCTAAGCTGTCTGAGCCAGATCAAAGCCCACTTGTCTCAAATCTCATTGCGGGATCTTTTTAAGTAATTACACTCTCTTCGCAAGAAAAATATTTTACACAAAATATTTTTTGCCAAGATGTAAATGATCGTCTTTGCCGTTCCTAAGTGATGTTCATTGCTACCCCGTGGCATTTTGGAGAAGAGGTCATGCTCTACGGGGGCTAGAGCCTCTTTTTGAAAGTCTGGAGAAATGTCAGACTTTGGTGAGAATTATCCTGAGTCACCCTGGCCCCATTCGTAGTCAGCAAGGGGATGCTTTGAACAAAGACTCGACTATCTACCGTTTTCCCACTAGGGGAGTGCATTGAGCCATGGTGCAGGAGTTTCATCTATCAATTACGCCGGTTCGCTCCGACGAATACTTAGTTCGTGTGGAGTGGATGGAGCCGGGGGTGCCCCTCGCTGAAGAGCAGGTGCATTGGCCTGTAGACGATTGGCTTGCCCGAGCCCGCCAGGTTTTTACAGAGCCCTTAGCCGAATTTGTGAATCGGGATAGCTCCGGTGGCATTCCTGTCGCGGGTGGGAGCAGTAGTGGTTTGGACGAGGCCTATAAGGTCATTACCGTAAACCCGCTCCAATCCGAGGGAAATTTGCCTGGGATGAATGCCAGTGCTGGAGCCACCATCACACCAGAACCTGCCCTAGTCCAGCTCGGTCAGGAACTCTACGAGGCGCTTTTTCAAGGCACCATCCGTGATGCTTGGGTGATGGCTCAAGGAGTCGCCCAGAACCATGAACAGCCTCTGCGTTTGCGCCTGGGCATGAAGGGCGATCGCATCCAGCGTCTGCCTTGGGAGGTGCTCCATGCGGCGAATCGTCCCCTGGCCGCTGCCACGGATATTGTGTTCTCCCGCTACCACAGCAGCTTTACCACCGTGGCTCCGGCCCAGCGCCACACCCTCTCCGAACCGCCCCTTCCCCCAGCACTGCAAATCCTGATGGTGCTTTCCGCTCCGACGGATCAGGCCAATCTTGAGCTGAAGCGGGAAGCCATGCAGCTTCAGCAGGAGCTGGGTAGCCATCGCAGTAGCGATCATCCCAGTCAGTATCCCCACATTGAACTCACCCTGCTGGAGCAGCCAGGCCGCGAAGCCCTGACCCAGATGTTGGAGCAGGCCCACTACCAAGTCTTCCATTTTGCAGGCCACAGCAGCCCCGGTGCCTCCGGAGGCAAACTGCACCTGGTCAATGCCAACACCGGCCTTACTGAGAGCCTCAACGGCGACGATTTAGCAGGACTGCTGGTTAACAATGGCATCAAGCTGGCGGTTTTTAACTCTTGCCTGGGCACCCAAGCGGCAACGAGCGATGAATTTGATTTGAAGGGCGAGCGCACCCTGGCAGAAGCCTTGATTCATCGAGGTATACCTAGTGTTCTGGCCATGGCTGAACGGATCCCTGATCAAGTCGCCCTCAACCTCAGTCGATTGTTTTACCGCAATCTCAAGTTTGGTCATCCCCTGGATGTGAGCCTCTGCCGTGCTCGCCAGGGGTTGATTTCCAGCTATGGCTCTAATCAGCTCTACTGGGCCTTGCCGATTTTGTATCTGCAAACCAATTTTGAGGGGCGGCTGGTGCGTTCCAGTAGTGAGTCTGAGGCAGATGATCAGTCTGGGGTTCGCAATCTGACTGCCGAGGCTGTCTCTTTGCCAGGTCCTTACAGCTCTTCTCCCGCTACCCTCAGTCTCTGGGAGGATGATGCTAGCGTGGCGACAGCCCCTGGAACAGACCTCAATCGTCCATCGAATGAGGCGACTGGAGATTTAGCTCTGGTGCGTTCAGATGGACCTCTCAGCATGGATTCTCCAATCGATGACGATGAGCCCGGTCCCATTGATCTTGAAACAGCTTTAACGCTCAGCGATAGCGATGATTTGGCGGTGGCAGGAGACCGCGATCTCTCTTCCCAGTGGAAAGGAGCTCAACCCACTGCCCGCAGCTCTAAGCGACCTCTGTTGCTAGCCTTGGGTGGGATTGCAGCCATTGCTCTCATTGGAGGAGCCGGTTGGGGCATTGGTCGTTTGGCAGAGCAGTCTGCTAACCCAATAGCTGAAGACACAACTCCTAACAGTCCTAGAGACTTTCGTGAAACAACGAGCCTCGTAGAAAACGCGATCAAGGCCTTCCAAACAGGTGATTCAGAAGAAGGGAACACACTGACAGAACAGTTGCTCAACCGCAATGTTTTGGAGGGGGCTGAAACAGCTCTAAATGCTCAAGGGCCGGAGGACATATCACCAGAGACCCAATTTTTATTAGGACGTTTGAATTGGCAAAAGCAACTCAGTGCCGATCTGGGTCCTAGCAAGTTTGATGATGCCTATCGCTATTGGTATTTTGCCCTCCAAGAGGAGCCGGACAATGGCCGTTATCTAACTGCTTTAGGCTTTGCAGCCTATGCCAAGGGGGATTTAAAGGATGCCAAAGAGCAGTGGGATCAAGCTGTGAAACAGCTTAAGGAGCAGGATGATTCTGATGCTCGCCGACTTTACCTTTCGGCTAAAGCGGGTTTGGCTTTAATTCAGCAAAATCTAGCAATGCAAGAGCCTGTGGGACAGCAGTCAGAGTTACTTAACCAGGCGATCGCGGGTTACGACTTTGTCGCTGCAGAGGACTTTGCATCGTTTAACCCCAGAGCGCTCGGTCGCAATTCAGAGACCCAATGGTTGTGGAATGAGGCTTTAGTAGAGGAATGGCTTCTTCTCAGTACTTTCAGTAGCAATGGAGCTGAATAAAGCTTGGCTTACCCAGTACTATCGTGACTGAGCTTTGATTGGAGCCAGTGCGGATGCCCAGTAAGGCATCCGCACTGGCTCATTGTGGTCAACTGGGGCATCAATCAAGGCTTGCAAGCTGTTGCCCAAGCTATCGATCGTTTTCTAAGGGATACTGTCGCCTCATATCCAGTTCATCTAGAAAGTCAAACCGAGCTGGGGCCGCAGGAACTTGCTTTGCTGCTTGGTTATTAGGCCACAGCGCTGTGTTACGTAGCGCTCTATTTTCACCAGGGATCAAGCTTCCCTCAGTAAACGAGCTTAAGGGGACAAAGCTGACGGGCTGGCTTCTTGGAGGGGGGATAGCTTGCGATCGCTGGGTTTCCTGGCTGATTCCTTCTCGACCCACCGTATTACCCGGCTTTGCGATGTTGTGAGGGGGAGTCTTGCCTGAGCGTGAGCCACTCACTAAGTTGCGTCCCGAGATTGCCGTTTTAGCTAGACGACGACGCACTGCTTGTCGTCGGGAGCGATATTGCCTGGGTTGGGAGTTTGCCCTAGTGCGACGCCCTTGGTTTGTGTGGGAGGGGGGCAGAGCATCATTCGTCAGTCCTGCGGCCAAGCCACCCTTCGGAACAGTTAGGGATGTTAAGGCATCGGGGATTAGGGCCTGATTTGGCCCTACAGGGCGATTCGAGAGAACCGGTGCAAAGGGTTGAGAGGTCGAAACATCAGAAGCCCGCAGCCTTCGAGACAGGGGCTGACGGCGGCGGGGACCTAAGGCACTGAAGGGAATTAAGGGAACTAGCCGTATGAGGCCAGTGACGCCAAGGCCTACTCCCGCTGCCAAAACCATAGCCTTGAGCCCTAGGGCAACGTCTGCTTCGGGCATGGGGGCTGCGTTGTCAGCTTGGGCAACGATGGTCATTGCAGGGGCTGTTACAGTGTGACGCCCTACTTCTGGCCCTTGGGTCTCAATAATTTCAATTTCTAGAACCCGAGCAACCTGCCCTAGGAGTTGCTCGCCTAAGCTAATCCGACGACTTGCGGCTAGAGTCGCATCGTCAATTAACGGTTCGTAGGTCAGCGTTTGACCCAGATTTGGGCTAAACAAGACCGCCATGGCAGCTCCAGAAATGAGGCAGCTTGTTAGGGTCATGCCCATGAGCAATGCTAGCTCTGGCTTGTGCTGCTGGGTCCAGGTTGCGATCTCTACAGGTTTGACATTCCAAAAATACCGTTTCTGTTCAGTCACAATCCCTGGGTCATCGATATCAGGGTGATCTAACGGTGTCGTGGCCTGTTCCATAATGTTCTGCTTCATCCCTGACTGACACCAACTTGTGGCTAGAGTTGCAGACCGTGCAAATCAAACCGGTGCAATTGGGTTGTGATGATAGCACCTGAAAATGATGTTACAGAGAAATATTTAAGACCTGTTTCTCTCTGTCCCATCAGTCCAAGGATGATGCAGGGTGGGGATCGTTGCCAGGCAATTGATCGGGGAGATACACCTGGGGAGATGAGTCCCATTGAGCTGTTTAGATTGCCCTAGAATCTTCTGTTTTGAGGGCATTTTTGACTGCCAGTAGCAAGGCTAGGCGATCGCCCTAAAATTCTCTATCAGGAACGAGCAAGACTGTGTTAACCTAACGGTTGGCAAAATAATTAAGCCAAATAATTATTGCTTTGCCAAGCGGCCCTAGTGCGGGTGTAGTTTAGTGGTAAAACCTCAGCCTTCCAAGCTGATGATGCGGGTTCGATTCCCGCCACCCGCTTTAATCGATTCATTTGATCTGTTGAGCTGTGCTTGTCCTGCTACGATTCAGCTTTGAGTTGGCTCTTTCGAGAGCAACCCAGTGCTTGAAGGCCGAGTTGACTTAAAGATTGGTTGGAGAAGTATGCCTCGCTTGACCTTGGGGCGTTGCAAGTTGGGGTTGTCCTGCTTCAATGAGTGCGCGATCGCGAATTCGGCAAGAGTCGCATTGGCCACAAGGATTTGCTTCACCGGAATAGCAGGACCAGGTGTCTGCGATAGGTACCCCTAGAGCTAAGGCCCTCTTCACGATGTCTACTTTCGAATCCTGGACCAATGGTGCTTTTAACTCTGGGGCTTGACCCTCTAGCCCCACCTTCGACGACAGCCCTGCTAGGGTTTGATAAGCAGATAAATATTCGGGGCGGCAGTCTGGATAGCCGGAATAATCAACGGCATTGATTCCCAAGTAGATGGCTTGAGCCTGCTTTGCTTCCGCTAAGGAGAGCGCTAAAGCAATAAACACCGTATTACGCCCTGGCACATAGGTAGAAGGGATCATCCCTTCGTCTGTTCCGGTTTGGGGAATAGCTTGATCCAGGTCCGTGAGGGATGAGCCTCCCCATAGATTGAGATTGACATCCACAACATGGTGTTCCAAACAGCCCAATTGTTGGGCGAGCTGCTGGGCGGAGGATAGCTCACGGACATGGCGCTGGCCATAGCGACAGGAAAGTGCAATTAACTCAAATCCATCTGCTTGAGCCTGGGCTGCTGCTGTGGCCGAATCAAGGCCACCCGATAGAAGCACAATGGCCCGAGGCCGAGAGTGGCTAGAAATACTGGGGACTTCGCCTGCTTCTGAAAGCGTGGCTGCGGAATCAAAAGAGGACTGCATCAAAACTGCGCTGCTAGCGAATGCCAATGTACTTGTGAGTTTGAAGACTCATACGCCACTGAGGCTGTTCCAATACGTAGTCTAAAACCATCTGGTTACTCTGTTCTGCATGCCATTCGGGTTGCAGAACCTTAAGGGTGGTTGCTGGGACTGACTGGGACTGGAGTTCAGCCCAATCTAGGTCTTCAGATTCTGCAATCACCACCTTGAGCTCGTTCGCCAGGTCATAGATTTCCGATTCTGGAGGTTTATTGCGCTTCGGGGATAGCGTAATCCAGTCGAAGCGGCCGCTTAGGGGATAAGCCCCCGAAGTTTCCAAGTGAACTGCTAGACCTGCTGCTCGCAACATACGAGTCAACTCGGTTAGGTCATGCATCAAGGGCTCTCCCCCGGTAATCACCACGAAATGAGGATTTGCTTCGAGGGCCATCGCAACGATAGAGGCAACCGAACGAGGGGGGTGTAGCTTTTCGTTCCAAGAGACCTTGGTATCGCACCAAGGGCAGCCCACGTTGCAGCCTGCAAGCCGAATGAAATAGGCGCTATGGCCCACCCAACGCCCTTCACCCTGGACAGAATGAAACACCTCCACAACAGGCAATTTCAAACTGGAATCTCCCCCGGTCGTAGAACGATTAATCGGGGGGGCGACTAGAGCGTCATTACTTGCGATTACCATGCCTGTGTTAAGTCCCGTTTTCCCCTGATGAATCAGAGCGCGATCACTCTGCCCTGTCCCATTCAATATTCAGTGCTTGCCTGGGTGCTGTCTCAAGGACACAGATTTAGCCCATGGCTGTATCAGCTAGTTGGTCAATCAACCAGTTGATACTCAGCAACGAAATATCATGTAGATGCTGCCTAATAATTTAACCCATAATTCCAAAATCTCATAGCGTCTAACAACCCTAAAATCACCATATCTATATGCTTTCTAGAGAGGGGTGAGACCCTTCATCGGGTTGATCTGATGGTAGAAAATACAACGGTTTAGTTGATGGTTTGAAGTATTTTATACAGTCCTTTCTGAAGGGAAATAATACTTACAAGAGGCCTGTTGAGTGCTTGTGACTTGGAGGTGAGTTGGACTCAGACCCAGTGGTGTAAGTGCTCAAAGCTTGGAGCTATAAACTTGTGGGAGTCGCTGTTTCATCATATTCATCTTTATTCTGTTCAACACAGCACCTTGATTTGAAGACCTGTGAGTACAGTAGAAATGAGTAATAAATTTGATACAACGTTTTGGAGCTTGGCCTGGCTCTTGCAAGCGATTTACCCTGACGTTAAGTCTGAAAGATGCTCGTTACTGTTGAAGCGATTAATCTTCCATAGCGCAGTATTAAATCGGTTTTCTTGATCTTGGCTCCATCGAGACAAATCCAACTCAAATTCAAATAAACCCGTAGGTGAAATTGTGCATCCCCAGGTGCGATCGCAGCCCAGTAGCTCGCTCACCAAATGAGATAAAAAGCCGCTGTGGCTTACGACCCAGAGACAATCTTCATTGCGATGATGCGATCGCCAATGGGACACCATTGCCTGGGCTCTTTTACGGCAGTCCAAGGGAGATTCTGCATCGGGTACGGGTCGCCAATCCAGGGACTGTTCTAGGGCGGTGCAGAGCTGAGGATAGAGGGCTTGAGCTTCGGGCCAGGTGAGCCCTGTGAAAATGCCCTGGTTGATTTCTGTGAGGCGGCGATCGCTGACAAGGTCTAGCTCCGCGGTGGTTTTGCAAGCTTGCTGGATCCACTGCCAGGTCTGGTGAGTCCGTCGTAAGGGGCTGCTGTACAGATGGGTCGGAGAGAAATGCTGTTGCGCTAGCCAAGTTCCTAAGGCTTGGGCTTGTTTTTTGCCCAAACTCGTGAGCTCGTCTTCCGGGTCTCCTTGCTGGGGGGAGAACTCCGCTGCATTGCTGTCACCCAACATTCTTTCTTCCACATTGCTATGGCATTGGGCGTGACGTATAAGGATCAAACGCATGAAAAGCAGGGGACTCCGTCCAATGAGGCCGATATTGAAGACAACAGATCTTAGACTCGGCCAATTAGGCTGCGGAATTTGCCCGTTGTAGCGGTAAGAAGACGGTTAACACTTCGCCATTGAGATCTCGCTCTTTGACCTGAAGCTTGCCGCCCAAGGCCTGGAACAGATGCTTTGTGACATCTAAGTTGAGACTGAGGCTGCCGGTTTCAGGTTGGAAAGAGAGCAGCTTGCCCAGGGACTTGCGCAGGGGCGGTGGAGCGACTGCATCCGGGGCATGTTTAGGGTCCGGGAGGGACTGGAACTGGAGCTTAAGCTGATCCCCCGCTAAGGTTGCCTCTACCTGGATATGGCTGTAGGCCGGGAGTTGACGGGTAAAGCGGTCCATTAAGCCTGTTAAGGCCTGGTCCAGCATATTGGGATCACTCACCACCATGGGCATCTGCTCGGGCAGCTTGAGCTCCAGGGAAAGATTGCGGCGGTGGGCTTGATTCTGCCAGCGGGGCAATCCAGCGTGGAACACCTGGGCGAGGGGGACGGCTGCTAGGTGCTGATTGCCTTTGCTCTGGCTGGTTTCTAGTTCTGTGGCTTTGAAGATCAGGCCAAAGCGGTCGATTTGCTCAGTGCATTCTTGGTCAATGCTTTCGAGTCGTTGGGTTACCTTCCCGTCCAGGTCCTTACGACGCAGGAGTAGACGGGTCATGGTGCGGATGGTGGCTAGCGGTGTGCGAACCTCATGGGCGATCGCTCGCAGTAGCTCCACATCCAGCCCCTTGAGGTTGGCTGTTGCTGCCGCATCCTCCGCTATTTCCAGAGGGGACTTGACTCGTTCGACGAGATTTGCCAAGCGCTGCTCCGTCGCTGAAGCGGAAAGCAGGGCAAAATGCTGCATCATATGCTGAGTGAAGCGACTCATCCAGCGATAATCCGGTGCAGGGGGGGCAAAGAGGTCGAAGAGTCGATCTAACTGCTGAGCATACTGAGCATTGCTGAGACGTACTCGCAGCAGTAGGGACTGCCAGCAAAGCTTGAGTACCGAGGGGTCACAGGAGAACTGGAAACGAAGGGCTCCCTGGTCGTCCTCGCCCAAGGTCATGACGATGCCAAAATCCGCCGTGATGACTAGGCAAAATTGCTCTTGAGCCAGGGCATCCTGCTCCAGAATGGGCACTGAAACCAAGCAGGCAGGCTTAACATCTTCCGCTGTTTGGTTGCCTCGTAGTTGTAAAGCCAAGCCACAAGGCGATGCTAGGGTGTCTGAGACAAATAGCCAAGTTGCCATGGAGTTGTAGAGATCTGCCCGACTGATTAAGGGCAAGGGACCGCAAAGGACGACGGCTTGAGTTGTCTGTGACTGCTCGGGATCGATCTGTTTGACCAGTAAATCTTGAAGGGTAGCCACTGCGCTACGCCACTGTTGCTCTGCCTGAATGGGAGCGACGACAGTCGCCTGGGGTTGGGATGGTGGTGCAACGGAATCCCAGGGATGACTGCTGCCTTCCTGGTGATTGGAGGTTGTGACTTTACCGAGCGGAATTTTGCGGTCTTTGGAATAGTGATTGCTTTTAGAGTGGGACGAAAATCCTCGGCAACTATCGGATTCCGTTTCAGCTTGGGCCTGATCGGCACCCATTTCATCCCTAAATGAAGTGCAAGGGGATGGCTGAATATCCTCGCTGGTTTGGGCCTCGGCGCGCTGAATAATACCGGTCAGTGAAGGCAATAACCACTTCGACAAGTTGTGTCCCTCCCTGCGCTAGATGCAATAGTCCTAACATACCCATTGGCTGGGAGTAGGACTAGGCGGAGGCCGAAGCTTTGGAGTGGTGATTCCCGCTCATGGAGCGTTTGTTCTAGGATGGCCAACTTTTGATTGAGCGGGGCCAAAACAAGGACTTGCAACGATTCAATGGCTCTTATGCATAGAATCGAGAGGCACTAGAACCGAAAGCGCTGGCGATGGTTGGCCACAGATTCTGCTAATCCCAAGCCAATGAAATTAGTCAGCAAGGCCGATCGCCCATAGCTCAGCCAGGGCAAAGGAATCCCTGTTACTGGCGACACCCCGATGGTCATGCCGACGTTAATAAACGTTTGGAACAGCACCATGGAGAGCACGCCAATGGCAAGCAATGAACCAAAATTGTCCTTGGCATTTTGGGCAATGATCAGCAATCGCAAGCAGATCAGCCAAAACAGCATCAGCACTAGCATTGCGCCAATAAAGCCCATCTCTTCCCCCACGGCAGAAAAGATGAAGTCTGTATGCTGCTCAGGGATGAACTCCAATTGAGTCTGCGAGCCCTGATTGAGCCCTGTCCCCCACAGCTG
>CALECT010000162.1 GCA_937949725.1 uncultured Pseudanabaenaceae cyanobacterium
GACCTCTACCTCCATGTTTTGGAGAACAACCAGGCGGCGCGAAATCTCTACGATCTGGCAGGCTTTGGGTTTGAGCGAGTGGACCCTTCCTTAGAATCAATACTGTTTAATCGCGATCGCCGCCAGCTCTGGCGCAAACAACTATCTACAACCCAACACCCATAGCAACCAGAGGCAATCATCCACCGAAACAAAAAAGCCTGCACTTCCAAAAGAAGAAGCGCAGGCTTTTGTATTTCAATGAGCCGTAGCGATAGAACTAAGCCGCATCAGAGAAAGGATTTGCATGATTCGCTGGGGCAGAAGCAGCTGCCTCAGCCTCTTGCTGTAAGCCACCAATAGACTGGCGCATGGCATCCAGCAACTGGTGTTGCTGATTCTCAGACTCCTTCACCTGGGACAGCTCACCCTGCATCTCCTCAAACTGCTGCTTGAGGCTATTCACCATTTCCTGAACCGGATTCAACACAGCACGATAAGCATCACCGCTACCGCCACTCGTTCCCAAACCAGCTTGGAAAGAAGCTTCAAAACGATCCAACTCTTCCTTCACAGCATGCTGCTCAGAAACCTTTGATTCAACCTGGCCTTCCAAATCACGAATTTGGTTTTCCACGCCCTGGATTTCGCCATTGATTCGGTCCAGCTGCTGCTTTTGCTGAGCCGCATCAGCTTCTAGCTGAGCTAGGACTGGAGCCATGTCTGGCGCACCGTTATCATCCCCCCCAGAACCAGCATTGCCCTGGCGACGGGACAAGATGGTCTGGTATTGATCAAAAATCGTCTTGCGCTCATGGAGCGTACGACGCTGATCCACCATGGACTCGTCCAAGATCCGATAGCTATCTTGCTCATCCGCCAGTTCGGTGGTGAGGGTTAAGCTGTCAAACTCACTGGCTTCCGCCATCTTGGTCTTGAGCTCTTCAATCGCCTGAAGTTGAAGCCGAAGCTCTTCTTCCTGATCATTCACGAAGTTGAAGGTGCGGTCATAATCTTTCTTAAGATCTGCAACCTTACTCTCCAGCTGGTCCAAAGGCATTGCCTCTAAACCTTCGTAATCAATCTGTTTGGCAATATCTGGGTCAATCCCACCTGCCAGATGGGTGATCTGCTTTTGCAGTAAAGACTGAGCCTTGATTTGGCGTTGCAAAGATTCGCTGAACTGCTGCTTAGAGTCGAGGTCGCGACGTAGACCTGCGATTTCGGCCTGCATCTTGGCGATCGCCGCTTGACCATCATTCCAGCCCTGGAAATGGCCCCGCAAAGAAGCAAATTGCTCCAGCGCATTGCCATTGTCGCCACCGCCTTCGGACTCGGCCAACTTCCAATACTCGTCCAGGGTGGACTGCTCACCATTGAGCTGATCCAGCATTTGCTGAACCCGGCCTTGTAAACCATCCGCCACTACCACAGAGCCAGCCAAGCTATTGACATGGGACTCCAAAACGCTGACCTGCTCGGGGTCTAGACTTCCCCCGCCAGACTGGCCTTCAAAGCTTGCAGCAGTGGCTTCTAGCTCCTGCTGTTTGGACTCCATCTCAGCGCGGAGGCGCTGGGCCTCTTCGCGCATGGCATTCACTTCTTCACGCTGCTGGTCAAGCTTGACCAGCTCTTCATCCATGCCGTGGATTTGCTCTTCGCGCTGCTCCACTTCCATGATGCGGCGGTTAAGTTCCTGACTTTGGTAAGTCAGCGATTCCTTCCACTGCTCAATGTCGTCATCCTTCTCCTTGAGTTTCCCTTGGAGCGAGGAGTGCGTCTTAAAAATGTTGATAATGTCGCGAGTCGCACTCTGCACCCGGCGGACATCATTGCCGCTGAGTTCAGCCATGACCAGGGCTCCGGAGCCACGATCGCCCACCTTATCGGTGTAGACAACATTGCCGTCGCCAGAGAGTGGCTTCCAGCCCTCTTCAGCGTTCTTTTGGCAGGCCAGCAGTCGCAGCGCAGTTTTACTACCGCCCAGCAGACCACCGCTCTTCTTCTCTACTTCTGCCAGATACTGCACGCCAATATCCTCTCAAACGTTATCTAAACGAACTTAATAGACAGTCCAGCGGGAGATACCCGGAACCGAAGCCTAGAACAGAAGTTCAGGACTTCTGACGCACTCCCTATAAAGGTTCCCTAATTCACACAGAACCCAACGACCCGCTCACAATCAAGGGAAGATCAATCGAGAAAGCAACAACAGTGAACCCTTCAGTTAAACCTTAGCCAACAAAACTAGAGCCGAGAGAAACACATAAAGACCCGAGTTGTCCGGAACCACCCACTCACTGTTCGTCAGCAAAACCGCCATTGACTAAGATGAGCAAAACGGCGAAATCGTTCCGCAACAGTGAAACCGAGTTTGGTGAATCCCAGCCAGCTTAGCCAACATTGAGACAAATGGTGGGAAACGGTAGACCCGTGATAGAACAGGGACACCCAATTAGTCTTCGCCCATAGAATATCTAATTAAAAGACGCTTGTCAGTGATTTATCCTGCAACTAGTCCTCGTCAGAAGATCTTGGGGAAGCGCCTTCGGCAATTGTGCCGGATGCTGATGAGAGGCAAATTTGCTACTTCAAGCAGCAAACTTCAAGGCTATGGAGTCTTATTCTTAGCTGACTTTCCAAAACTTTTCTCAGGGTGCTCTCCCTAGACTTCCGTAGTCTTCAGCTCTGCCATCTCGCACCGTCTCTCCCGCTGCCATGCAAGGACAACTCCACGAAATTGATTTCTCCAGCCTGCTGCGACTCATCGAAGCGGGTCAACGCACGGGTGAGCTCTGGATTGATGCCCATGGTTTATCGCCCTGGCAACAGCGCCCCGCTGGGCTAGGCAAAGAACGCACTTGGCTACTGACTTTTATTCAAGGGCAGCTTGTCCATGGCAGCCGGACCGGCGATCGCAGCAATCGCCTCGAAGACAGTCTGCAACGGCTCAACGTTGAGTTTCCTGACCCGGACTTAATTTTTCAATATTCAACCGAGCAGCATTCCCCGGAATACGAAATCCTCTGGCTATTACTGGAGCAACAGCAAATCCGCCCAGACCAGGGCTGTGCAGTGGTGCGACAGCTCAGCGAAGAAACGCTGTTTGAGCTGGCGAACCTACGCCAGGGCAGCTTTCGCTTTGAACGGGGCACGCAGCTCTCCCCTCATTTCACGACCTTGCCCGTCCGGTCACTGCTCCACCGCCTAGAACATCGCCTCCACCAATGGCAGCGGCTCTATCCCATCATTGCTTCTCCCACTCAATGTCCCCTGCTGCTGGACCCAGAAGCCGTCCAGGCTCGCCTGCCCAGTCAGGCCTTTGCCGCCCTGGACCGCTGGGCCGATGGCAAAACCTCCATGCTCAAGCTGGCCCGCCGCCTCAATCGCCACCCAGCCTCGGTCGCCAGAGCGATTTATCCCTATATCGAAGCCAAATTCATTCGACTACAAGCACCAGAGTCATCAACCACACCGGTCAGATCCCTCGCCATCCCGATCCATGCCTCTCCGCCTCAAAACTCTCATCTAGAAGACGCTCCCCAGCGAGAAGCCCCAAAAATTGTTTGTATTGATTCTGAGCCTGAGGACTTAGCTCAATTGGAAGCAGCGATCGCTCAATCGGGTTATCAGGTCAAGACATTCAACAATCCGCTGGAAGCCTTACCAGCGCTATTCGAACTGGCTCCCGATCTAGTCATTATTCACTTAGACATGTCAGGGCTAAACGGCGACGAACTCTGCAGTATGTGGCGACAAGTACCGCAATTCCGCCAACTGCCCATCATCCTAAGCACAGAATCCCAAGACTTTATTCATCGGACCAGAGCAAAAATTGCCGGAGCAACGGATTATTTAGCGAAGCCATTAAACGGTGATGAGCTGCTTATGCTTCTGGAGAAGTATATTAGACCTGTTCCCAGCCCTAGACCGGTATTCTCTGAGGTCTGGCGGTCTGATGCTTTACAAGGCAAATTGGGGCATGATAACGGTGAAGCCAAATTTACCTCCACAAATTAACGCTCTGACGCTCCCCCTGCGGGACTTTCAGCATATTAAGTTAGTTGGAGAGATTTCTACCATTGGCGGCTCTAGCGGCAATATTGTCGTTCCTACGCATTACAGCTGCTAGGGCTTGTGATTGGTGCAGCACCAGTTGTTTCTAACCTGCCTTCCCGCAAATGTTAGCTACTCTCCAAACGGGAAAATCTCAAAGGTCCACAATGAGTACAGTCTTGGTGGTTGAAGATAGCCCTGCTCAGCGGGAGATGATTACAGACCTCCTTCGCGGCAGTGGTCTTGACGTTTCAGTCGCCACCGACGGAGTTGAGGCCCTTGAGCATATTCAAACCCATCCCCCCGACATCGTCATTCTAGACATTGTCATGCCCCGTATGAATGGGTATGAACTCTGCCGTCGTCTCAAGAGTGACCCCATTACCCAGGCTGTCCCTGTGGTGATGTGTTCCTCCAAGGGAGAGGAATTTGACCGATATTGGGGCATTAAACAGGGCGCGGATGCATATATTGCGAAGCCCTTCCAGCCCACGGAACTCGTAGGCACAGTCAAGCAGCTACTGCGGGGCTAAAGGAAAGCATTATGGTCAGCAACCGCAATCCCGATTTTTTAACTGGCTCCGACCAGGTCTCCGAGATCCAGGAACTGGAAACGCCAGAAGGTGAATTACACCTGCGGTTTTATGTACCATCGGGCGAGGAATTTGCCTTACCTGCGATTGGTATCCGAGAGGCACTTTTCCAATCCCCAGAGCGGATCACACCGATTCCCAATGTCTCTCCCCTCTTACTCGGCACACTCAACGCCCGAGGTCGGGTTATTTGGGTCGCAGATTTGGGCCAGTTCTTAGGAGACAATACCGCCCTCAATACGGACCGTCCAGAAATCCATGTCATTGCTATTGAGGAGCAAGATGCAATGCTCGGCCTAGTCGTAGACAGGGTTATCGGCATGGCATGGCTCAGTCCTGAGGAGTTAGAACCCCCTCGAAATGTGCCTGCCAACATGGCTCCTTTCATTCGAGGAGAATGGGTTCTCCAAGAAGATGACGAGGAAAAAAGATTGCGGCTTTTAGATCAGGCCGCTATTTTGAACTCCGCAAGGTGGGGGATGTGATGACCTCAGCAATCGGCTAGTTCGCGATGGAATAGCAGCATCAGGTTGGGTTAGGCAGATTTTTGGGCTTGAGGGAAGTTGAGGAGAACAAACGATGTCCTATAAGCAGGCTGAATTGGCCTACATGCAAGGCAAATACGACGAAGCAGCAGGGCTCATTCAGCCGCTGATGGAGTCAACTCCGGAGGATCCAAAGGTACGCCTTCTTCGGGGGCATATCTATTGCTATGGACTCCAGGATTACAACACAGCCTTAGCAGACTATGAGGCCGTGGCTGGATTGACCCAAGATCCTTCCTTCATTGATTATGCCAATCAAGGTGCCCAAACCTGTCGGGAATTCGGGGGCAGTGACCTGGGAAGCAATGTCGCAGTCCAGGAGCGACCCATTGAAGAGAGTGAGCCCCAGTGGGCTAAT
This sequence comes from uncultured Pseudanabaenaceae cyanobacterium, assembly GCA_937949725.1. Lineage (GTDB taxonomy): Bacteria > Cyanobacteriota > Cyanobacteriia > PCC-9006 > JAAUQQ01 > JAAUQQ01. Next base: position 5,532 of record CALECT010000162.1, read on the forward strand.
GATTTTGCTGCGGGCAACAGCAATGGCTTTGACAGCGGGGCCGACCTTAACAGTGACCTAAATTTTGACGATATCAGCTTTGATAATTCTGATTTCCAGAGTACTGGCCCTGGCGAGGTTGAAGCCTCTTCCAATGGCTTCTCCTCTAGCGATTTCGACGCCACTGATGTCACCCCAGGTGAACAGGCCAATTTAGATTTTGCGCCGCCGGTGGATGAGGACGATGATGCACCCATGATGATGGGCTCTGGCGAAGCTCCCGCAGGTGGAGATGATTTCCTCGGTTCTGATCTAGGCGGTGACTTTGATTTTGCAGCCCCTGCAGATGAGGCCGGTGAGGCGATCGCCCTAAACTCTGGCGAGGAGATGCCCCTGGACGAAGATTCCATGGCAGCCAATCCCTTCGGCGACAGCTTTGAAGGCGATGCAGATGCAGATTTTGACTTCGGTGAAGCTGCCGCCTCCAACGAGAGGGCCTCAGCCGCAACCAATGACCCTTTTGCGACACCTGACACTCCATTCCCGGAAGTCGATGACAGCGCCATGTTTGGCGACGTCGCTGGCGAAGCAGACGACCTTTTCTCCCTTGAGAATGAGAGCGATTCCCTAGGTTCGGCAGTCCCGGAGCTTGATAGTTCAAATGCAGGCGAGAACCTGTTTGATGCACCGGGTGAAGCTGCTGCGTTTGAGCCAGCCCAACCCGATGCTGCTGAACCCGCTGCATTCGAGAGCTTCGATGACAACAACTTCAACGACGATGGCCTCGGCGATCTTGACCTAGACGGCGGCCTAGATTTTGAAGACAATAGCCCAGTGTCTGGGGTATTCGGCCAGGAAGAACAGGACGCTCCTGGCGATGCAATGCCTGCAAATAAGGCTGACGCACCAGAAGCAACATTGTTTGTGGATGCCACCAACCTGGACTCATTTGACCCCAGCGGTTCCCATGAAATGGAAGAAGCTTCCCAAGGGGAAACCTTCGACATGTTTTCCATGGATGAAGCAGGCCTAAATACCGATGGACTGGATAGCGCGCCTGACTTAGCTTTCAACGACGCTCCCTTAGCCGATGTCCCCGTAGAGCATCGCCCCACAACTGTGGACTTAGAGCTAGGGGGAGAGAATGAATTCGACACATTTGCAGGCGGCTTGCCCTCTATCGATGCTCCACCCCCAGCAGACCCCAACCTGGCTAATGACGCAGTAACCGATGGGGCAAACTTCGCAGAGCCAGACATGACTGGTGGTGATGACTCCACAGGGGGAACACCAGGCGGACGAACCGATTCCGACTTCCTCAATGAATTTGACGCCTTTGACGACTTTGGTGGGTTGTCAGACTTCGATCTAGCAGAAGACTCCATTGGTTTCACCAGTCCAGCCCCCAGTAGCGGCTTCGACATGCCTACGGGCGACATTACCGGTGGTGGTGATGACCTAAGCAGTTTCACCATCGGCACAGAAGACACCAATGTCAGTTCAGATTCTGTTTGGGATGAAGACAATGTTCCTTCCTTCGCCCCTGGTGAGGGCGCAGATATTGAACCTGCTGTGGCCGTGGGTCAAGGTGTCTTAGCACCGCTGGAGAATGCTTCTTTTGGCACCAAACGCACGGTCCTAGCAGGCGCTGCGGGGCTAGCTGCTGTAGTAGGTGTTCTGGGAACGAACGTGGCCTTCAGTGCGGCGGTTCCCGATGTGCAAGAACGAGCTAAAATTGCTCCCTTCGCCCTAGCCCTAGCAGGGGGCATCGGCGGGTTCATGGGTGCTGGCATCATGGGCGAAGTCATTCGCCGTCAGGTGCGCCGCAGCACGGAAGATTTACAGACCCAGTTCTCCAAGGTGGTCCAGGGTAACTTCAACACCCAAGCCACCATCTATTCCGAGGACGAGTTGGGCCAGCTCTCCGCCAGCTTCAACAACATGTCGCGGGTGATTCTGGCAACGACCAAGGAAGCTCAACGCAAAGCCGAAGAGCAGGAACAACAGAAGGAAGACCTACAGCGTCAGGTGATTCGCCTCCTGGACGACGTGGAAGGCGCGGCTCGTGGTGACCTGACCGTACAGGCCGAGGTTACGGCTGACGTACTGGGTGCCGTTGCTGACTCCTTCAACCTCACCATTCAAAACCTGCGCGAGATTGTATTGCAGGTGAAGACTGCTGCGACTCAGGTAAACAAGGCTTCGTCAGACAACGAGACCTTCGCCCGCAGCTTGTCTTCAGACGCCTTGCGCCAAGCGGAAGAACTGGCTGTGACGCTGAACTCGGTGCAGATTATGACCGACTCGATTCAGCGTGTGGCAGATAGCGCCCGCGAAGCAGAGGAAGTGGCCCGTACTGCTTCGGCAACGGCGCTGAAGGGCGGCGAGGCCGTGGAGAAGACGGTGGCCGGTATTCTGCAAATTCGCGAGACGGTGGCAGAAACCACTCGCAAGGTGAAGCGCTTGGCGGAATCTTCTCAAGAGATTTCCAAGATTGTGGCCTTGATTTCCCAGATTGCTTCTCGTACAAACTTGCTGGCGCTGAACGCTTCAATTGAGGCGGCCCGAGCTGGTGATGCGGGTCGTGGTTTCGCCATTGTGGCCGACGAAGTCCGCCAGCTGGCTGACCGAGCCGCCAAGTCTTCGAAGGAAATTGAGCAAATCGTACTCCAGATTCAAGGGGAAACCGGGTCTGTGATGGTTGCTATGGAAGAAGGCACCCAGCAGGTTATTACCGGTACGAAGCTGGCTGAGCAGGCCAAGCGCTCTCTGGATGACATCATTCAGGTGTCTAACCGTATTGACCAGCTTGTGCGTTCAATTACGGCGGATACGGTGGAGCAGACCGAGACGTCTCGTCAGGTCGCCCAGGTCATGCAATCGGTGGAATTAACTGCGCAGGAAACTTCCCAGGAAGCCCAGCGCGTGTCGCGATCGCTCCACAACCTAGTGGGCGTTGCCAGCGACCTGCAAACCTCCGTGGAACGATTCCGCGTAGAAGAGTCTGACGAAATGTAAACCCACGTCTTATCAAAGCGTCGGTTTTGACTCTCTCTCAGGGAATGTTAATCACAGCATGATGGGGCCAAGGGTGTTAAACCTAATCCTCAGCTAGCACCGCATCATCAGTCAGCACACAAGCAGTTCAGCGATAAGGCAAGCAGCCCCATGGAGCCAGAACAGCGGCAGCGAATTATTGGGTACTTCCTTGAGGAAACCCAGGAGTACCTTGAACTCCTTGAGCCAGGCATGGATGACCTGGAAAGTGCCCTTGCGGACGAAGAGCGCATCAATGAGCTCTATCGTGCTGCACACTCCATTAAGGGTGGAGCCGCCATGCTGGAATTGGATGGCATCCAAAAGGTTGCCTACCGCTTGGAAAGCAGCCTCAAGTTCATGAAGGCCAATCCCGTCAACACCAGCCGGGAGATTGAAGCCAAGCTGCTCAAAGGCGTCTTAGGCATCAAACGCCTCGTCGGTGAAGTCCGCGAGACCATGGACAACATGACCGATGCCTCGGCGGCAGAGGTATGGGGCGATGTAGAGCCGACCTTCGACAGCTTGGATCAAGAGCTTCAGGCCCAAGTGGATAATGCAACCCCAGCCGCTGATGCCGTCACCGAAGCCGGTGCTGCTGGAGATTCTGCAGAGTTACCGGATTTGGATCTGGGCGACGCCGCGACAGCCAACGACGATCTAGATGAGCTGTCCTGGGACGACATTGATGACCTGACCAACTTGGGTGATCACGACGACAGTTCCACAGCATCCATTCCCGAGACAAAGGAAGCCACGGTTGGTATCGACGGCCTGGATGCCCTCGCCAATCTCTTCGATGAGAACCCACTATCCATCGAGGACAGCTTGGCCTGGGACCAGGAGGCAACGTTGCCCAGTGGGGAAAGTGCCTCTGCTCTAGAGTTGGAAGACTTTGACCTTGACGACGAGCTCAATGGTCTGGAAGGAGCACTGGGAGATGAGGGTGCAAGTCCAGATGATGCCGCAGCCCTTGATAATTTGTTGGCAGACCCACTCTTGGGAGATGATCTGTTGGAGGCTCCGGCTGCGATCACCCAAAACAGTGATTCCCAAGTGGACTCGGACTTTGATGAGCTCTTTGGCGACTCCAATGATGGGTTGTCTCTAGACTTTGAAGGTGAAGGTGAAGCGATTGCCTCTCCAGAGCCCAATGGCGCGGCTGTCTCTACGAGCGAGACCTCAGATCTAGATAACCTAGATGCAGAGTTAGATGCCCTGGGCTTAGAAGACGGGTCACTGTCCAACATTGCAGATGACCAGACCGGAGCGCTACCCGACGCTCTCAACGATGATTTTCTGGGCTTAGATGACTTAGAAACTCCCAGTGAAGCGGCAGCTGACGAAGCGCTGCCTGAAGTTGACTTGGGACTCGATTTGGCGGCAGGGATCGGTGAGGGTTCAGGAGAAGAAGATGGCTTAGCGTTAGGTGATCTTCTAGAAAGTGATGAGTCAGCTAGCAGCGGGGAGGTGGCGATCGCGACCCAAGCCTCCGAAGAAGCAGCTGACGCCGGCACTGATTCTCCGGAAATGAATACCAGTGGAGACTTCTCAGCAGCCCTAGATGAAGAACTCGCCGAAGCCGAGACCTGGGTCTCAGAAGAAGCTGAAGCTGGACAGGGATCAGCAGAAGCCCACAGTCCAGCAGAAACGACTCCTGTAGAGGAAGATAGCGTCGGGCTAGATAACTTAGACGACGGGCTAGAGAACCTAGAAAACGAACCTACTGAGGATGAGCCCGCCGCATCGAACGACATGTTGTCTAACGATGATGGTCTCGTCGATATTGTGGACTTTGCGGCCGAGCTTGATGCCGAGCTAGAAAGCGATTTGGCAGACGACTCGGGTAATGACCAAGACGACCCCGATGCCGATGCAGACGAGCTACTGAACAGCCTGGAGGCAAGTGCCGAAGAATCAGGCATGAACGAGCTGGATGAGTTCCTCGACTCAACCGAAGTCGATCTCTCCCAAAACCAAGCCCTCGGGAATTTGGATAGCCTGCTCGATGAGATGGCTTCAAGCGAAGGTCCTGCCTTAACCAGCAATTCGGCTCTGGATGACGACTTTGACGATCTCGATAGTCTCCTAGGGGATGCACCAGCGGCGGTTCCCACACCAGCCCCGACCGCCAAAAGTGACGACTTCTCCGACATGGAGAAGCTACTCCAAGGAACCGAATCCTTAGCAGGACCAGCTAGCCCAGCCAGCCGGGGCAACGCCGCCGCCGCTCCCCCAGCCAAAACTCGCAGCCGCTCCCAGCGCCTGCGGGAGCAGAGCATGCGCGTTCCCATTAAAACCCTCGACAACTTCAACAACCTCGTGGGTGAGATGGTGGTCAACCGGAACTCCCTGGAGGGAGACCAGGACCGCCTCAAGCAATCCCTGGAAAAGCTGACTGACCACACTCAAAAGCTGAGTGATGTGGGCCAGAAACTCCAAGACCTATACGAACGCTCCCTGCTAGAAAACGCCCTGCTCAACAGTCGCCGCAAGGTCATGGGCGTGGAAACCGTTGCGGCAAGCCCGAGTGGCCTCAACCTCAGTGCTAGCAACCCCGATAGCGCCAGCGCCGTAGGAGACTTAGACGACCTGGAATTGGATAAGTTCACGGGCTTTCACACCCTCTCCCAGGACATCATCGAGCTGATCGTCCGCGTCCGGGAATCGGCATCTGACATCGACTTCCTCATCAACGAGTCCCTCGATCAGGACACCCGTAACTTCCGCCAGACCACCAGCCAGCTTCAGGAAGAGGTCAACCGTTCTCGCATGGTGCCCTTTGCCCAGACGGCAGATCGCCTGCCTCGGGCGGTGCGCGACATTGCTCACAAGTGCGGCAAGTCGGCTCGCCTCACCATCGAAGGCCGAGATGCCCTAATCGACAAGATGTTGATTGAGCAACTCCATGACCCCCTCACTCACTTGATCAACAATGCCGTAACCCATGGCATTGAGACCCAGGAAGAGCGGATCATGAATGGTAAACCTGCAGACGGTGCCATTCGTCTCCAGGCCTTCTACCAGGGCAACCAAACGGTTATTTCCGTCTCTGATGACGGCGCAGGCATTGACCCTGAGCAAATCAAGCGAAAGGCGATTGAGAAAGGTCTGGTTCGCTCTGAAGATGCGGATCAGCTAGGCGTTTCGCAGCTGTACGACTTCCTATTCCATGCGGGCTTCTCCACCCGTTCCCAAGCCGATGCCTTTGCGGGTCGTGGCGTGGGCATGGATGTAGTTCGCACTCGCCTCCAGGAACTGCGAGGCACTGTGGTCATCGACTCAGAGATTGGCAAAGGCACGACCTTTACCATTCGCCTGCCCCTGACCCTGAGTATTACGAAAGCGCTGCAATGCATTAGCAACCGTGCTCGCATTGCCTTCCCCCTCGATGGTGTGGAAGATATGTTTGACATTCCCAAGGACCAAATCGTCACCGATGCCGAGGGTAATCAAACCATTCAATGGCGCGACATGATGCTGCCCGTGCGGGAGCTGTCGGAACTGCTGAAATACAACCGCATCATTGGTCGCAGCAGCGTCTATGCGGGCAGCGCCGATGAGGATATGGCAGCCCTAGTGATTCTGCGCAGTGCAGGCGAATACCTCGCGGTCAATGTGGACCGGGCTGAGGGCGAGATGGATATCGTTATTAAGCAGTTGGAAGGCCCTGTGCCGAAGCCCACAGGGATTGCCGGTGCAACGGTGCTCTCCGATGGTCAGGTCATGCCCATCGCTGACGTGCTTGAACTCATCGATATTTCTAAAGGTAGAACTCGCCAAGGTGCTGCGGCCCTGTGGGAAGAAGAGCAAGCGGCCATTGAGGATAAGCCGGCTGAAGCAGCACACAGCGAGCCCATGGTTCTCATCGTTGATGACTCCATTACAGTGCGAGAGCTACTCTCCATGAGCTTCGCCAAGTCGGGCTACCGAGTGGAGCAAGCTCGCGACGGCCAGGAAGCTTGGGAAAAGCTGCGCTCCGGTCTACCTTGCGACTTGATCTTCTGTGATATTGAAATGCCTCGCATGACTGGCTTGGAGCTGCTGGAGAAGCTACAAGAGGACGAGGATCTCAAGAAGTTACCGATGTCGATGCTGACTTCCCGTGGTGCAGACAAGCACCGCCAACTGGCCGCCAAACTGGGAGCCAAGGGTTACTTTACCAAGCCCTATTTGGAGGAAGCACTGTTGGAAGCGGCAAACAAGCTGCTGAACGGAGAGGTTCTGTTGAAACTTACCGAGTCCTAGTTTCTCAACTCATCAGTACTGGGCAGAGCAATAGCCCAACCATCAACCCACTGCCTGAGGGCGAGCAATTCCGCTAGGATTAGACCTAAGCTCATTGCTCGCCCTTCGTTATTTTTGGACCTCTAAACATGATTCTCCCCGGCCTAGAAGTGCGCGTCATCAACCCCGACGACACCTATTACAAGTTTCAGGGCTATGTGCAGCGGGTTAGCGACGGCACGGCTGCGGTGCTGTTTGAAGGCGGCAATTGGGACAAGCTGGTGACCTTTCGCCTCTCCGAGCTAGAGCCGGTCAAGTAACGGCTTCTGATTGGTAAATCAGCGACGTAAGATTAGCGACTGACAAACAGTAATTCTGTACTGGTACAATATTGACCAATACAGAATTACTGTTTTGCTATGCGCCTGCCTTTGCCCCAGTTTGCGGGACGCGATCGCGCGCCAAATCACATTGCTGAAGTGGTGGAAACGGCCACGACGGAATTTTTGGCTCAATGTCTGGAGCCGGAAGACCTCAAGTTTCCTGCGATGCCGCCCTTTGGTAGCTGGGTGCGGGCTTTGGATGAGGAATCGAGCAATCACGTTTATGCCGTGGTTTACCACGCGACGACTTCGCCGATTGATTCGGTTCACCGGGCCAGGGCATTGGGCATGACCATGGCGGAGTTACGGGAGGAGCAGCCCCAGATTTTTGCCATGTTGCAAACGGAGTTTAAGGCGGCGATCGTCGGGTTTGAGACGACTCGGCGGGAGAACGGTCGGGCGTTACCGGGGGAAATTTTTCAGTATTTGCCACCGCGTCCGCCCCAGGTTCACCAGGGGGTGTTTCGCTGCACGACGGATGAGGTGTTGGACTTTACGGAGAAGTTGGATTTTTTGCGGACGCTGTTGCAGGTGCAGGGTGCGCCCAATGATGGGCTGATTGCGGCGGCGATTCGGGAGGTGTATCGGTTGCGGAAGGCGGATCGGAGTTGGTTGGTGGCGGCGGGACGGGCGTTAACGGTGTTGTTGAAGGATGATTATGATCGGTTGAGGATGATTCTTAGCCAGATTCACGTTTGAGTTGTTTGTTTGAGCATTGTTGATGACTGAGCCTCCAGAAGCGCCAAAGCAAGCGAATGGGATATTGGAGTTTTTGAAGGGGGTTGGGTTGGCGATCGCGCTTTACTTGGTCATTTATGCCGGGCTCTGGGTGGCGCTGTATACGACTGATTTGGTGGCTTTTGTTTTGACGGGGGTGCCGAATAGCAGTTTTACTCAGCAGCTTTATCAGTTGTGGTTGTTTGGGATTTTTGCGTTTGGCTTGGTGCAGTGGTTGTATGTGTTGCCGGTGGCTTGGTGGTTGCAGGGTGAGGGGAAGGTTTGGCGGGTGAGGGGGTTGGTGGCGATCGCGATCGTGGTCTCTTTGCTGAATGGTTTGGCGTTTTGGAAGCCAGGGCTTTTGCCGATGGTTTGAGCAGTCTGGCTGGGGCGGATTTGTCGACAGGTATTTGGGACTGCGTTTTATTCGGTGGGGTCGTTGGCTTCGCCTTGAGGGCACTGCCCTCAAACTCCCGCCGACTGGTGGATTGCATCCCCCAGACGGGTTAACCCCCTGAACCTTGCGGCTCATAACTTCTGGGGTGAGGCAGCGTCAGGATGATTTGCGTTTCTCTGGGCTGGTCGTGACTGTGGGGCTACCGCTTACGCGGATCGAAGTACTGGAGCTTACGGTAAGCAGCTAACATCCACACTCCCCCCCGCAACAACGCCCGGCCAACAAATACAGCCTCAAGTACTCACCAACAAACACTGAAGCAACCCAGCACCCTTGGGAAGGGTGACCCGTCAGGGAACGCCGTCGTTCCCTACGGCTGGGGTGTGGGGAGAGTTCCCCACGGATTTGCCGCTTGCCTCTTCAAGCCAAGCACAGCCACAGCAAGAGCTAGCGATCAATTCGGCAAACCCGCCCAGCCAGACCCACCCAACGATTATGATAATTAAGAGTTTTTAACCGCTGACCCACCGCCGCACCTAAGACACCATGTTTGACGCCCTATCCGATCGCCTAGAACAAGCCTGGACTAAGCTGCGCGGCAACGACAAAATCAGCGAAGACAACATCTCAGACGCCCTCCGCGAAGTCCGTCGCGCCCTCCTCGAAGCCGACGTCAACCTCCAGGTCGTCAAAGACTTCATCGCCGACGTCAAAGAAAGTGCCCAAGGCATCGAAGTCGTCAAAGGCGTACGCCCCGACCAACAATTCATCAAGGTCGTCAACGATGAGCTGGTCAAGCTCATGGGCGAAAGCAATGCCCCCCTGGCCAAAGTCGAAGAAGACCGCCCCACCGTCGTCCTCATGGCAGGTCTGCAAGGTACGGGTAAAACCACTGCAACCGCCAAGCTCTCCCTGCGGCTGCGCAAAGAAGATCGCTCTGCCCTAATGGTGGCCACTGACGTTTACCGGCCAGCGGCGATCGACCAGCTGATCACCCTCGGCAAACAGATCAACGTCCCCGTCTTTGAGATGGGCGGCGACGCAGACCCCGTAGAAATTGCTCGCCAGGGTGTCGCCAAAGCCAAGGAAGACGGCGTTGACACCGTCATCGTCGATACCGCAGGCCGTCTGCAAATCGATGACAACCTGATGGACGAGCTGGCCAATATCAAAGCCGCCATCAACCCCGACGAAATCCTGCTGGTCGTCGATGCCATGACCGGTCAGGAGGCCGCCAGCCTCACCCGCAGCTTCCACGAGAAGATCGGCATCACAGGCGCAATCCTGACAAAGATGGACGGCGACGCTCGCGGTGGCGCGGCCCTGTCCATCCGCACCATCTCCGGCCAGCCGATTAAATTCATCGGCGTCGGCGAGAAAGTTGAGGCCCTAGAGCCCTTCTATCCCGATCGCATGGCCTCCCGCATCCTGGGCATGGGCGACGTGCTCACCCTAGTGGAGAAGGCCCAGGAAGAATTCGACATCGCCGATGCCGAAAAGATGCAGAAGAAGATCCTCGAAGCACAATTCGACTTCGATGACTTCGTGAAGCAGATGCGCTTGCTAAAGAATATGGGTTCCCTGGGCAGCATCATGAAAATGATTCCGGGGATGAACAAGATTTCCTCAGATCAGCTAGAACAGGGCGAGGCCAAGCTCAAAGAAGTGGAATCCATCATTGGCTCCATGACCCGTGAGGAGCGTAAGAATCCCGATTTGCTTTCCAGTACTCCCAGCCGCCGCCGTCGCATTGCCAAGGGGTCTGGCCATAGCGACAAGACGGTGAGTGAGCTGATTAGCAACTTCACTCGGATGCGCAGCATGATGCAGCAGATGGGCCAGGGCGGAATGCCTGGTGGCTTTGGAGGAATGCCTGGCATGGGCGGCGGCGGCGGGCTGCCCGGTATGGGTGGCGGGATGCCTGGCATGGGCGGAATGTTTGGCGGGGGCGGTGGACGCCCCGGCTTCCGTCAAGGCGGCGGCAAGAAGAAAAAGAAGGGCAAGAAGAAGAAGGGCTTTGGCCAGCTCTAAGCTGGGCTCAGTCGTGAGCTGTACGCCAAGGCAAAGCTTCAAAAGCTAAACTAGGGTCAACTTCGGTTGGAGTTTGGGCAAATGTCTGGCGCTGCGATGGAACCCACCCAAATACTGCGGGATCAGGCACAGCGAGACGGTGTCTTTTTTCCTCCTAGCAATTTAGAAAGCAACGAGCCCAACTTGGAAAGCTACCTCCATTTGCAACAGATGATTTTGCTGTTGAAATGCTTGGACTGGCTTTGGAAAGACCGAACAGATTATTTTGCGGCGGGCAATCTGACGGTCTACTACAGCCAGCGCCAGAAAAAGAGCGAAGACTTTCGCGGTCCAGATTTCTTTGTGGTGCTCAATGACGAGAAACGACCTCGCAAGAGCTGGGTGGTTTGGGAAGAGGGCGGCAAGTATCCCAATATCATTGTTGAGCTGTTGTCGGATTCCACAGCCAAAACAGATCGCGGGTTGAAAAAGCAGCTTTACCAAGACATTTTTCGGACACCAGACTACTTTTGGTTCGACCCCCATTCGCTTGAATTAAAGGGCTTTCATTTGGTTGATGGGGTTTACCAGGATTTAGAACCAAATGAGGAAGGCCTGCTGTGGAGCGGGCAGTTGAGCCTTTATTTGGGTATTTACCAAGGGACTCTACGCTTTTTTACCGCCGGTGGAGAATTGGTTTTAACCCCCGAGGAATCCGCTGAAGCCGAGAAGCTGCGGAACGCTGAGCTTCTGCACAAGCTCCGAGAGCTGGGCTATGACCAGAGTGACCTATAGATAGACATGGGAATGCTGAGCAATGACTGCTTATACCGTTGATCTCAGTTCCGTGACTAGCATGACAGCAGAGCAATTCTTTATGCTTTGCCGTACCAATCCTGATGTCAAATTTGAGCGTAGCGCTGCCGGAGAATTGATCATCATGTCCCCAACGGGTGGTGAAACAGGCAATCGCAATTTCGAGATTGGGGCAGATTTTGCGATTTGGAATCGCAAGGCAAAGCTAGGCAAGCTGTTTGATTCTTCGACTTGCTTTCAACTGCCGGGTGGTGGCGATCGCTCTCCTGACCTTTCTTGGGTTCGCCAAGATCGCTGGGATGCACTCACGCCGGAACAACGAGAGAAGTTTCCGCCCATCGCGCCAGATTTTGTTTTGGAGTTGATGTCGCCGAGTGACAGGTTGAAGCCGATCCAAGCAAAGATGCAGGAGTATATGGATAGCGGCGTGCGACTGGGTTGGCTGTTGAAGCGGAAGCAAAGGCGGGTTGAAGTTTATCGGCAGGGAAAGCCAGTTGAGGTTTTAGAGAATCCTGAGAAGCTACTGGGTGAGGATGTTTTGTCAGAATTTGAGTTGTCTTTAGCTGATGTTTGGTAGAGAAAATCATGAAGCTTTTAGAACTCCCTCAAGCTGTTCTTGATGATCTTGCAGATGAAGAAAAGTGGCGGCTAGATATTGAGCCCAGCATGGAGTCTAAGCATGAGTTTTATCTATCTTGGGACACTTTTGTTGCGCTGAAGCAATCGCCTTACTACACAAAAACAGAGGAGAATTTAGCAGAGTTTTTTCATTGGGGTGGATTCGATATCTTGCTACCTGTGGAGCGATCGCACCATCCAAGCCTTCAACTCATTCGCCTCATTCCTAGCGCAGATGGGCAAGCGCTAACGATTTTCCTACAAGATTCCTATTACGAAGACTATTTTGTTGATGGGATGGCTCCTCGTTACGGTGTGCTAGCCGTAGCTGATCGCTATCAAGACCATGGCTGCGAATTCTATATCGCTAGCTACTATCACTTCTCTTATCTCATTGGTGCTGAATACGAACGAAGTCAGACGATGTGGGAGAAAAAGCGATCGCTCTCCTAAAACGAGCCTGTAGAAGTAGACAAGACAGCTCTGCTATCCACAACATTCAAACCAATTCTAGCCAAGATGGAATTTCAGGTAACTGCCGAGCAAGAAGAAGCAGTAGACAAGATTGTGGCGAAGTGGCATGCGATCGCCAATATAGCAATCCTCGGAAAGGATAGTGCAGACTATGAGGTGTAGTGACCGAGTCGAATGAGATGGGAGCCCCTTACAGTCAAGACCTACGACGAAAAGTGATAGAAGCTGTGGAGTCAGGTAGACCTCGTCCCCAAGTCTGTGAAGTCTTCAATTTGCATCGCAACACGCTTTCACGTTGGCTCAAACAATATCGAGAGACCGGGAGCTGTGACGCGAAAGAGGGCTATCAGAAAGGCCATAGCCAAATCATTACCGACTGGGACAAGTTCACCGTTTTTGTTGAAGCCCACGGTGAAAAGACTCAAGCCGAGATGGCCCATCTATGGGACGACCCTATGAGTGAGGACACCCTAAGCCGTGGCCTAAAGCGGATTGGATTTACGCGAAAAAAAAGACCTATGCCTACCAAGAGAGAGACGAAGCTGACCGGCAAGTCTACCTCCGAGCCTTAGAGGAGTTCGAAACTCACCAACTCATCTACCTTGACGAAGCTGGCATCAATGACACTGAAGACTACGCTTATGGCTACTGTCCCAAAGGTGAACGCTTCAACGCGGTTCGACGAGGTTCAAGAACTCAAAGAGTCAGTTTCATTGCTGCCTATAACCAAGCTGAGCTGATTGCACCGATGACGTTTGAGGGCTACTGCAACCGTTTGGCTTTTGAGGCTTGGCTAGAGCAGAGTTTACTGCCAGTCCTCAAGCCTGGACAGGTACTCATCTGTGACAATGCCAGCTTTCATAAGGGCGGACGTATCGCTGCCTTAGTCCAACAGGCTCAATGTGAGCTGCTGTATTTACCCCCTTATTCTCCTGACCTAAACCCGATAGAGCATCAGTGGTTTGTACTCAAAAACAGGATGCGCAAGCAGATTCAGTCAGGCACAGACTTTAGAACAGTTGTAGACGCAGCTTTCAGCTAACGCACATAGCTTTCCACGGATTGCTATAAGACGAATTGCTCCTGAGCACATTCGCTATCTTCGGCTTACAGAAGCACGAAAATCACAAATCAAATGCATCCAGTTACCTACGAAGACCGATGAAGCACATAAATTTGTGCGTGAGGCTATACAGGCATTCCCAGAGATCTACTTTGCACGCCTAGTCATCTTAGGTGAAGGGGATAGCGAAGAAATTTTACTTCCACGTTTTCTTAAAGCCAAAGGCATGCTTGTTGACGAATCAGCAGTCACTGTAGCGCCTCTGGGAGGCCGACACGTCAATCATTTCTGGCGCCTTCTTGCAGCGTTACAAATCCCATATCTAACACTCCTAGATTTAGACATGGCTCGCTATCAAGGTGGGTGGGGGCGGATCAAGTACGTCAATGATCAGCTTAAAGAGTTCGAACCGACCAAAGTGCTTCCTTCAGATTGGAACATCCCAAAATGGAATACGAAGGAGACACCTATTCGTACACATCACAATCGCTTTCAACCTTCTACAGAAGAAACGAGTAAGAGCATCTTGTTAGAGCTAGAAAAACGAGGCATCTTCTTCTCAACCCCGATGGATATAGATTTTGCCATGCTTTGTGCTTTTCCAGAGGCCTACGGTGTTAAAGAAGAAGAGCCTAAAGATTCAATAATTGATGCAGTTTTGGGCTCCAGTCACCACGATTCGTCCCAATATAAAGAAGGCGAGCTGAAAATCTTTAGGACTTACCATCAAAGGTTCAAGCTTGGCAGTAAGCCAGCTGCACACATTGATGCACTGACTCAACTAAATGATGAGATGTTGCTTGCGAGCATACCTAAATCACTTGGTAGACTTGCAGATTCCGTGACCACTAAATTAACGGAGTTGCCCGAGTGATTGCCGCTGATGCATGGCAGCCTGCAGATGGTCTGACACTTGAGCCCAATGCGATGCGAGCAGCAAAGGAGCAGAATAAATGCCTCGCCCTTACCGCAGGCCCTGGTGCAGGCAAAACGGAAATGCTTGCACAGCGTGCAGACTTTCTATTACGAACCGGCCCCTGTCGCTATCCCAAACGAATTCTGGCAATTTCATTCAAGGTTGATGCCAGCAAAAATCTGAAAGAACGAGTTCAGCGTCGCTGTGGCTCGGACCTCGCCTCGCGTTTAGATAGCTACACCTTCCATGCTTTTGCAAAGCAAATCATCGACCGATTTCGACCAATATTGACAGGCAGTGATTCCCTAGATATTGGCTACACGATCGGTGACACCAAAATCATTCGAAAGCAGATTAGGTTTAGAGATTTAGTTCCTCTGGCAATCCAGATACTACAGAAATCAACTATGGCCAGGAACGCAGTTTGTCAGACCTATAGTGATGTTTTTTTAGACGAATTTCAAGACTGTACCGACCAGCAATATGAGCTTATAAAGCTAGCCTTTCAAGGCACTAAAATTCGTCTAACAGCAGTTGGAGACACGAAGCAAAGAATCATGGACTGGGCCGGAGCTCTCGAAGGAATCTTCGAGACCTTTGTCGAAGATTTCACCGCAGAACCGCTCAACATGTACCGAAATTTTCGCTCAAAGCCACGCCTATTGCGCATGCAAAATGAGATTATTCGCGTCCTCGACCCAGCTTCAGTAATGCCCAATGAGCAGCTTATAGGCGAGGAAGGAGAGATTTTCAATTTGCACTTTGCAGATAGTCGAAAAGAAGCAGAAGACCTGGCAGATTTAATTTGCGTATGGGTCAGAACTGAACTGATTCCACTTTCGGAGATTGCAATCATAGTATCTAAGCTACCGGCTCAGTACGCTGAACACCTCATGGTTTCCTTGGAAGCACGGGGCATCCCCTTTCGTAATGAACAGCAAATGCAGGACATCACGACAGAACCTGCTGCACAATTGGCAGTGGATTATCTGTCTTGCCTTTACGGCAAGCGTGAACCTGAAGCTTGGGTTCGGATGATGAATCAGTTGATTCCCTTCGCTGACGACGATAAACAGGCAGAAATACAGCAAGATCTTGAGCGTTTGATTGTACAACAGAGGGAAAATGCCGCCATCGCCCACCATCATGAGCCGTTCTCAGGATGGTGGGCGATGGCACAGGCTTTTTAAAGCAAGTAGGCATCGAAACCCTCGTTGCACTTTCCCCAGATTACGAGTCGTCTGAACGTCTGCAAGAAGTGTTCAGAAACACCAAAGTGCATATTGAAGAGCTCCTCAAACTCGAACCGGACCTGCCAAAAGCTCTTAGACAGTTTTCTGAGGACCAGGCTGTAAGGATTCTTACGATTCATAAGAGCAAAGGGCTCGAATTTGATTCGGTTATTCTCATGGCAATAGAGAACGAAACTTTTTTCGATGGCCCAGACGCCAACCGCTGTGCTTTTTTTGTTGGTGTATCTCGCGCTAAAAGGCGCCTCGTCCTGACGCATGTGGATCGGCGGGATATACCTAGTGGATATACAAAAAAATGGGAGTTAAGTCGGTCGATACAAAGTGAGTATTGCAGATATGGAACTCAATTTATAGAAACTAAAATTGAGGCACTAAAGCCGTCGAGTTCCGACGACAGCACTTAGACTATGCTCTGAAGAATTATGGAGGCAGACTCCTTTCCAACAAACCGCTCCAAGGAAAAAGACTACGTCTGCAAACTCCGAGTCCCAGGTGTAATTAAGTGAAGAAAGAGGAGACAACAACAAGCTCGCATATGCTTAGTAGGCTCGGGAGTGCTCCTTAGACTCTACAACGACCCATTTTCGTAGACTTTAGCCTCGCTCGCCATGGCAAATTCCCAGAAGCCTGAGCATTCCAGCCTCCCAACCCGGCCCCCCAGCCGCCAGCGAGAACACCAAGCCAACGAACGCACCTTCCTCGCCTGGCTTCGCACCTCCATTGCCTTGATTGGCTTTGGGTTTGCGATCGCCCGCTTCGGCCTCTTCCTCAAACAATTCGAAGCCAGCCAAGCCCCCCTAACCGATCCCTTTATCAACTCCCAAGACCTAGGCATTGGCCTCGTCGTTTTTGGCATTGCCATCATTGTTCTGGCTGCCTGGCGCTACAGCCAGGTCTTCAGCCAAATTGAACGCGGTGATTTTCGTCCCAGCCGTCGCGCCGTCTGGATTCTCACAGCCATTGTGACTTTACTAGGAGTCCTGAGCCTGCCGCTGCTCATTGGCAAAGCACCGATCCAACAGCCAGCCACACCTGAGCCCTACAGCCAATCCTCTTCAACCGCCCCTCTTCATGGCAAGACCTAGGAGCCCGCTGGCTAAAGTTCCAGTGGAACAAGCCATGCCCAGAGCAGAATGCTCCGGGGCGCATCCGGGTTAGCACGAACAAGCCATGATTGAGCATTCAATAAAGACTAAAGGCCTCGTCCAGCTTGAGTATAAGAAGAGACAAAATACTTAAAAACAATGTCGAGAGACAAACTATTTCTAAATCAGAAAGCCTCATAAGCTCAGCCTCAAAACCCTTTAAGCCATCTCCAGGCGGCCCATTAATTTTACGTTCAAGGCGACTTCATACAACGAGAGTGAATCTATAGCGAAGCTTCATCCTAAGTATTTTTGAGTAGGGTTAAGGTAAAAAGGAAGACAAATTTTCTCTTCTAACTACAAGTAGATTGGCAAGCCTTCCCCCTAACTCATTGACCTTGCAGAGTCGCTCACAAGACTCCCTCCGCCGAACTCTCTCTAGTCCTCCACCCATGGGTTGCTAAGCCAACAATTAACTTAGCCTCTTGGCAATTTTTGTTGCGGCAGCATTCTCTCGGCGATGCTTCGCCGTCAATTTGTCCTGTCCGGTGATTCATAACAGTCTCTCCAACTTCAGGGCACGAGGCTTCCAAATTCAAGTTGCACTTTAAAATCCCCCATTGTTATGTCTAACGCTCTATCACCGACACAACAGTTCCCACAACAAACCATTGAGCTAGGTAGCAACCCAACCCAGCTCAATGGTTCCATTGGGGTCGGGATAAATGGGTTAGAACTCCCCGCCAATAGTGAACCTGCATCACTTCATAGACTAGCGATCGCAAACCTAAGTCTGGAGAGCCAAACGCTAGAACAGACAGCGCTCACATCCTCCCCCCTCTGGTCTCAGCCCTGGCAAGAAATTGCATTAACATCCCCGCTCGCTGATGCCACAGCCACCGGGAGTCACATCGATGCACTTCTCCCGCAAAATAGCGCCAATGGATCACAGCCCTTAGTCGGCATCTTGGACACAGGCTTTGACCTTAGCCGTAGTGGCTTACCGGGCGAGTCGCAAATCTATTTGGGCTACGACTGGGTCGAAGGCGATCGCAATCCCCTCGTCACAGACCACTCCTCGACCTCCCACGGCAACCAAGTCCTAGAGGCTTTCAGTCAAGCCGCTTCATCCAACGCCCCCGCAAGCATCTGGCTGGGTCGTGCCGTCGGCTCTGGTGACTGGGCAGCATCTCTCGTGGAATTCGTCGCCACCGCCCAAGCTCTAGGGCACCCAAATGCCGTTGCCAACCTCAGTTTTGACCTCACCGAAGTTCAAGCCGATGGCAGCATCATCCCTCGCAACAATCTGAGCGAGAACGAAATTGCAGCCCTAGAATTTGCTCGCCAGCAAGGCATCATTGTTGTAGCCGCATCAGGTAATAACAACGCTGACCTTTCAGCCCTGGCCCAAGCTGCTCAACAGTTTGACAACGTCCTAACGGTGGGTGCTGCGGAGCAAGCTGGTTTAGACATCAACCGCGCCAGCTATTCAAATTACGGCGAAGGACTCAGCCTCCTAGCAGAAGTCCCTGGCAACCTCGCAGGCTCTCCCCAGGGAACTTCATTAGCCGCCACCCAAGTCACCCAAGCGGTTCAAACGCTGTGGCAACGACATAGCCACTTGAGCTACAGCCAGGTTACTAACCTTCTAGAAAGCTCTGCCACAGATTTACAAGCGCCTGGCTGGGATAACGAAACCGGCCATGGCCTGCTCAACCTGGACCAGGCCCTCCGCGATGCCAGTCAACAATCAACAGTCCAAGATGGGATTGCTTCCAGCCAAATTGAAGCACCTTTCCTAGCCACGGCTCCCAATCCCTGGGACTTCACTTCAAATAATCCGCAACACCTAGAACGTGCTCTCGCGTTAGATGTGGCTCAAGTCACGCCTGGAGATGGCACGACGAATATTGATACCCAAGCCTCCATTCGAGTGCAGTTTGCGAGCGAGGCAATTGACCCCAACAGCCTTACTAGCGACAGCTTCCAGTTGGTTGATGATGATGGAACTGCGATCGCCGCCAGCATCGGTTCCGATATCACCGGGGGCGTCATCTCCCTCACCCCCCAAGGCCCTCTAGATCCCTTCAGCACCTACAGCATCGTCATCACAGCCGATCTACTCAACGACCAAGGTGAAGCCGCCACGCCCTTTAGTACTAGCTTCACTACCGGAGCCCAAGGCTCCAGCCCCGCAGGCCTTCGCTTCAATAACCAGGCAGCCCTTAGCGGTGAATCTCGCTTCGGGGTGTCTTCCATTGCCGTGGGTCCTGACGGTAACGTCTACGCCTCAGACATCACCGGCAATGTTCTGCGCTACAACCTCGACCCTTCTACCGGCCTCGCCACCAGCACCGACACCGTCTTCGCCCAAAGCGGAGCTCAAATTGTAGGCATCGCCTTTGACCCCAATGCCACTGCCACCGATCTCCAGCTCTGGATTACCTATGCGGAGCAAGACAACAGTGGCTTTTCCGGTACCATTTCCAAGCTCGCCCTGCCTGCTGTCTCCGGCGGAACCACCACGAAGCAGGACTACATCACGGGATTACCCAACTCCATTGGCTTGCCCCACCAGCCCAACGGCATCGCCTTTGGCAGCGATGGCAAGCTTTATCAAACCGTAGGTGGTGTAGCAACTCTGGGAGGAACAGCGAACTGGGGCGTGGATGAATCTCCCCTCAGTGCAGCCGTGATCGTGGCGGACGTCAACAGCGCCAACTTCCCCACCAACCAAACCGGCAGCGCAGTAGATGTCCAAACTGTCGGTCTCGATACTGATGGTGACCCGACAACCGAAAACTACGACCCCGCCGCCGCCAATGCCCCCGTCCAGCTCTTCGCCACGGGCCTTCGTAATGCCTATGACCTGGCTTGGCATTCCAACGGCAATCTCTACAGCGGCATTAACCAAAACTCCATTGGTGGCAGCGTGTTCACCCCCCAGAGTCCAGACGGCAGCGTCCCAGCCATTAATGCCCGGCCCAATGAAATGCTGGCGCTGATCCAGGAAGGTAATTACTACGGCCACCCCAATCCCTCCCGAGGCGAGTATGTCCTCAATGGAGGTAATCCCACGGCTGGAGTTGATCCCCGAGAAGTGACGGAATATCCCGTCGGTGTTGAGCCCGACCCCGACTTTGACTCCAGCTTGATCTATGACACCCGCAGCATTGGCGGCACCAGTCCCAATGGCCTGACAGAATACACTGGCCCTGGCTCGCTCAATGGCCGACTCCTGGTGAGTTTCTTCAGTGGAGCCCGAACTATTCAGAGCTTTGAGCTGGGCGCTGATGGATTAGTCGCGGCCACTGAGGCCCTACAAGATACCAATGGCAATAATCTGCAATTCAACAGTCCCCTGGACGTGGCAGTCCATCCCAGCGGACGCATCTATGTGGCAGATTTTGGCTTTGCCCAAAGTAATCCCAATGGAGGCAATGTAAGAGTACTGACCCCTCTGGCTGAAGCCAGCGTCATCATCACACCGAGCAACGGCAGTACCGATGTTTCTGAGGCAGGCATCACCGACAGCTACACGGTTGCTTTGGCAACACAGCCCAACGGCCCTGTAACGATCGCCATCACCCCCGATGGTGAGTTAACCAGCGACATCACTAACCTCATCTTCACCCCCACAAGTTGGAATAGCCCCCAAACCGTCACCGTCTCGGCAGTGGATGACAGTGACATTGAAGGTCAACATAGTGGCAGCATTAGCCACAGCATCACCAGCGGCAGTGGTGATTATGGAACGGGTCTGGCGATCGCATCCCTCACCACCACCATCACCGATAACGACAACCTTCCTCCCGCAGCAGGTGTTGAGATTGTCGAAACAAATGGCAATACCACCGTCACCGAAGGAGGCAACAGCGACAGCCTCAGTATTCGCCTCACCGCAGCGCCCACCGATAACGTGGTCCTCAGCTTGATTCCTGATGGTCAGCTAGACCTTGGTCCAGCCAACAGTGGCACCGTAGATCTCACCTTCACTACCACCAATTGGAATCAGGCCCAGTCCATTACTATCAATGCGGTGGATGACTCCCTTGTAGAGGGTAGCCACAGCGGCGAGATCAACTACGACATTGCTAGCGCCGATGAGGAATATGAGACATTGGTGATCGCTCCCACCACCGTAGAGATTACAGATAACAATGTGCCAGGCGTACAAATTTTGCCCACAGACGGCGACACGATTGTCACGGAAGGCGGCCCCCAGGACAGCTATGAAATTGTTCTCACCGCTCGTCCCAGAGGTAACGTCAACATTGACCTCGCATTCGACAACAGTCAGCTGGCCTCCACCACCAGTCGTGTCATCTTCACACCTGCAAACTGGAATATACCCAAAGTTGTTCAAGTCCAAGCCATCGACGATACTTTACTTGAAGGCACGACACTCTCTACCATCAGCCACATTGTCAGCAGTGGTGACAGCAACTTTGATGGGCTCACAGCCGCCGACCTCGACGTGACGATTGCCGACTCGCTTCCCCCAGGCGTACAAATTCTGCCCACAGACGGCGACACGATTGTCACGGAAGGGGGTCCCCAGGACAGCTACGAAATTGTTCTCACCGCTCGCCCAATCAGTAACGTCAATATCGACCTCGCATTGGACAGCAGTCAGCTGACCTCCAACACCAGTCGTGTCATCTTCACACCTGCAAATTGGAATCTCCCCCAAGTTGTTCAAGTCCAAGCCATCGACGATGCTTTAACAGAAGACACGGCACTCTCCACCATCAGCCATGTCGTCAGTAGTGGTGACAGCAACTTTGATGGACTTGACGCTGCCGATCTTGATGTTGTAGTCGTTGACAACGACTTATCCAACGGAGGCAATGCGCTATTCGTTGCAGGCTCATCAGGATTAAGCGGATCAGATGCGATCGCCCGCGACCTTCTCATCAGTAAAGGCTACAGCGTCACCGTTGTGGATGATGACTTCAGCCAAACCAGCGACGCCAATGGCCAAAACCTGATCCTCATCTCCCAAACCGTCCAATCCACCAAGGTCAATACCAAGTTCACCAATACCGCAGTGCCCATCATCGTTTGGGAGTCCTTCCTCTACGATGACCTCGGCATGGCCAATGGCTTCGGCTTTATCCCCAGCGGTTCTAGCATCACCCTGACCAACAGCAGTCATCCGCTCAGCGGTGGACTGCCGACGGGCAATACGCCCATCTACAGCGGCAGTGGGTCTCTGGGCTGGGGTGACCCGACCAATAACAACGCGATTAGTATTGCTCACACTGGCAATCCCAATCAGCTGGCGGTCTTTGGCTATGAGCAAGGTGTCACGATGGATGGGCTAGTGGCACCCGAGAAGCGGATCGGTCTCAGCTTCTGGGAAAACCCTGACAATCAGGGGAATAACGAGGCGTTGCTGGATGCGGCGATCGACTGGGCAATCAGTTGAATATTCAACTAAATCCGACCCTTCTCAAATAATCCACTAAACCTGAGTTCGACAAGCGGCAATACATCCTCTCCTTATTCAACCGGTTCATACCAAATCCTAATAACTGTTCGCCCCAAACTCTCTGTGGGCGAACAGCGGTTCGTCCCTACAGAGCAACTGGTGGGAATCGGGAGTCACCGAACCGGATTTGGTCTCAGGGCACAGCTTAGCCCCTATCCAAAAGAGCGAGAAAACCAGCAAAACTGCAAGCCTCGGTTTTGCCTCAAGTCCCCTTGCTCCTTTAGGAGTAAGGGCTAGGGAAAGAGGTCGGCTGTTTGGCTGTCAGACTCAGATTATGACAAAGCCCCACCCAGTTGCTCCAACAACGCAACCGCCTCGTCATAGGCCACCTT
>CALECT010000163.1 GCA_937949725.1 uncultured Pseudanabaenaceae cyanobacterium
GTCCATACGGCGGCGTGACCTTCAGGGGCGTGGTGCTGGGGGAACGGTTGATGCGACATCGTTGCCCCAAACGGGACTGGCTGGATTAGGTCAGGCCTTTTGGCCTGGATTGTTGCTATTGGGTGGCATTGGTTTCCTGGGAGGCGTGTTGCTATGGCAACGGCCTCCTGCGCCGGTTGTTATAGATAGCCCAGCGCCTGTTCTTGAAGTGCCGACCGAAACGGTGCTTACCAAGCCTCCTGTTCTCAGTGACGCAGAGGTTCAGCGCCGTGCCCAGCTTGAACAGCGCCGCAGTGCATTGGGCATTCCCGCCGAATTTTTTGCTCAGTTTATTGCTGAACGCTTCGACAGCCTGCACCCGGAGCTAGGAGGCCGTGAGCTAACGCCTGACCCATCGGATGAATCGCTGCGTCTGGAACAGATGGAGGTTTCTGAATTCTGGTTGGAACAGTTGTCGGTCTTGGGCAATGAGCAGCGATCGCGCCTAGGCTCCTATGGCGATAGCGAATTTGAACAATGGGTTGCTACGGCGGCAAAACGCTCCGTAGAGCGTAATGACTTCGTCGATCTTGTTGATAAGGCGGTGGCTATACAACTGCCGAAAATAGCGAGTCAAGGTGATAGTCCTGGAGTGATGCAGGTGAGACGGGCGATCGCTAGCACCGTCATCTCCTCCCTTCGGGCTAAACCAACTAGCAATATCGACACTATTGCCGTTGATTCAGCGGGCAATGCTTATCAAGAGGCGAGCTTAAAGCCAGGGCAGACCCGCGTGCAGCAGATTCACTTGCACCAGGGACAAAATTTACGCATCATTTTAGAGGCACCCACAGGGGTAAGGTTGGCGCTATATAAGCCCGAGCAGGAGAACAATCCTTTGGTGCCAGGCTTAACCAATCAGTACTGGGAAGGTAGAGTGCCGGCAACGGGAAAGTATCAGATTCGCCTGTCATCGGATGTTGGCGGCCCTGTGCAATACACGTTGAATTTGATTGTGGAGTAGGGGGCGTTTTGCTGCGCAGCAAAACGCCCCCTACGTTTGGGGTTATGGACGGATGGCATTAGTGCTGGCAGGAATCTGCGCCGGTAGGCTGACGCGGATGGGGTCGCTGATGGCCATACTGCCCGCCATGTCGATCACGGCCTGGCGATCGCCTGAAGGAAAGCTCAACGTATAAATCACATTTTCCTGCTGCCACATCACGCTGGTAAAACGCTCACTGGCCCGCTTCTTGCGGCCATCCACCAAATACCCCACTAAGCCAGGGCGGAACGTGAGGCGATCGCCCACCTGTTTATGACGCTGCAACTCCTCCCGAGCATGGACAGCGCTACTGCGGTCAATGGAAATGCCGCCCGCATAGCAAGGCGCAGTCCCGTTCTCACAGCTGAACAAACTCACATTCACTGTCGTTGGTGTCGAAGCGGAAAAGACTTGGATATTTAAATCGCTGGGGTCATTGCCCCCGACTGCCTTAATCTCTTCTGGCAAGCGAATGGGAAAGCCCGGAGGCGCACTCCGAATGACGTCATTGATATGGGGGAAAAACAGTGGATCGGGCTGGGCCTGCGCAGCACTGTGACCTAAGCCAACCACTACGGTGCCCAATGCCAAGCCGCCTAATAGTGCAGCTCGCTTCATAGATGCAATCGACATAGAAGTTTCAAGTCGTAGGTGAATAGGAATTTAGTTAACGCGATCGCCTCGCAAGCTTGCGCAGCGATCGTCCCAGACCTTACTACCAACAAGACTCCCCTAATTGCCGGATAGTTTCGAAAAACTTAAGTTCCTAGGCCGCCCCAAGTGAAACAACCCAGCTTATTGGGCAGGGAGTAGATGCGTTTCGTCCTCCTCGGCCCCACAAATCAACAGCGGCGGACTAGCCCCCAGGGTCGCTGGATTTGTCTCGTTGAACTGAGGATTGAAGCTAAACCGTTGGTATCCAACCCAACGGCGGACATGCCATGGCCACAGTTGCTCTCCTTAACGAACCCTCACCCCACATATCTCCCACCTGTTGCTTGACCCCTCAGCCAGGGAAATATAAACCCAACACAGGACCTCACCACGGCCCAATCTCCCTTCTCCCCGTCAGGTGCAGCCACCGCCCACTCCTCCTCACACAACCGGCGTTTCACCATGCTGTCCACCGCCTCTACCCCCAAATCCAACAGTCCGAGCATTCTCGACCTCGCCGAAAAGCTAGCTGCCAAACAGCAAGCAGAGCAGCAGGCTCAAAAGCAAAAGGCCCAACCTTCTCCCGTTCAGCCCCAATCCAGCGGCTCCGACAGCTCCCTAGACCGACTCTTCTCCTACCTCCAGCCAGAAGCCCTCAGCAGCATCCAATGGGACCCCCTCGGCGTTGTCATCGCCCCCACGACCGTCTTTAGCCATGGCATGCTGGCCAATGCCTTTTACTTCGGCCATCCCCGCTGGGGGCGGGAGTACGCCGAGCAGGCTCACCGGAATGAGGCCTTTTGCGATCGCTGGCAAGCCGCCCTCCAACAACACAGCCCTGATGGCTGGGACGGCAAAGTCGTCATCGACCTGGGCTGCGGCGCAGGTACCCTCTGGGAACGCCTCGGCGGTGAACCTGCAGAAATCATCGGTGTCGATATCAGCCTAGGAGCCCTGCACTGGGCCGCCGCCGATGGTTACGCTGCTCTGCGAGCCGACGCCCACCAGCTCCCTCTCAAAGACCAATGTGCCGACATCGTCTGTGCCAACGCCCTTCTGCACCACTGCGACGACCCTGCTCAGGTGCTCAAAGAAGCCGCTCGCCTCGTCAAACCCGGTGGCCTACTCATTACTGATATGGACCCCCAGTACAGCGCCTGGCAGCGTAAGGGCTGGGGCCTGTGGCTCAATCAGCAGTCCTGGCCCAACCTGATGGGCTGGCTCAAGGACGAACTGCCCCAAGCCGATCAGCAAGTCTGGCAAAGCGCCACTGAGCTCCACAATCGCCAACCCAGCCAAGGCATCCAGGCTGACCTGTTCCAAAGCACCCTGGCTCCCCTAGGCTTTGACGTTCAGGTTTATCCCCACAACTCCGACCATCGCCAAGGTGTAGGAGCCGAACTATTCCAGGGCCAATGGGGCAAGGCTTCGGCCAAAATCCGCTGGGAGCAACGCCTCTCCGGGGTTGACAGGCGTAGCGCTAGCAGTGCTTCTAGTCTGCTCTGCAGCGCGAGACGTCCCTCGGTTGCTGACTCTGACTTACTGGAATGGGTACAGGCCGATCCCTGGGATAACCTGCGAAGCTATGGCTCCAATCAGCCTGAGCACACCTAAAAGTTCACCTGACTGCGCCTATAACCGGAACCTATCGGATGCAGAAATCATCTAGAGGTAGAAGACTGACATCGGTCTCCTGGGATAAACTGAGGCTTGCTTAAGGAGTCAAGGCCATAAACATACGATTTACGATTCAAACCGTCACAATGAAGGGGAGTCGGCCCCCTCTTGTGTCGTCTGATTCCCTTGCTTAGGCTGTCTTCTGTCTAGGCTAGAGAGCATCCTCTCCAAGCAATGGAGAAACTCGGTAACGTTCGAGAGATATTCTGTTCGTTCTGCATCTAGCCCTGACTACTCCCAGCCTTGCCTCTCCCAGGCAGTTCCCACGAGGCGTGAATGGCACCAGCTCCCGGTGAACAACCCATGTCCCCTTCTGACCCGTCGCCCCGGCGACCTGGGTCGAATGGCCAGTCGTCCAAGCGATCTGGGTCCTGTTTTGGGCGCGCTCTAAAGTTTTTCTTGCTGCTAGGCTTCCTGTTGGCTGGAGCTGGAGGCTACGGTGCATGGTGGGGCTGGCGCTACGTTCACAGTGACCTTGCCCCCCAGGTTGAAAAAAGCCTGGGCAAGATCCTCCAGCGTCCCATTGAACTCGGCGAACTGGGCAACGTTACGCCCTACAGCATTGACTTTGGCCCCTCCAGCATTCCAGCTACCCCGACAGACCCCGACGCCATCACTACAGAAGGCGTTCTCGTCAAATTCAATTTGGTTGAGCTGCTAGCTACCCGAGGCAAGTTAGGCCTCAACGTCACCCTTCAAGAGCCCGAGGTTTACCTAGAACAGGAATCAGACGGCACTTGGATGGATACCCAGTTCAATCTGGATTCTGAAGGTGGCCCCTTAGAAATTTCCTTGGAGCAGCTTCAGCTCCAAGGCGGTGACATCGTAGCCGTGCCCTACGGCAAAGGTGGTCTCCGTAGTGATGCTCCCATTGAGATCGAGAATGTCAAAGGCAGTCTCAAGTCTCGCCGCAATGGCAAGTTATTTGCCTTCAAGGTTGATGGCAATATCATCGGCCAAGATGCAGTCTTAACGACCCAGGGGGACGTGGACCTTTCAAACAACAGTGCTCAAAATGACAGCCTGAGGAAGGATAGTGGAAGTGCGAAGAACGCCTCCCAAGCGGGGCCAGAGATTGCGCTCAATATTAAAGGCGAAGATCTTCTCGTCAGCGATGTCAAGCGTTTTTTAGAAAGCACCGTCCCGTTTCCAGAATCTGAATTTGACCAAGGACGCATGGAGGGCAATATCAAGCTGGCCTTCTTGCCCAACCAAGACCCCTATGTCTCTGGAGATGTGAAGTTCCGCGATGTCACCGTGCGGGTTCCCCAACTGCCCAAGGCTGTCAACCAAGTCCAAGGCAGGCTCATCATCGACGGCGATGATTACCAGCTCAAGACGGCGACGGGTCGCTACGGCCCCTTCGATATCAAGACCCAGGGCGACATCCATCTTAAAAATGGCTACAACCTCACCGCCCAGGTCCAGCCCTTTGAGCTCCCCGATGCCATTGATTACCTAGAGATCACGCTGCCAACGGAAGTCGCTGGGCAAGCCAGGGTTGAGGACGTTGTGGTTACAGGACCATTAGATGTTCCCCTCGCAGTAGGGCGATTTGAAGCGATTAGCCAGGTCTTGTTGGATAACAAGGTTCCCTTAAAATCGGCCTCTAGCCGCTTCACCTTTGAGAATGCGGTTCTGGGTCTCCAGGAGATGCGGGCGGTGCCAGAGTCTGGCGGCTTAATTACCGGCAGTGGCAAGATTGTTCTGAGCAGCAAAGAGGGAGATCCAGGCAGCATCAACATCGACAGCAATGCTGATGGCCTCTCCGGCGATGACCTGATTAATCTCTATAACCAATCTGCTCTGCCCTTTCACGTTGGCGAACTGAATGTCCAAACCCGCGTTTCTGGCCCCCTGACAGAACCCACCACCACTCTTCGCTTTCAAGCACTTCAAGGCGACTATCCCGCTCGCGGCCTCGCGACGATCGCCAACGGCAGAATGGATGTAGAAGACGTGCTGATCAGCGTCGCTGGCGGTGTAGCTCGGGGTGGGGGCGAGCTAGTTGAAGATGCAACCGGGGACCTCTTCGGGGGCAACCTTCGGGGGCGATTCCAGCTTGCCGGAGTCCAGCTCAATCAGTTTTCAGATGAATTGCGGGGGGACCTGGGAGGGGATTTTACGTTTTCCGGGCCATTCCAGGGGCTCGGGCCCGAGACGATTCAGGCCGAGGGGATTACCACCTTTTCCCAGGGCATTTCCATTATCAATGATCCCATTACTGCCCGTGTGAAATGGGAGCGAGACAAGATTCGCGTGGGTCGCGCTACGGCGGCAGGTTTTGAATCTAGTGGCTTGGTCTACACCTCCCTGGAAGGCACACCAGAGATCACAGGCTTTGACCTCAATATTCTGGCCGAGGGGCAAGACCTTGCCACCCTGCCTGCAACCCTAGGCATTGACGTTAATCAGTTTCCTGTCGCGGTTGACCTAAGCGGGGTCGGAGACTTTCGCGGCAAGCTGACCGGCACAACGGATCAACCTGAGGTTAAGGGCAAGATTGCCCTGCGTCAGTTTCAGCTCAACAACTTGCCTTTTGAGTCGACATTGGATGGCTCAGTTGCTTTCGGTGCAGCGGGAACGGATCTTCAGTTGGCTGGGCAACAAGACGCAATCGTGTTCGACCTCGATTCCGAGTTTCAGCCTCGCAGCTTCCTCGTCAGTCAGGGCGATGCGGTGGCTCGGGGCCAAAGCATTGGCTCGGACCAGCTCAAGGTGAATCTGGATCGCTTTTCCCTGGCCATTCTTGACTTCAAGCCCGCCCAGAACATCACTGCCATTGGCGATACGGCCCTGGGTGGGACGGCTTCTGGCGAGGTGGTGGTCAGCCTTGATCCGTTGACGGCGGACGGGGATCTGGTTGTAGATGCACCTAGCTTAGGGGCGTTGCGGGGCGATCGCTTCAGCGGCAAATTCAGCCTGCGCGATAACGTCGCCGTGCTCCAAGATGCTGCCCTGGTCCAAGGCCCCAGTCGCTATGAAGTGACGGGTCGCACCACCCTCAGCGATGATCCCCAGTTCGACATGCGCATCGCCATTAATAACGGCGATACCAATAACCTGCTGCAAACCCTGCAATGGTTTGACTTTGGCGATCTCTCCCGTGGCCTCGCGACTCCCAGCTACGGCACCCTGGCCGATCTCCAAGTCACCCCCGTGGGTCTTCCCGACGCTCCGTTGATTACACAACTCCAACGCTTCTCCGAAATTGAAACGCTGGTGCGGCGGGAGACCCTGCGCCGTCGCGAAGAAGAGCGCATTCCGGCTCTGGGTACGTTAGCCGGTCAGTTTAACGGAGGGATTAATGTCAGTGGCTCGCTGAGCCAAGGCCTTAAGGCTGACTTCAATGTATTGGGCGAAGACTGGCGTTGGGGCAAATACGCGATCGATAAGGTGATCCTCCAGGGAGAATTTGCCGATGATGTGATCACCTTCCAGCCCGTGCGAGTAGAGGCCAAGGACACTGTCATCTCCCTTACAGGGCAGTTCGGCGGCGACATCCAGCAATCCGGCCAGCTCCGCGCCGAAAACGTACCGGTGACCGTAGCCCGAAATTTTATTGAACTGCCAGTCTCCCTCACCGGAGACATTGATATGGAAGCCACCGTGGCGGGCACTGCCGCCAACCCCCAGGCCATTGGTCGCATCAATTTGGAAGGGGGAACCATCAACGGAACCCCTGTGCGCACCAAGCAGACCGGCTTCAACTACGTCAATGCGCGATTGGGTTTTGGTGGGGCTTTGGAGGTGGATGGACCTGAGCCGGTGCGCATTTCTGGCAGCGTGCCCTATGCCTTCCCCTTTAGTGAGGTTCAGCCGGAAAACGATGAGCTGAGAATTAGCCTGAGCGTCAAGAACGAGGGGCTGGCCTTTTTGGACTTGATCACGCGTAACCAAATCAAATGGCTGGAGGGCAAGGGGGAGGTCAAGCTCAACGTGGGCGGAACCCTGAGCGACCCTATAGCTCAAGGCTTAGCCACCTTTGAAGGGGCTTCTCTATCAGCCCAGGTTTTGCCTGATGCTCCCCTAACTGAAGTGTCGGGGCGCATGCGGTTTGAGGGCGATCGCATCTTCGTCGATGGCGTCCAAGGCCTCTTCAGTGATGGTGCCGTAGTAGCCCAAGGCATCATCCCCATCTCCCGACCCGATAGCCAAATTGCTCAGCCTCTCAAAGTCAGCTTCACCAACCTAGACCTCAACCTGCGGGGCCTCTATCGTGGTGGAGCCAGTGGCGACGTTCTGGTCAAGGGCACCAGCCTGAGCCCAGAGCTAGGCGGGCAAATTTTGCTAGAAGATGGCCAAGTGCTGCTGCCCGACTCCAGCGTTGCGGAAGCAACTTCTGGCGGTGGTGATGGCATCAATGTGGGCACTGGCACCATCGCCCTGACCCCGCCGATCTTTGATAATTTGCAAATGCGTCTCGGCAAGGGCGTCAAAGTGCAGCAGATTCCTCTGTTTAGCTTCTTTGCTGAGGGCGACCTTTCTCTCATTGGCAACCTGGATGCTCCGCTCTTCGATGGCACCATTGCCCTCACAAGAGGCCAAGTCAACCTCTTCACTTCCCAGTTCTCCCTGGC
>CALECT010000164.1 GCA_937949725.1 uncultured Pseudanabaenaceae cyanobacterium
GGGGCACTGAATTGGATTCGGTCTTATTTGGCGATGAGCTGGGTTTTGAGCTGAGCTGCCGCCGCTTTGATGGGAGGGAGCAGCTCCGCTGAAATATTGAAGCGGTTCAATTGAGCGGGGCTATGGGGGCTTTCATTCGGATAGGGGCCGTGGTAATCGCTGCCTCCGCTGGCGAGAAGGTCATAGGTCTCGCAGTAGCTGAGGAGGGTTTGGACTTGTTTAGGGGAATGGCTGGGGTGATAGACCTCCAGACCCATGAGCCCTGCCTCGATGAGTTGAGGTAATAGCTCGGCGATCGGAGCAGCCTTGAAGAGGAAGGGATGGGCCCAGATAGGGACTGCTCCTGCTTCTCGTAAGACTGCGATGCCTTGTTGTGCACTGAGACCGTCGTAGGAGACGTAGGCAAGTCCACCATCTTTGAGCCATTTCTTGAAGGCTTTCTCGACGGAGGTGCAATGACCAGCAGCCACGAGGGCGCGGGCAATGTGGGGGCGGCCTGGGGCGCTGTGAGACGGGAGTTGGGGCAGGGTGATGGGATAGCCCATTGCTGCCAGCTTCTCGGCCATGGCAGCAGCACGACGGTGGCGGTCTGCCTGGAGGCGGTTCAAGGTGGGTTGGAGGCGGCCTGGTTCTGGGTAAAAGCCGAGAATGTGGAGCGATCGCCCCTTCTCAGTGGTGCTGAGCTCTAACCCCGGTACAATCTCCAGCCCCGTTCCCTCCGCTGCTGATCGGGCTTCATCCCAGCCAGACAAGGTGTCGTGATCTGTAATGGCCAGGGCGCTAACGCCAGCTTCTATGGCCGCTTCCACTAGCTCTGTGGGCGTCAGCGTTCCATCGGAGCAGGTGGTATGGCAATGGAGTTCGAGCATGGATTAGCTATCCGACAGGTCAGTAAGACGGGGGAGCGGCCTAGGAAAAATAGAGGGAGAAGCGGCATTTGCCTGCGGGCTTATGTCGCGATTGCGCCATGTCACAGGCGAGGATTTGCAGTGGTACTCTTCGATACTAATCTTTCTCCCGGTGCACAAGCCTTGTTAAGATTCAAAGTTTGTCGGTGAATTTACTCGCGTTGGGTTTGAGTATTGACTGCCTTGACTAGCTGTAAGGCGCTGGGGCTCATGATTGTGAGGGCCTTGCGGATTGATTTAATGCTGGTTTCAGGAGCTTGACTCAAACCCGATCGCCCCTAAATCGCCACAGAAAATTGCGACAACAGCTTCTGCGACTGAGATTGTCTGTTGTCTGCGACTGTCCGTTACCGATTCGATCTGCGAAGGAGAAGCGCCCACCATGGCCCAGATGTTCTACGACAACGATGCTAACCTCGATCTACTCAATGGCAAGACCGTCGCCATTGTTGGCTACGGCTCCCAGGGCCATGCCCATGCTCTAAACCTGAAGGATAGTGGGGTCAACGTTGTTATTGGTCTTTACCCTGGCAGTAAGTCCAAGGCAAAGGCTGAGGCTGAAGGGCTAACTGTACATAGCGTCGCTGATGCGGCTAAGGCGGCAGACTGGATCATGATCCTGTTGCCCGACGATGTGCAGCGCAGCGTTTATGAGACTGACATCGCGCCTAACCTTAAGGCCGGTGATGTCCTTTCCTTTGCCCACGGCTTCAACATCCACTTCGGCCAAATTGTGCCCCCCGCAGATGTGGATGTGGTCATGGTTGCGCCCAAGGGCCCGGGTCACTTGGTTCGTCGCACCTATGAGCAGGGCCAAGGTGTACCGGCGCTGTTTGCGGTTTACCAGGATGGGACGGGGCAAGCCCGCGATCGCGCCATGGCCTATGCCAAGGGCATCGGCGGCACCCGAGCTGGTGTTCTAGAGACCACCTTCCGCGAAGAGACCGAGACGGACCTCTTTGGTGAGCAGGTTGTGCTCTGCGGTGGCTTAAGTGAACTGATCAAGTCTGGCTTCGAGACCTTGGTGGAAGCAGGCTACCAGCCTGAGATCGCTTATTTCGAGTGTCTCCACGAAGTGAAGTTGATTGTGGATCTTGTGGTTGAAGGCGGCTTGGCGAAGATGCGCGACAGCATCTCCACCACTGCGGAGTTCGGCGACTACAGCCGTGGCCCTCGCATCATCACCGATGAGACGCGTGCTGAGATGCGCAAGATTCTCAAGGAGATTCAAACCGGCCAGTTTGCCAAGGAATTCATCATTGAAAACCAGACGGGCAAAGCCGGCTTTACAGCCACTCGTCGCCGCGAAGCTGAGCATCCCATTGAAGTGGTGGGTAAGGACCTGCGTGCCATGTTTAGCTGGCTGAAGAAGTCCTAAGCTGCTTATTGCTGAACTGGACCAGACAGTCTCGTTTTATTAGACCGTTTGACTGAGAACAGCCTTTTGAAGGCCTCGTTCTTGATGAGCGGTTGATTGATTCAAACAAAGAGCCTTCTACAAGACCAGCTTGTAGAAGGCTCTTTGTTTTCTCTCTCTTGCTAGACTTTCGGTTGCCCTATGACTCCCAAGGCGATTGTTATTTATTGCTGCGCGTTTTGTCCTGGTGCTGCGATCGCCGTAGAGCGATCTGCATGCATGGTCATGCGTATCCAGGCGCGAAGCGCTAAATTCAGTCGGGTACTCATGGAAATAGCTAGAAAAGCTTTCGCAAGAATTTTGTAGCAATCCAGGGTTGCCACAAAGGCGGGATTCCACTTGATCGCCTGCAATAGATATTTCAATGCGACCCAGCCACAAGTATGGGGCAGTTGCAAGGCTTTGTAGCTCAGGAAACGATAGAGGTAAGAATAGCTTTTGGGCCTTAAATGCTGGAGAGCAATCGCTCTAGGATGCTCGTAGGCTCTTTGCAAGATTGTCAAATTAGAATTCAACATTCCTGCCAGGTTCGTGGACTGTGAGCCTGCAATTAGGCGATACAGCACTTGGACTCGTCTAACCACCGCAAATTGATGCTCTACGGCTAGCTTTAGACAAATATCAAGATCTGCTGAGTTACTTAGAGACTCATCAAAGCCTTGAATTGAATTAAGGGCACGGCGGCTAGCCATGAAATTAGAACCGCTAGCCACAAAATTTGAGAGTAATAATTGCGGATACACATCCCCGGTCCAAGCATCATGATTCGCTGGATACAGGTACTTGCCACTTTCATCAATGCAGTCGGTAAAGCTGTAACAAACAGAGGCCTCCGGACTATCTCGCAGGGCTTGTAGCTGAGCTTCGAGTTTGTCTACTGTCCAAAGGTCATCTGCATCTAAGAAGGTCACAAACTCACCACAAGCCAATGCCAGCCCCCGATTCCGGGTGGCTGCGACATTTCCCCGAGGGGCATCAATAAGCTTGAGGCGAGAATCAGTAAACTGCTCTAAGCAAGACCGAGTGCCATCTGAGGAACTGGGGTTGATGACCAGTAGCTCGAAGTCTCGACAGCTTTGCTGTAGAACGGATGCTACTGTTTCTGCGATAGTCGCTTCCGCGTTAAAGGCGGGAATAACGACAGAAATAGCAGGCATGAATTGAGATTATGAGTGGGAGCAAAACGGCCTTGAAAGAGCAATCCTGATGAATAGTCAATGACTCTAGGATTGTACTAAGAGTGCCCTGTTTCTCAATCAAGGTTTCCAGTTATGTTTACGTTGCACACTTTTGTCTATGAGCTTCATTAAGCTCTAAGTAGAGTTTTAGATAGCCTTGTAAGGCTGTTATAGCTCAATCCGCAGCATAAATGCTTGAGCCATTTATCTTGAGAGGTTGTTTGAGAATTTGGCCAAGCGTCAACTTTGAAACCTCGACCCGTAATGCAACGTCGAAATCTCGTTCAGCTTGGAAGCGTCATAAGTCACCCTGCTACAGCTAGAGGTCATTCTCCAACGACCTCTGAGGTTGCTCTGGATGGAATTTGAGAACTATCCCGGCCTAACCTGCGTAATAACGTTAGTTTCGGCTTTATCCGAAGTTATATGGAAGTCTGAGGACTGCGCCTGCTATGGATTGTGCCTGATGACTAATTCATAATTAATTTTTCGCTTGATGTCTTTGCCCAAGCCGGGCAGCTGTGCGCAAGATTTGGCCTGCCAGGATCGCCGAGCCAAAACCATTGTCGATATTGACGACCCCTAGACCTGCTGCGCAGGAGTTGAGCATCCCCAGGAGTGCTGCCAATCCACCAAAGCTGGCTCCATAGCCAATGCTGGTGGGAACAGCAATTACAGGGCAGTCCACTAAGCCACCTACAACACTGGGAAGAGCACCTTCCATACCTGCAACGACAATCACCACATCGGAATTGTCTAGCACATCGCGATTACTCAAAAGGCGGTGCACTCCGGCCACGCCCACATCCCACAGGCGGTTGACTCGGAAGCCGCACAGTTCTGCGGTGATGGCTGCTTCTTCTGCAACGGGTAGATCGGCAGTGCCAGCGGTGAGGATGGCGATCGCCCCCTCGTACTTGGGCGCAGGCATGGGCAAAGGCCCATCCGCTTCCGGCTCCACAACAGCCTTGGCCTTACGTCCCCTGGCCTTCGTTCCCTTGGTCGCCTTGGCCGCCGATTTCTCTGGGGCGGCTTCCACCGGCAGCAGCGCACAGATGCGAGCTGTGGGGTAATACTGGGCCTGCTTGAGCTTGAGCTGGATGCGAAAGGCCTTTTCCTGGGTGACACGGGTGGCCATGACCATGCGCTGGCAATGGCCATCCTCCACTTGGCCCAGCGCCTTCATGATCTCGATAATTTGTTCTGGCGTTTTGTCATGGCCCCAAATCACTTCTGGGAAGCCCGTGCGCAGGCCGCGATGGTGATCGACTCGGGCAAAGTCGCCGACGGCTTCTTGATCTAGGTTTTTCAGCTTTTCTAGGGCGACCTCAGGTTCAACCTCTCCCTTGGAAACCGCATCCAGCAAGGTTTGCAAGGCGGTGGCATCTAGCATGGCGATCGCTCGGTCTCTAGGGAAAAAATAGGTCTAGCGATGCACCATGACAGAGCTATTTTTCTCTGGGCGATCGCTAAGCAATCTATAGACTAATCAATCACGGTCAGTTCATCCAAATTCCAGAGGGCACCGCCTAGGGCTGAATATTGAACGCCATCGACACGATTGCGCACAGCCTCCAGCTGCAAAGGCTTTACAAGGTAGATAAAGGGCAACTGTTCCATCGCAATCTTTTGAAACTCAGCGTAAATTTCCTTCCGCTTCGCCTCGTCCAATTCGCTTACCCCCTGAGCAAACAGGTCATCAATTTGCAACTCCCAGTCCGACGCTGCCCAACCGATGACGCCTTCTACATCCGGTGGGGGCTGCTGATTGAACTGATGCAGAAAGCCATTGCTGCTCCAAATATTGAAACCGCTATGGGGCTCAGGGTTGCCGCCGCCAAAGCCTCCCACATAGGCATCCCACTCCTGGCGGTCTAGTTTTTGCAGCACCGTGTTGAAGCTAATCACTTCCAGGTTGGCCTTCATGCCCACCTTGGCAAGGTCCTGGGCAATTTGTGCTGCCATGTCCACCCGAACTTTTTCCTCGGACTTGACCAGCAGGGAAAACTCGACCCGTTTGCCTTGGTCGTCCAGCAGCTCGTGCTTGCTGTTGTAGGTGAAACCCGCCTGCTTGAGCAGCGCTTTGGCTTGATCCAGGTCGTAGTCATAGCTAGGGACGCCATCCTCTGGGCCAGCATAGTAGGGGCTCTGGACACCTAGGGGCGAGTCTTGAATGGCACCGATGCCCCGGAAGAGGTTGTCCTGCATTTGCTGGCGGTTGATGGCATGGGCCACGGCTTGCCGAAACTGCTGATTATTGAACCAACGAGACTTCGCTGGATCAACAAAGGGTTCACCATCCTGGCTAGCCTTATTCAAGTTGAAGGTCATCAGCCGAGAGCCTGCCTGGGGGCCGCCGTTGTAGACGGTGAATTTGCCGCGCGCTTCTTCTTGCTTAAGTAGCGGGAAAGCCTCGGGCTTGACCTCCAGGGTGTCCAATTCGCCGGAGCGGAAGCGAATCATCTGGTTCACATCCGATTCCACGATCTGCATGATGATGCGCTGAATGCGGGGCAAAGTCTCCCCTGCCTCATCCTTTTTCCAGTAGTAGGGATTGGGTCTAAAGATCAGGCGCTGGCTGGGTTCATAGGAAGCCACTTGATAAGGGCCATTAACCACCAGCTCTGCCGGGTCTGTGTCTGTGCCCCAGGTGGAGAGAAATTTGAGGTTGCCGTCCTCGCCTTTGTCCTTCACGGCTGCTTCCAGAATATGCTGGGGCAGCAGGGCGACACCGCTATTGCGCAGCAGCGGGGCATAGGGCTGGGTGACCGTAAACTTGACCCGACGGGCATCCACTTTGGTCACTGTGGGATAACTGCCGTCCCCCGTTTCCAGCACATTGCGCGTGCCCGTGGGAATGGCTTCATTTAAGTAGACGTCGTTAAACGTGAAAACGACGTCATCTACAGTCAGTGGCTCCCCATCGGACCACTTGAGGTTGGGGCGTAGCTTGAAGGTAATGCTTTTGCTGTCCTCTGAAACTTCCCAGGACTCAGCGAGACCCGGCTCAATTTCTCCCGTCAGTCCATTCGTTTCTACCAAGCCAATATTGGTGAGGGCAAAAACATAAGTACTGAAGAGCGAATCATTCAGCGGTGGGTTGAACGTAGAGGGGTCGCTGGGAGTGGCCACGATCAGGTCTGGAACCCGCGCCGCTTCGGTTCGCAAACTACGAGGGGAGCAACTGCCCAGGAGGCCAACCAGCAGGGTCGCCAAGGCGATCGCAGTCAGAGATTTCCAGCGCCGAAGCAGTTGCTCAATCATGGGGAACAGCAATTCATTGGAAGCAGACAGACCCCTAGGTTAATAGATGCTTGTTCTTTCATCAGCACCGTAGGGAAATGACATGCCATGTTTGGGCAAGCGAGAGGTATTGCGCCTGACTTCGCTATTCGCCTTTTTGATCTCTAATCCTTTGTCAGCAGTGCTACGGCATAGGAGGCAATGCCTTCTTCCCGCCCGGTTGGTCCCAGTTTCTCGTTGGTTGTGGCTTTCACGCCCACTTGGTCATCTTCCACGCCCAAAACTTTCGCAAGGTTGGCTCGCATGGTGGCAATGTGGGGCTTCATCTTGGGCTGCTCTGCCACGATGACTGAGTCGATGTTGCTGACGCGCCAGCCACGCTCAATGAGCAAACCATTGACCGCTTCCAGGAGCTTGAGGCTGTCAGCGCCTTTCCACTTGTCATCGGTGGGGGGGAAGTAATGGCCAATGTCGCCGAGGCTGAGGGCTCCTAGCATGGCATCCATGATGGCGTGGGTGAGGACATCAGCATCGCTGTGGCCAACTAATCCAAGGCTGTGGGGGAGCTTGACGCCGCCGAGGATGAGGTCGCGATCGGGGCCGAGGCGATGGATGTCGTAGCCGTTGCCAATGCGGATCTGGGTCATGGGGGAAGAATTGAAGCCAAGACTGAACAGCCCTAATTATAGGACTGGGGCTTGGTAGGGCTGGCTGGCGAGGAAGGTTGCAGTTCAGACTTTAGTGTTTTGGAGGTTTCCTGGAAGAGGGCGATCGCCAGATCCCTTACCACTTCCTCACTCTCAAACTCATCCCCCAACTTCCGTTTCGCCGCCGCCACACAAAGCTGCATCAAATCCGCTGCTGCCTCCACTTCTGCCTCGGGCACCGAGGTTGCCGCTTCCGTAGAGACCAACGCTGCATCAGAGAAATGGCTGGTCTGTTTGCTAAAGCCACTAACAGGCTTCTTGGCCAGGCTTTTATCAATTTCCCGTCGCCGCCGCATCTCCTCCGAAAACGCCACGGCAATATCCCGCGCGGGCAAAGCAAATACTCCAATCCCTAAAAAGGCCAAAATTGCGCTTAACAATTTCCCCAGGGCTGTAATGGGATAGACATCCCCATAGCCCACCGTCGTCAGCGTAATTACCCCCCACCACATCGCCGCTGGAATACTAGAAAACTCATTGGGTTGAGCCTCTCGCTCCACGAAATACATCAAGCTCGATGCAATTACCAACAGCGTCATCACAACAAATAGCGTGGTCAGCAATTCATCCCGCTTCTCCCGCAGCACGCGCAGGAAAATCTGGGTTGAATCTGAATAGCGGGTTAGCTTGAGCAGTCGTAGGAGACGGCAGAAAGGGCCTGCGATCGCAGCCCATTCCACCGGCAACAGCGCCAGCGCGTAAAACGGCAAAAATGCCAGTAAATCGACCAATGCCAAGCCACTCGCCATATAGCGCAGCCGCCCTCGAACTGGCTCAGCGTAAGCAGGGTCTTCCACACAAGACCACAGGCGCAGCAGATACTCCAGCGTAAACAGCACCACCACCACCACTTCCGTTGCGCGGAAGAGGCTGGCATAGGTCTGTCCTAAATAATCGAAACTCTCCAAAATCAGTGCAGCCACGTCGATCGCAATCAACGTCGGCACACCATAGTTATCAATCATCGTGATCGGGTCATCCCGGTCAGGTGCATGAAAGATTTGATGGGTTCGCTGGCGAAGGGGCAGCGTCATGGGAGGTTGCGCCAATAAGGCTCAAGAAGATGTTTGGAAAGTACCTTTGCTGAAAGCACTAGGCTTACTAGTTTGGGGCAACCCCTATAGCGAGTTGAGCCTAAATCCGGAAATGGCAAGTCATCAAGCTGCTTTGCTGACTTGCCAAACATCCTCTGTAGCGAAGGTCTTAACGTTAATCCTAAAGGCCAGCTGTCATGGAAATGGCTCATAAACCAAAACAAAAGCCAGCCTGGATTTGCCAGACTGGCTCAAAGCTGAGATGAAACTATGAGAGCAGAGTCATCCCAAAGAACTAAAACTAGTGCAGCGCTCAACCTAAGCAGCAGCTTGTTTCTTGCGCTTGCGAACAATGCTAGCGCCCATACCGAGCATTGCAGGTAGCAGTGCAGGGGTAGGAACAGCAGCAGCGGGGGTCGTAACAACAGCAGTCTCTTCAACAGCCCACACATATGGGGTGAAGAATTCATTGCTTAGGACATCTACCTCTACTCGATTTGCATCACCGTCCCAGTTCCAGGCAGCAATCCGTGGTGCACCGCTGGGGCCGGTTGGAGTGATAGCGTAAGCAAAGTACGCACCTTCATTGTTTGGAGCAGTACTAAGGTTCGAAGGGATGTTTGGTAGGCCAAACCCAATATTTGCATTGTCAGCTAGATCCTCTGCCAAGGTACTGTTACCCCACCAGGATGTGGCCCCAAGCTGTGACAGAAGGTCAGCAAAAGAACCTGGAGTAGTGTCAGAGACTTGGTAAGTATTTAAAGCATCATCGGTAAGGGTGAGTGTAATGGCTTGGGCAGATACAGGAGACATCACGACAGCCGCCGCAACAGCCATTCCAGCACCCAGAGGCAGCATTTTTAGGTCAATCATCTTGTCTACCTATTATTCAAACGAATTCATTCTCATTGCCAGGTAGAAGCACGTATTCAGACTCAGTGTTGCTGTATGCACAGCTTGTAACTTGCATCGTAAGACAAAAATATTACAGAGAAAGAATTCACTGTACTGACTTCATAGAAAATTGCCTTATCTGTAAATCCTGAACAAAGTAAATAACGTCAGTTCTGGATAAGGAAAGGAAGAGGAGTTTAGGCTGAGACTAACCAAAGACCTCATCCCTCCTCTCCCCATGCCTAGCTTAGAAGAGCTGTTCTGTGACGTCGATGACTTCTGCCAAGTGTTCGAACCCA
>CALECT010000165.1 GCA_937949725.1 uncultured Pseudanabaenaceae cyanobacterium
CTGCGATCGCCATCGCCCTTTTAATTTAATGGCCTATGCTGGAACAACACTGGTTTGTAGGACCAACAGGTATGGCAGGTGCATCTTCACAGCAAACAGCCGCACAGACAGCGATTCGACAACCTCAGCGGCTTGAGCAACAGCCCCCCTTGAAGGGCTTGTCCCCCCAATCTTTAGACCTCAAAGCGCTCAACGCCAGCTATATCGATGCAGGCGCTCAAGCTCTTGTACAGTGGGGCCTGGAAACCTTTGGCGACAGCATGGTGATGAGCACCAGCTTCGGCATTCAATCTGCCGTAATGTTGCATTTGGTAACGAGCGTCGCCCCAGAAACTCCGATTATTTGGGTGGACACAGGCTATCTGCCCGATGCTACTTACCACTTCGCCGATCAACTGACAGAACGCCTCAACCTCAACCTCAAGGTTTACCAATCTCCTCTGTCTCCAGCCCACATGGAAGCTCGCTACGGGCGGCTCTGGGAAAAAGGTACCGTAGAAGCCTTGAATCAATATGACCGGATTCGCAAGGTCGAGCCCATGCAGCGAGCGCTGAAAGAGCTGGGTGCCAAGGCATGGCTGGCTGGCTTGCGGGCTAAGCAAACGGAGCATCGTAATCAGCTGCAGCCCATTGGCACCCAGAATGGCATTTACAAGCTCTTGCCCATTTTGAGCTGGCATTCTCGCGACATCTACAACTACTTAACGGAGCACGAGCTGCCCTACCATCCCTACTTTGACGATGGCTATGTCACCGTTGGCGACTGGCATTCCAGCCGTCCCCTCAGTGCAGATGATGACAATGAGCGAGATACTCGCTTCCAGGGCCTCAAGCAGGAATGCGGCCTTCACTTGCCCCAAACGGAAGAAGAAGCAGAGAGTTTGAATTCTAGTTCGCTCTAGCTCGCGACCAACAGTAAGCGTTAGACCGGCAGCAATAATTTCAGTCAATCAGCCTCAGCAAGTAGGGTTTTGCATCCTGCAATAGCTGGGGCTGTTTCAATGTCAGGGCCGTGATCATTGTGCCCTGTAGCGTGCTGATCAGATATTTCGCCAAAGCTTCTGCATCGGAGCGATCGCCCAAAGCCTGCTCTGTCCAATCAATCATCTGTACAAAAAAGTGACTAACGGCCTCAGACACGACCGAGGGCAAATCTAAGCTTTCTGCACCCAGCACACAGCAAAGACAGGGAACTTCCTCATGGATCAACGCATGTTGGTAAGCAGCACAGAGTCTTACGATCCGGGTCTTAGCTGATTCTGAGGGGTCATCCGGTGGCCCCAAAAACGCCAAGAGCTTTGTGGTGTAGCGCTCAACCACAGCCCGGCCTAAATCCGCCTTTTGAGGGAAATGGTAGTGGACGCTAGATGCCTTAATACCCACAGCAGCAGCTAAATCGCGATAGCTGACGGCATCAAAGCCTCCCTGACGCATGCGCAGC
Organism: uncultured Pseudanabaenaceae cyanobacterium; assembly: GCA_937949725.1. Taxonomy (GTDB): domain Bacteria; phylum Cyanobacteriota; class Cyanobacteriia; order PCC-9006; family JAAUQQ01; genus JAAUQQ01. Next base: position 1,442 of record CALECT010000165.1, read on the forward strand.
TCCGCAGCATTGAGGATTTCCTGTGCCTTCTCAGAATAGTTTTTCTCCGCCATAGCGCCTCACAGCAGGGTTGTTCCAGTATCTAACGAACGTTAGGTATTGACAAACCTGAGTCGGTCCCAGACTATGAATTTATTAAATCTAACGAACGTTAGATAGATTTGCTCGAAACAAAGTACTCGTCTAGAAAAACTATGAAAGTCTACGAATTCAAAGCATTTCCCAACCCCTATCGCGTTCGCATAGCCCTGGCAGAGAAAGGGTTAACTAACCAGGTTGAGTTTGTGCAAGTTGATGTACCGGGTGGTGAGCATAAGCAACCGGCCTTTCTGGCCAAGAACCCGGCAGGGGCCGTGCCTGTGCTAGAGCTAGAAGACGGCACAATGATTGCTGAATGCGCGGCAATCACGGAATATCTGGACCATTTACAAGGGGAGCCGGTGCTGACCGGACGGACGCCTAAGGAACGAGCTGTGATTCACATGACCCAGCGCCGCATTGAAGCGAATTTGCTCGATGCCGTGGCGGCTTATTTTCACCATGCCACTGAGGGGCTAGGCCTTGCCCTTGAGGTCTATCAGAATAAAGAGTGGGGTGAGAAGCAGAAGGAACGGGCGATCGCTACCCTAGACAGCCTCAATGAAAAGTTGGCCCAGCAACCCTATATGGCCGGAGACAACTTCTCCGTCGCAGATATCACCGCCATGGCTGGCATTGCCTTTGGCAGCTTCGTCAACATCGGCCCTGCCGCAGACGCCACTCACTTCAAAGCTTGGCAAGAGCGTGTCAATGCCCGCCCCAGCGCCCAAGCCTAGCGTTTGAACACCGTCATCGCATCAGCCCGTGGTGACTCGCAAGGGCGGATTTTGCAGTGACTGATAGCCCCTCCCAGAAATACTGTCAAAACCCGCCCCATGCCTCTGTCCAAAGCCCAATCTGCCTCTACTGCACCTTTTACTTGAAGGAGTCCACCATGGAAATCAACGCTGACTTTTCTAGAGCCGTCTTAGTCCATGGTGCTGACTTAGACTGGCAACCTTCCCCCATGGCCGGAGTTGAACGACGCATGCTCGATCGTATCGGCAATGAAAAGGCTCGTGCCACTTCCATTGTTCGTTATGCCCCTGGTAGCCATTTCTCGGCCCATACCCATGGCGGCGGCGAAGAATTCTTGGTCTTGGAGGGGGTCTTCCAAGATGAGCATGGTGACTATCCAGCCGGGAGCTATGTGCGTAATCCACCTGAGTCGAGCCATAAGCCAGGAGCTGAGGTGGGCTGCGTCATCCTGGTGAAGTTGTGGCAGTTTGAGCCTGACGACCGGACTCCCATTCGTGTGGAAAGTGATAACCTGCCTGGCGCTGCATCCCCTGACCATGCTGGCTTGAAGGTCAAACCTCTATTTAGAGATGCCAATGAAACCGTGCGCCTCGAAATTTGGCAGCCAGGTGCAGGCATGGAGCTAGATGCGCCGGGCGGTTTAGAGATTTTGGTTGTGAATGGAACTATGTTGCATGAGGGCAAGCGACTGAGACGTTGGAGCTGGCTTCGGTTACCTGTTAACTCTCATCTCTCTGCACTGGCGGGTGCTGCGGGCTGTAAGCTGTGGGTTAAAACTGGGCATCTCGCTCATCAGCACCTATTAGAGGCACCCAGCACTTAGTCAGTTCTTGTGCCAAACTTTTGCATCTCAGCGCAAAACTCATAAATTATCCAGGCGCGACCTTTAGGTGCCTAGTTTTTTATACCAAGTCTGTTTGTGTTTACCCCGAGTCAGATTTTCTTGATTATTAGTTCTTAAGGGATTTAAGCCCATGGGGGACTCGGGGATAGCTAATCAGGATTGGGTAATAGATGCGGTGTGCAACTTCCTCAAATTAGATTGGAAATCGCTCATACAAATTGCCTAGGCTGGCTTTAATGTTTGGGGCGAATACGCATGCTGCGTAATTTGACCCTTCTGAATGATGAAAAAGAAAAATGCTCATCACCAGGTTGAGTGAAGTTTTGAAGAATTTGAGATACTCCTAGGCCGAATAATGGCGGTGTGGAGATGAAGCTTTTATAACCATTAGGTATCAGTAATAACCAGTAAGAATGAATTGATTTCTTACAACCTAGAGCCCTGTTCCCCCTCAAAGTTGGCTCTTGCATTTGCCGATTTCCTCTTTTAGCTGTAGCTCGCCTGCACAACCTCAATTCCTTGCAATCTCTGTGTTTTACAGCCGCAGTTATTGCTAGTTCCTGTTGGAAATTAATGGTTTAGAGCAAGCTCTGGTTCGCCGGTGCTAAGCGCGATGGGGCGATCGCATACCCCTATTTCTGAAGTAGTCAGGCCCTCGTATCGCGATGCGGCATCTACCCACTGACATCATTCAGAACCCTCACATGTCGAATAACACAGCTACTTCTCCGATGTCCATGGATGCCATGAACACTCCCACCATGGGAATGACTCATGAGGCCGATATGCAGATGTCCCCGGCAGCTATAGCTGCTGAAGCTATGGGGGATATGCCAATGGCGGGGATGCCGATGTCCGGGGGGCATATGGCGCTCATGGCTCTAGTCCCCACCGAAAATGCGACCCATGTGGCTGTGAATAATGGCTCCTGGTTTGATCCGGCGACTTGGGCCAATGGGCAAGTGCCGGGGGATAACGCCCAGGTGCTGATTGGGGCTGGTGTCCAGGTCAGCTACGACGGTCAAAGCGAGGCTCGTCTCAAGACCCTGCGGGTGGATGGCAAGCTCAGCTTTGCCACCAATGCCGATACAAGATTGGTGGTGGATACCTTCGTCAATGCCATGTCTGGTGAGCTGGTCATGGGCAGTGAAGGTAATCCCATTCAAGCTGATGTGACTACAGAAGTTATTTTCACCAGCGAAGGGGCAATTGATAAGGCTTGGGACCCCAAACAGCTCAGCCGAGGTTTGGTGAGCCATGGCAAGGTGTCGATCCATGGTGCGGAGAAGACCGACTTCACTCTGCTCCAAGGGGAAGCTTTAGCTGGAGACAATGAGCTTGTCCTAGGCGAAGTGCCCACGGGCTGGCAGGTGGGGGACAAATTAGTCCTGGGTGGCACCAACCACCGCTGGGAGGGCAATGATGCTGATAACAGCCGCTTTGAGGATGAGGAGCTGATTATCACTGCCATCAATGGCAACCGCATCAGCTTCGTCAATCAGAACATTACCGAAGGCGACAATACTGTCCTTCGCTTCGACCATCAGGCTCCTGAGGGCTTCGAAGACGACCTCAACCTTTACGTTGCCAACACGACGCGAAATATCAGCTTCCAAACCGAAAATGCTGACAGCATCAGCAACGACCAGCGCGCCCACATCATGTTTATGCACAACCCCGATGTGGTAGTGAAGAACGCGGGCTTTTACGACCTGGGTCGCTCCGATAAGAACCAGCTGGTGGATGACACGAGTACCAACAAGGACGGTCGCGACGGCACTGGCACGAACCCTCGGGGTCGCTATGCGCTGCACTTCCACCGCACTGGGGCTGATAGTTGGGATGGGCAAGCGGCGATCGCTCAGGGCAATGCAGTTGTCGGCAGTCCTGGCTGGGGCATTGTCCACCACGACAGCTACGCCAATGTGGAAGACAACGTCGTCTTTGATGTGGTGGGCGCGGGCATTGTTGCTGAGGCGGGCAATGAAATTGGCACCTGGCGCAACAACATCACAATTAAAACCACTGGTGATGATGATCCAGGTTTTGGGCTCGGTTTTCGAGACGAGCGGGTCGAGAATTTTGACTTTGGTTTCAACGGCGAGGGCTACTGGGTTCAAGGTGCGGCCCAAATTGCCATTACCGACAACATTGCGATCAGCGCCGCTGGGGGCGGCATTAACCTCTTTGGCGGGGGCGACGGCGGCGAATCTGTCCGCGATAAAAAGAAAATCGCTGTAGCCAATCTGCCGGCTGAGCTGCAAGACATTGCCAGGGGCACTGGTGACGAGACCATGGTTGATGTCTCTGCCGTGCCACTGCTGAAAGTCTCTGGCTTTGAAGCCTATAACGCCCGAGAGGGCATTAGCTCCTGGGCTCGCCTGCGCAACAAAGACGGTCAGCTCACGCTGCAATTTGATGCCGAGGGCGAGACTCGCCCTGCCCATGATTACCGTTCCACCATTGAAGATTTCAAGGTTTGGAATATCTATGGCACAGGCGTTCGGTTTGAATACAGCGGCAACACAGACCTGAAGGATGGCCTGATTTTGGGTCGGAATCCCTATGGCTCCGGTGTATCTACCAACCACGCCTCCACAAGGCAGTACTTTGATGGCATCCAGGTGGAGGGTTTTAAGCAGGGCATTAAGACGCCGCTGGATGTGAACGTGGAGTTTGTTGCCTCAGTCCTGGAGAACAGCATCCTGCGCAACAACGGGGTCAACTTTGCGCCGACGGCAGACTTTCAATTTGAAACGGGTGCTCGCCCCGAGGATTTCTCCGAATATTTCCAAATTCGTGGCGGCAACCAGTTCGAAGTCTCGCCGGACAATATTGCTCCCACCGCTGAGTTTAGTGACTCTGCTATCGGCGGAGTCGCAGTCAAGCTCGATGCCCAGGCTTCCTACGACGGCGACTCTGAGCTGCGGAGCAAAGCTAGTAGTGGCATCGTCAGCTATGGCTGGGATCTGGATGGTGATGGCACTATCGATCGCTATGGTCGCCAGATTGACCAGGACTTTGAGCAGGCTGGGGACTACAACATTGGCCTGACGGTGTGGGATGACCAGGGTGCTAGCAGCACAACGCAAAAGACGATTACTGTGGCCCCGACGGCCTGGAAAAATCCCTTCTTGGATAGCAGCTTTGCTGATCCTGGGGCCAGGTTGGAAGGTTGGAAGAGTGACAGTAGCTATGGGGATCGCGGCTGGTTCACCACGGAAAAAGTCCAGTTTGCTACTACCAATGGCAAGAACCATCTGCGGTTGTCCAGTAGCGATCGCTGGATTGCAGGTGCTGGCCAGATTGTTCGCGACAACGGCATCCGCGAAGGTGTGCAAAATCTTAGCCTGGATGTCAAAAATATCGAAGGCGACACTCGTTCCTGGCTGCTCAATCAAGTCAACGTTAGCCTCTGGGGCATCAACGGCCAGTTTGAAAATCAGCTTTGGGAAGCGACTGGTCCCACGGCTGTCGGCATTTTGCCGATGGAAAGCAGCGTCCTGTTGGACACAACCCTAGGGGGCGAAAGCTTTGACTGGACCAATTTCAATTGGGAAGTGGACTTGGGCCAGGGCTTCGATCATCTCCTTTTCCAGGTCAATACAGCATCTACGGTTGATGGGGGAGACTATGTCGCGATTGATAATCTGCGGCTAACCGGTGAGGCCAGTGCCGCTGCAACCCCCAGCCCTGAGCCGAATCCTGAACCGCCCTCAGAATCTCCTGGGAGTCCTACCCAGCCTCCGACCTCACCCATCGAACCGACCGATCCGACAGTTCCAACTCCAACTGAGCCAGAACCTACTGCGGGGTCTCCTCAGCCTCCGACCTCACCCGTTGAACCTGTCCCTCCATCGACTCCAGTTCCGACTCCAATTGAGTCAGAACCGGCTGGCCCAACTCCTGAGATTCCTACTGAACTGCCAACGGCTCCACCATTACCGACTCCCACATCCCTCGCGCCCGTCGCAGATGGCATTCTTGACCTGCGACAAGCGGATTTCGATGGGGATGGCCAAGTAGATGCCAAGGTTCAAGTGACCCTCAACAACATCGAAAGCGAAGCGAGCTATAACAACTCCGTCGGCTTTTATGAAGTTGTTGATGCCAACGGTGCAATCCTCGACCAAGTCACCGGCCAGCTCCTGGGCGTCGAAGCAGAAAACTATGCCGAAGTGGCTCTGCGTCAGCGGTTGGCAGGTGTGGAACTGCGGCGGGATAGCGGTAGCTTGAGCTTTGAGGCTGATGGTGGCTCAATGCTGGGGAGCTTTTTGGTGGCGAACCATACCATCGCTGAAGCGATCGCCCTTAACCCCACCAATGCGAACTGGGGCATCCACACCTACTTCATGCACCAAGGCTCCAACCCCGACGGCGTTAAGCATCTGAAAAAGCTAGGAGATAACCACTTCGGCTTTGAAGA
>CALECT010000166.1 GCA_937949725.1 uncultured Pseudanabaenaceae cyanobacterium
GAGCAGGTGGAGGCGATCGTGGACCGTCTAGAAACCGGAGAGCTGGAATTAGGTGAAGTCTTTGAGCAATTCCAGCAGGCCGTCCAATCCCTTAGCCAATGTGAACAGTTCCTTCAGGAAAAGCAGGAGCAAGTGACCTTACTCATTGAGACTTTAGAAGACTAAATGATTGGGGAGCAAAAAATGATTCCCAAAGGCTACAGGACAGCTTCCTAGTATTTTCTCAAATTTTTGACAATGAATTAGGGAGCATAATCTAACGACAAATCGAAAAGTAATAATCGCTACAAAACAACAGATTCAAACCAATTTAAAGCCAGAGTTACAAACACCTAATAGAGAGAATTCATCGGCCTCATCAATTTCAGAGAGATCACAGAGCGACCAATACGCCTCATTCATCAAGTCAATGCACTTTCACCATAAAGACCTTCAGTACGTAACTTTAGACACTATTTAACTCAGGCGTTTCTCATAATCTCTTCCGTAAGAAGTACGAGTTCACACCTATTAATGGCTGAACCTCCTAGCCTGAAACCATCATTCTTGGCATAGTTCAGGGCACAAATCCCTGATTCCAAGAGCTGGCATTTTCTCTTGTCATGCCTGTGAGTTAGCTCTGGTATTAGCACTCTAAGTTGACAATAATTCCTTGAGATTGCGCTGCTCGACAATCCCATTTTTTGATGTATTCAGGCTCTACTTCTTGCAGTTCAACCATCATTCCCAGAGCCAACAAGGGGTTATTTATGTCTTTGCAAGTCGAGTTGCTAGAGCAGAGTTTTGGGAAAGTAGCCCCCCAAGCCGATGAATTTGTCATGAGCTTCTATGACAATCTCTTCACCGATTACCCCGCTGCAAAGCCGCTTTTTGAACATAGCGATATGAAAAAGCAGGGCCAAATGCTCAAGGGCGGTCTCGTCATGGTGATTGAGAACCTGCGTAACCCTGATGTTTTAAGCAAAGCCCTCGGCGGCTTGGGGGCTCGCCACGTCAAATATGGTGCTTTACCAGAGCATTACCCCCTTGTAGGCAACAGCTTGCTCAAGACTTTTGACCAGTACTTGAAAGAAGACTGGACCGAGGAAATCAAAACGGCCTGGGTTGAGGCCTATGGTGCCATTACCGCCCTCATGTTGGAGGGTGCTGACTATAGCAGTGAAGAAGTAGAGCTAGACAACGCTCCCGTGGCTGCAGAAACTTCAGAAGAGGAAGCCGGGCTTAAAGTCAGCCTTTTAGAAGAGAGCTTTGGCAAGGTTGCTCCCCAGGCAGACGACTTTGTCATGAGCTTCTACGACAACCTGTTCACCGATTACCCCGCTGCCAAGCCACTGTTTGAGCACAGTGACATGAAAAAGCAGGGGCAAATGCTCAAAGGCGGCCTCGTCATGGTGATGGAGAATCTGCGCAATCCAGATGTTCTGAGCAAGGCCCTAGGCGGTCTAGGTGCCCGTCACGTCAAATACGGTGCTCTGCCCGAACACTATCCCTTGGTGGGCAATAGCCTGCTCAAAACCTTTGAGCAATATCTCAAAACAGATTGGACTGAGGAAACAAAGGCTGCTTGGGTCGAGGCCTATGGCGCCATCACAGCTCTCATGCTGGAAGGTGCTGATTACAGTAGCGAAGAGGTGGAGCTCAACAGCGCACCCGCCACAGCTGCTGCATCCGTCCCCGAAGAAGAAGCGGGACTCAAGGTGGGATTGCTCGAAGAGAGCTTTGGCAAGGTCGCTCCCCAAGCAGATGAGTTTGTAATGAGCTTCTACGACAACCTATTCACCGACTATCCTGCTGCCAAGCCGCTGTTTGAGCACACCAACATGAAAAGCCAAGGGCAAATGCTTAAAGGTGGTCTGGTGATGGTGGTGGAGAATCTGCGCAAGCCCGAAGTCCTGAGTAAAGCCTTAGGGGGACTGGGTGCTCGCCATGTCAAATACGGTGCCCTGCCAGAGCATTACCCGCTAGTGGGCAACAGCCTACTCAAAACCTTTGAGCAATATCTAAAAGACGACTGGACTACGGAAGTTAAGAACGCTTGGGTAGAAGCCTACGGGGCAATCACAGCGCTGATGCTGGAAGGAGCTGATTACTCCCAGCAAGCGGTGGAACTAAACTCTGCGCCTGCTGCTGCTGCTGCAGAACCTAGCCTTCCGAATCTGACTCAAACTGCTCCTGAAGCGATCGCTACCCCAACCGAAACAGCAACGAATAGTGCAGTGAGTTCTGAAGAGAAAGACGGTGCTTTCCCCATTCTGCCTGTTGCGGGCGGAGCCTTGGGTCTTGGAGCCCTACTTCTCTTCTTCATTCTGTTGTAGAAACAACTGAGCTTCAAGCATTCCAGCTTTGCTACAACGCTCACTTCTCCAGGAGTCAGATATAGCAACGGCCTGGCTTTTTAGCATGTTTGCCATCCCCATTACCACCTGCCATCTCTAGGTTAAACAACTGGTAGGCAAAAGAAGTAATGGGGCTACAGGTTTGCCGACGCGATTTCTCAACGTTTACTTGGGTCTTAACTCCATACCGCTATCGAATTAAAGCTCGATGATCGAGACGCAAAAGCAGGCAATACATTCAGTCTGAATATTCAAAAGAAGGCGATCGCCGTTCAGTCTTTTCAATTTCCGATGACTCTCTTACATGGCTTCTAGATCGACAAAAAAGCGAGGGATTAAATCCTTCGTTAACATCCAAACAATCATTGGCAGCGCAGTTGTCTTTCTGCTCGTCTGGCTCATTGCAACCATGGCCATGGGCACCGAGCAAAAAGCTATCTTTCTGCCCGGTGTGAGCTCTGAAGGTCATGCTGGCTTTGAAGCGAGCTGCGCTTCCTGCCATGACGGCTTCAAAAAGGTCTCCAACGAAACCTGCAACCGCTGCCATGAAGCAGAGCTTGCCCAAGACATCCATGGAGAAAAGAAATTCCGCGACATTCGCTGGGCCGAAAAGCTAGAAAGTCTGGATGCTCTCACCTGCACGGCTTGTCACGGTGAACATGTGCAGATGTATGGGCGGGGTGTCCATCTTCAGCCGGATCTCTGCATAGCTTGCCACCAAGGAATTATCGAAGGGGACATGACAAGTCACGAGGGCTTTACCGCCGATGGCTGCTGGACTGCGGGCTGTCACAACTACCACGATCATCGTGCTATTTCCACAGGTTTTCTCTACGACAACTTGGACCAAGCGCCCATGCTGCCGGTCCAAACGGTTCCTGAGATTTTGGTTGAGACGAAGCTCGAAACGGCCCCCAGCCCTGATTTAAAGGGTGAGTTTCTGGGAGGTGGGTCATGAAGAAGTTATTGGCGATCGCCCTTTCAATCGGCCTGTCTTTGAGTCTATCTCTACCCCTTGCCCTCGGCCTTTGCTTCACCGGTGGTCTATCCGCCCAGGCAGACAGCATCACCGAAGCCGAACTCAGCGAAATCACCGCTCAATGGAAACCCAGCGCCCATGCCCTCGCCGATGTCAACTGCTCCAGTTGCCACCAGGCCAATGAGACCAAAGCCTTTGTGGAAAAGCCGAACTACGAAAGCTGTCAAAACTGTCACGAGGCAGAAACGGACACCTTCCTATTAGGGAAACATGGCATTCGCCTATTGGAAGGCCAAAGCCCACTCACGCCCAGCAAAGCTCGCCTCCCCATGAAACCCGAGGCCCATGGGAAGCAAATGAATTGCAATGCCTGCCACAATGTCCATTCCGTAGATACTTACCAAGCTTCGGTCGATTCCTGTCTAACTTGCCATAATGACGAGCATTCTTTGAATTACAAGAATTCGAAGCATAGTCAACTCTTTTTAGCCGAAGGAAACTTAGAAAGACCTTCCAGTTCTTCTGTCACTTGTTCGACCTGTCACCTCCAAAGAGAGTCATTAGATTCAGGCGACAATGTGTTAGTAAATCACAACAATACTTACAACTTAAAGCCAAGAGATCGGATGGCAAGCGAAGTTTGTATGAATTGTCACGGAATGGAGTATTCATTCAATAGTATCTTCGATAATGAATTGGTTAATTCCAACTTCTCAGAGCCTCCAAAAATTCATCTTAAGAGCTTCGACATGATTCGGGTTCTACAGAAGAAGCGGGAAGGTTAGCAGGCGGACAGAGTACTAATTGAAGATACCTAAAAAATCTAATTGCATTCTTCAGGAATCATCATCCACCTGTTTTATTCAACCAAAGGATTGAGCACATCATGTTTGAAAAACGCCCCCAAAGTTGGTTTAGTCGACTAAGAGCAAAAACCGTTGGCATTCTCTCCATGGCTCTTGCGACCGCATTCTTAGCGGTATCTTGTGCAGGTGGTTCTGGCAGTGGCGGTTCCACTACTGTTGCCGCCGCAGGTATTGCCCCAGATATCGTAGCTGACTACATTCACACTGTTATGGCAGCTGATCGCACGGCCTATACCAAGCACGTCGTTAACCGTCTGAAAAAGCTTGAAGGCAAAGATAAGCCTGATGGCGTTATCGATGCTGAAGCAAATGAAGCTTGGCAACAAACGGACGGGATTCCTTTGCCCGCCCAGATGTTCCGATTGGGTTCTGAAATTGCTTCCGATGGTAGCCCGTTCACCTACAACCTGATTTCTACCTGGAATATCAACGATAACCACGCTCCCAAAACTGACTTCGAGAAGAAGGCAATGGATACCGTGAATGAAACGGGTGAGCCCTACAAGGAGTATCAAGAAGTAGGCGGGAAACAATACTTCTCAGCACTTTACCCTGACAAGGCGGTGGCTGAAGCCTGCGTCACTTGTCACAACACTCACCCCGTTCACCTAGAACGTTTCCCAGACAAAGTTTTTGAGATGGGTGAAGTAATGGGTGGAGTGATCATCAATATCCCCGTGGATGGTGCAGCCTAAACCTTCTTTTTAGGTCTCTTCTGCAAATAGTTTCGAGCTGTGAATCCTCTAACCCAGGATTACCTCTTTTAGAGCGAGCCTTAAACAGCTCGCTCTCTTCTTAAATACTTATATGCACCGTTGCCATGAAGCCTCGATTTTCAACCCTGATTCTATTGACATTCGCAACAGCATTTTTGCTTTTGCCTTTCGTCTTTAGCGGGTTATACATGCCGCAACTTCAGACCCAGGCATTTGAGCTACATGAGTTACTACGGGGCAATGTATACAAGCAAATAACAGGCTTCGTTTGCCTGGCTTTTGTATTATCGGAGATCTTTCTAACCCTGCGTAAGCGTGGGCGAAAGTGGAAGATTAAGCTGCCCGGTTCAATTTTAATTTGGCGCAGTGTCCATATCTTTGCGGGGGTTGGCTTAATTGGAATTGTCATGCTACACACAGTGGGAACAACAGGGATAAATTTCAATGCAGCACTCCTTTGGGTTTTCTGGGGCACCTCCATTTCTGCCTTGGTTGGCGTCGTCGCAGAAACAGGTGTGTTGGAATCCCCTCGGAAATATTTTGGCTGGGTGCCTGTCACATCAGAGATGAAGCCTCAGAAGCTGCCTTTTGGAGTATTTTCCAAGGGGCCACTCATTCGCGACATGCGAGCATTGTGGTTATCAACCCATATTTTCTTAACCTGTATTTTCTTTGTAATGCTGGGTTTTCATATTTTCTTGGCCTATTTTTATCGCTAAGTCATCTCCATTTATGGGTCCTATGAGATCGCACCTTTCCTATTCCGAATCGATGACTCTCTCCAGGCTGACACCATTGCGCCAGCAACTGCATTGGCTATCCAAGCGCTTAGTCATTACGATTGCGCTCGCCCTCACAATTACCTTTTCCCTGGCTACACCATTTGCTAGAGCCGCCTCTCTTTCACCAGTGAAAGGCCTCATGGCCTTAAAGACAATGGCTCAGCAATCTGTCCCTTACGACAAAGCAATGGCCGATGAAAAGCCTATAGTGCTCGAGTTTTATGCGGACTGGTGCAGTAGCTGTCAGTCCATGGCTCCCGTGGTGACAGAGCTGCATGGGCATTATGGCGATCGCATCAACTTTGTCATGGTCAATATCGACGATGCCCAGGCGGCAGAGGCGGTTCGGCAATATTCCGTCACGGGCATTCCCCACCTGCTGACCCTGACTGCAAAAGGTGAGGTGCAGGAGGAATTTGTGGGGCGGGTTCCGGGGAAGCTGCTGGATCAAGCGATCGTGCCTTTGCTGGAAGAGGCTGGCAACCTGGCCCAATCGCTGTCCACCTCAAACCTTTCCTGAGCCCACCGTCTTGAATACTGAAGATCGCGCTCTCTAGAGAACGAAGAGTCAATCATGAGCCATTCAATTAAATTTTTGCTGTTGGGCCTGATCACCCTCCTGGAGTTTCTGGAGCTGGCGGGTAGCCGCGAAGGACTATTGGCGCTGTGGGTGGGCTTTGCCGATACTTGGTGGATTCAAAGCACGGGCGCCAGTGCCATTGTGATTTTGCTAGCCACAGCGTTGCCTACGTTGGCCTATTGCTGGTGGTCTGATCAACAATATTCTTAGGGGAAATGGCAATGCCATGTCGCTATACAAACGACACAATATGCCTCGTCTCTTCGAAGGAACAAAGCCCTTGCCTGTTATCCCTCTGCGTCAACGCTCCGGCCCTTGGGCTCTACTGGTTCTGCTCTGTTTGGTGACGACGGGCTGTAAGATTTTGCCCGCAGAATCCAGTTTGCCCGCCCAAAGCCAGGTGGCTGTGGAGGCCGAGGCCCAATCTGCTGAGGCCGAATCAAAGACCGGAGCAGCGGCTGTAGGGGGTGAAGCAAGCGATCGCGCCACAATCCTCAAAGCGCTCAGCGAATCCCGTGTGGTGTATCTCGGGGAACGCCACGATAGCGAACTGGATCACCAGGCTCAGCTGGAGATTATTCAAGCTTTGGTGGCGCAGGGAGAAGCGGATGGGGAGAAAGTGGCGATCGCCTTCGAGATGTTCCAGCGCCCTTTCCAATCCGTTCTAGATGACTACAGCGCAGGCAAAATCGATGCGGACAGCCTACGCCGCGACAGCGAGTACGACGAACGCTGGGGCTTTGACTGGGCTTTGTATGAGCCCATCATTAGCTACGGCAAGGCTCAAGGGTTGCCCCTGCTGGCCGCCAACACGCCCCAGGAGCTGACCCGTCAGGTTGCTCGCGAAGGGTTTGAGAGCCTAGACGATGAGGCCCTGGCTCAGATTCCGCCCTTGGAAGAGATCAATCGCGACAACGTGGAATATCGCAGTTGGGTCGCCAGCGTATTTGTGGGTCACCACGGCCATGGCCATGCTTCGAAAAACATGGACCCGGAAGCGATGGATGCAGCCTTTGAGCGCTTCTTTTCGGCCCAGGTGCTGTGGGATGAAACCATGGCGGAGACCGTGGCGGAGTTTGCTCAAAACAACCCCGACCATACCGTTGTTGTTCTAGCGGGGCAGGGCCATATCATGCATGGCTGGGGCATTCCAGATCGGGTGGCGCGTCGCTTGGGCTCAGACTTGAAGCACACCACGGTTCTACTCAATCCCTCGGAAACGATGGCCCAGGGGGGCGAAGGTGGCATTGCGGATTACTTTTGGCTCAGCCCCTAAGGAATCGCAATTTATTGATACCGAAAATCCCGTTCATCTTAAATCGTCACGTAGGGGCTGGGGTTTCCCCGCCCTCGGCCAAGGATGAGCCAGGTAGGGAGACCCTACCCCTACGGTAAATTCGGTCTTATTAAATTTGCGTTCCTAAGCAAGCGAACCAATTACTTCGGCACATTCAACGCGCCGTTCTCCCGCAGCCACAGCTTCTGCTCCGGCGTGAGTCCTTGGGAATCCGTGAACACAGCTCCCGTCACGATCGCCTCATCCCAACAGGTCCCAGCCAAGTTAGCCTCTTCCAAGCTGGCATCCCGCAAATTCGCCCCCGACAAATCTGCATCCATCAAACTAGCTCGCTCCAAGCTGGCATTGAACAACGAGGTTCTAACCAACTTCGCCTGGCGCAGATTTGCCGTGGATAGGTCAGCCCAGTCCAGTTGAGCACCACTCAAATCAGCGCTGTGAAGCCGAACGCCTGCAAATTTTCCATTGAGGCAATTGGCCCGAGAGAGATTTGCCTCGGACAAGTCACAGCCCACAAACTGAGCCTTTTCCAAATTAGCGGCCTCTAGTTGTACTGCCACCCAATTACTGTTATTCCAACGGCTGGCTTGGAGCTTCGCTTCGGCCATCTCAGCCCAGCTAAAGTCCGCCCCCACGCCCTTCGACTGCTGGAGGCTACTGCCTTTAAAGCAGCTGTAGCACCCCTTAGAGTCTTGGAAATCAGCCCCATCAAAGCAGCCTTCCGAGCCATCCATGCGCTCTAGATCCGCCCCGGTAAAGTTGGCATAGCTGGCATGGACGCCACGCAAATTTGCCTGCTTGAACAGAGCGCAGGTGAGCAGCGATCGCTCCAGCTTTGCCCCCGTCAAATTCGCCCCGGTCAAATTCGCCCAAATCAACGTGGCTTCTGTAAAGTTCGTTCCCTCACAGTGGCTCTCTGCTAAATTCGCAGATCGCATATAGGCCTCCGTAAAGTCGCCTCCAGCAATGCTCTGCTGGGACAGCTCAACGCGACTCAACTCATGCTTACGCAGAGACTGGGAAATCGCGATCGCCGCCAGGACTTGTTCAGAGGAAAGCTGGGACATAGCCTTAGCAAATACAACAGAAGACAAAAACAGCGTAAGGGGTGAGATGCAAAGACCATCGCGAGCAACAGAAAATAGACGGGATCAATCTCTGTATGAGCCCCACAGTCTGTCTCTGCATCATCGTTATGGCTCAAAGGCTAGGCCGGTTTGACAAAAATTTGGTCACCTTCAACTTTGGTCTCAAATACTCCCAAAGGCTCTGTGGCCGGGCCTTTCTCCACAGCGCCATCAATGGCAAAGGCTGAAGCGTGGCAAGGACAAACAAAGCTACCCGCTTCCCACTCCACAGAACAGCCTTGATGGGTGCAGCGAGCATCCAATGCAACCACACCATCGGGGTTGGCTGGGTCCTGCACCACGATCAACGAACCGGAAGCACTGGCAAACTTTTTAGACGTGATCGCTCCGCCTCCAGCCACAGCGGCTAGAGCCCCCACAGAATAGAATCCATCTGCATCAGGCGTATCGCTAATTTCAGCCTTTGGTACAGAAGCAATTGGATCGTCACTGGTAATCACATTTTCAGTACTGGTATCTACAGAATCAGTACTCGTTTCATAGGTACTCGAACAGGCTGCTAATACAGAAGGCAAAGAAGTTGCTAACGCACCTACACCGATCCAAGACAAAAATTTGCGGCGTTCCATAGAGAAGAATAGAAATTAAGAATGAGAACAGGACTAGGCAACAGCCTTTGGATTGACGGGGGATCTACTGGGCTTCACTGGCCATGGCTTTGATCGCTTCCTCAGACAGCGTCACATCTTCCACAATCAATGGCTTCTTAGCTGAGGTTATACGGCTGCGGTGGCGCAGGGCCGTGAGAGCCACTATTGCCAAATCAGCCAGGACAACGGATGCCACAACAATCTGAGAGTCACCAGTGCCAAAGCCATAGCTATGTAAGCCAGTTCCCAAGACGAAGTTAACCCCATACCAGGCCATCAAAACTGCATTGAATGACACCACAGCAGCAACGTTGATGCCAAAGTTGCCGATCCAACCCACTAGGCGACCGTGTAGGGGAACCAAGTAACACAGCAAGGCAATCAAAGCCCAGGTCTCCTTCGGATCCCAGCCCCAGAAGCGGCCCCATGAGAAGTGCGCCCAAATGCCGCCTAGGATGACCCCTGTGGTTAGCAAGAGTACGCCAACTTGAAGCGTGCGGTAGTTGAACTGGGAGAGGGACTGGAGACGTTTTTTGACCTTGGGATTAGTTTCAGGATTCGAAAACAGGTAATGCCCCAGGGAAACATGACCCAGCCCCATAGCCAGGGCAAATGCGGCATAGCCCAAGGTAATCGTCGGGACGTGGATGCTGAGCCAGAAGTTATCGCGCAGCACCGGCACCAGGGGCGCAATGCTGGGGTCTAGCACCACCGGCAGCCGATCTGCCAGGAGCAGACAGACCACCGCCACGGGGGAAGCGGAGAGCAAATAGTAGCGGGCTTTATCTGAAGTCAGTTCGAAAATCAGGGCCAAGGCGATAACACCAAAGCTCACCCAAATCACCGATTCATACATATTGGTGACGGGCGGACGGTCCGCGATTTGCATCCGCAACAGAAAGCCATAGGCCTCCGTCGTTAGACCTGCTGCGGCCAAACCAATGGCGCTGCCGTAAAGCTCCAGGGGCTTAAACCAGAGGGATGCCAACATCACCAAGAAGCCCAGGCCAAAGATCATCCAAGCTTTGCCGAAGGGATGGAAGTGGTTGTAGAAGACTTCGCGGTTGAGGGTGGCATCGCTGGGATAGACCATCGGGCTCAGCTCAGCCAAAGACTGCTTTAGCTTGCCGCCCAACTGCCCCACATAGTCCAGGTGCGCTGCCCCAAAGCGATAGCCCTGCTGCACCTGCTGCTCCAAGGCCATCAGGTCCGCTGCGGTTTCGGGGGGATACAGCTCAGCAGCATTCTCAATCGTCACCCAAGTTCCCTTGGCATCGCTGGGATGGGGCACCAGGGGCAAGCTATTGTCACCCACGGTGCGATAGAGCAGTGTCGCACGGTCCTCAATGGAAAGGGCCTCACGCTCCAGACGGACTAGATCTTCCCCGGCAATCTCACGAGCATGGGCTCGGTTTATCACGGTGCTCAGGGACTTAGAGGAGAGCAGCTCCTGGAAGCTGAAATATTTTTGCTCCGGGTTGAAGCCCACTTCTTCTTTGAGCGGGCGATAGCTAAAGAGGAGGAAGGGCTCATTGTTCCAATCGCGATCGTTGAAGGCGAGGGCAAAGTAGGTTTGTAAATAGTCCAACTTGGAGCCATCGGCTTGCTTATAGCTGGCTGAACCATGGAGCTTTTGCACGGTTTCCAGCGCCACAGTATCCAGAGGCTTTTTGCGGCCGTCGATCTGCACTGCCAGGGATTGCAGCGGAGCCAGGGGACCAGCCTGGAATTGGCTGAGGGGCAAGACCAGCAGCATGAGGCCGAGGGTAAAGCCGATTAGGAATTTTAGAAATTTCATAGCGATCGCGCGAACCATAAGGGACTTAAAACAAAACCTGTAGCCAAACCAATCAGCGATCGGCCCTAAACCGACAGCGGAGCATCCAGCCCCTTCGCCTGGGCAGACGGCACAGCGGCAGCATCGACACTCACCGCTTCATCCTTCTCCTCCGGCAACGCAGCCTTGAGATTCTTCATCGCGCTGCGACCGTAGAAGATGACCGCTGTACCCACAACCACCATCAGCGAACCCAGCCAGGTCAGCCCCGTCACCCACCAAGGCTCTCGCTTGACTTGCAGGGTGGACTGGTTGAGGTCTCCGGGATTCCAAGAGGCCTGGGCAATTTTCCAGCCCTGGTACCAAGTGGGGTGGTTCATCCAGACGCGACGGCTTTCCTGGGGACCTGCTTGGGCATCATCCAGACGAATTTGACTCGTCCACATCGCCACCGATTCACTGCCTTCGTTGCGCTCCACAATGAAGTCTTCCAGCTTGACCCCAAAGGGCAATTCCAGCATCTGAGCGCTAAAGGATGCGTAATAGTCTCCGTCAGCATCGCTCAGGGTCGTGGCCTCGCCCCAGGGCAGCCACTGCTGGGAACCGTCGGGCGTTTTGACTAGCAGGGCAGGCTCACCCTGCAAGCCTTCACCTTCGGGAACCTCCACCACCTGGCGGTTAATCACAGCATGGTCGAGGCTATCAGCTAGGCTAATGCGGAAGTCTGCCCAACCCGGCGTAACCGCTTCGCCCGCCTCAAGGGGGCCAGACTTGAAGCCTTTGGAAGAATTGGCAGCGTAGAAGCGGCTCCCATCCGGCGCGATAACAACGCGAAAGTAATCTTCGAGGGGCTGAGGCTGAACCTCATAGCTGAGATTTGCCAATCCCAACGCCTTTGCATCCAAAGGCTCACCCGCCACCGTGGTCTTCACCGGCTCGAAACCGCCTTCGGCAAAGACAAACCAGCGAGCTTCCTTCTCTCCATCCCGCAAAGCGACCTGAAGCACAGGGTTGTTGAATTGTTCAGAGGCCGTTTCAGGACGATTGTCACTGTTGAGACGGAAGTCTGGCCAAACCTGGGTGATGACCATATCAGCGCCACCGGGTAGCTCAATCAGCTGCCCCTGGCTTTGCTCCACATCAATGGTTTTGCCCGAATCCAGCAATAGGGTGCCGAACTTAGGAATGTCGCCCGCCTTAGGCGGTGCAGCCAGCATGGCTTTTAGTTCAGCCTCGGACTGGGCCTGCTGGAGCTCAAGAGTTGCAGGACCAACCGAAACTTCGCTGTAGGATGCTGGCGCAACCGAAAGCCAGCGCTCCAGGGTTTGGTTCATGCGATCGCTCTGCAGCTGCAACTTCACCGCAGAATTCGCCACCTCCCCCTGCTCAACAAAATTCGTCGTCGTAATCACATTCTCGCCATAGCGCAGCAGCTCTAAGTCGCCGGCCTGGCTAGGCGAAACCGTATTATCTGGCTTGATAAATAGATTGAATTGCTGCTCTTGCCCCTCTGGCCCCACAAAATCCAGCAACTCGCCTTCCACCCGCACCAAACGGTTCGCGCCCTGGTCCGTCCGCACCAGCAGCATCCCCTCCGTGCTGATGTGAATCACCGCAGCCGAGCCAGCAATCAAGACCACCAAGCCAAAGTGGGTCAGGGCAAAACCAATCTTGCGAGGACCGCGCCAGGGATAGCGAGAGAGAGCCGACACCGACAGATTCACCGCCAGCAAAAACATCAAGGCCCCAAACCAATGGCTCTTATAAATCAGGTTTTGAACGGTGGGCGACCCCACCTGAGACTCATAAAACGTCGCCCCAACCAAAACACCAATAATGGCCACCAACAATGGCACAGCTAACTGAATAGAGCCCAACAGATGTTGAAACTGCTTCAGGATTTTGGGATGGACATTGCGGGATGAGGCAACCATAGAAAACCTGTAACGGAAGGAATCGCCTACATTGCGAAACCGATAGGTTTTATAGAATCGTCTCCATTCAGATGGAACTGTATCTGCGGATACTCGTGCTTTTTGCAATCGCCAGAGAAAAGCCTTAGATCGCCCCCAGGCAGGGATAAACAAGCCTTAAGTTCATTCGTGACAAAATACGAGTAGCAAATCAGCCCAAAGCGGAAAATGCATAAAGTTCAAGATGAACCCACGATTCCCAAGCAATTTCACTGACGGACTGGCTCACTCAGAATGACTGCCTTAATCCTCTCAAAGCATTATGAAGACTGACTTATAAGGTTCGAATAAAGAATATAGAGCCACCAATTAGTTGGGGAATGATGACAATAGACCTGCCATCTGACCCAACATGCGAAAGCTGCTGTTCTCTTTGTCAGCCCTAACGCTCATGCTCACCGGCTGTAGCGATCCCCTCGATGATCGGGCCATTCACAACGATGCGATGGACCTAGCCAAGCGCTACGTCAAAGCTCAAGGTGGCGACAATAATTTAGCTCGCATGTCTACGTCCCTAGACGATCTCAATGGTGACCACCTAGATGACGTAATGGTCTACATCTGGGATGAGCCAACGCTTTGCACTGGGCAGGGCTGCACCATGCTGGTGTTTGAAAATCGCGGCAATCGCCTCAAGCTGGTTTCAGATATTCGCAATGTCCATGTGCGCTTGGGCTCGGAAGCCAGCGATTCGGACTGGGAAACTTTGATTGTGGCGAGCAAAGATGCCATGGGTAAGGACCATGTCGCTGGCGAACCTGCCACGGTCTATGAGTTGGCCTTTGATCCAAAGTCAAAGACGGGATATCCCGAGGATGCAACCCAAGGGGAGTTGCAGACTTGGTAAATTTCACCTATCCACAATCTCAAACGCGCCGCAGCGACGGAAATCGCCCACTGCTTCAAAGCCTTGGGCACCATTCCAGCCAACCCCATGGACACCGCCAAAGAACATGTTGGGAGCTGACCAGGGAATAACGGTTTCATCGGAGCGAGAACAAGCGGAGATCGCCTCTCCATCCCATCCCGGCTCCCAGTTCAAAATACCTTTCTCCCAGTGAACCCGAGGGGCTTCCACGGCATCCGGCAGAGGCATTCCTAGATCCAGTTTGTTCAGCAACACTTGCAGGATGGCAGTGCGAATGCGGTTAGAGCCACCGGAGCCCAAACAGAGCGTCGGCTTCCCTCCATCAACCACCAAGGTCGGAGCCATCATCGACGACAGCCGTCGGTTGGGTTGCCACTGGTGGAAGCCCTGGGGGTTGAGGTCTGCTTCACCCAACATGTTGTTGAGCATGATGCCCGTTCCCGAAATGAAGTAGCTACTGCCTTCACCATTGGAGGCAGTGACACTGGCGGCATTGCCATCGCCATCGATGACACTGATGTGGGTGGTGCTGCCCAGCTTGCTATCAGGCGGTAGATTACCGCTGAGTTGGCTCAGCATCTGCGAACGATATTGCTGAAGGTGAGGCTGGGAGAGGAAGCATTCCGCCACGGCTGGATCGTAGATTTGCTCGTCATAGCCATCCTGGCGCGCTAGGTTTGTCAGCCGCATGGCTTGGACCAAGGCATTCAGATGAGCTGGACTGCCAAAGCCTTGCAGGTCAGAGTCTTCGAGCAAGGCCAGGGCAAAAGCTATGAGGGCACCGCCAGAGCTAGGAGGTGGGTTGGTGAGGAGCTTGTGGTTGCGGTAGCTGAAGCTGAGGGGCGATCGCTCCATCACCTCATACTGCTCTAAATCGGCTTGAGTGATCAGCCCGCCCTTATCTGCACAAGCTTTTACCAGTTGTTCCCCCAACTCACCTCGATAGAACAAACCTGGGCCTTCATCGGCCAGTTGCTCTAGCACAGCGGCCATTTGAGGAAGGCCAAGACAATCGCCTTCTGCCACAACCTTGCCCTGGGGCTGATAGATGTCTCGGCCTTCAGCTTCGAGGGTGAGAATCGGGGTAAGAATTTTGATGCAGTAGGCCTGGAAAGCATTGAGAGTGACACCGTTGCGGGCGAGGGCGATCGCGGGTGCAAACACATCCTTAATTGGCAGCCGCCCCAAGCGTTTATGAACGCGAAATAGCCCTGCGATCTGCCCTGGCACTGCAATACTGCCCAGCCCCACATGGAAATCCTGGGTGGCGTCCCCAAAATCAACTTGGACTTCGCGAAAATCTAAATCAGCTCGTTTTTCCTGGGGGGTCTGGGTGAAGAAGTCAAATAGAACTGGCTTCCCCTCAGCAGGATGAGCCAGCAGAAAGCCGCCGCCTCCCAGAGAGGTGAGCATAGGTTCAACGACGCAGGCGGCGAGGCTGGCAGCAACAGCAGCATCGAAAGCATTGCCGCCTTGTTCGAGGAGGATGCGGCCTGCTTTGGCTGTGGCGGGATGGCCTGCGGCGATGGCACCAGCAGTTGGCGAAAACTTCTGCATGCCTATCCGCTCCGGCGACGGCGAGGCTGCTTGGGCTGAGCAGGTTCGAAGGCTTTGAGCCCAGCATCTCCGGTCAGAATTTCAACCTGAAAGCCAAGCTTGCTATAAAACTCAGCGAGGGCCTTGATAGTCGCATCGCCAATGGCAATCTTTTGAGTCGCAAGCTGGGGCCATTCATCTGCGAGACGCTTCAGGCCAGCTGCATTCCAGAGCTCTCCTTGACGGGTAAAGGCAGCCCAGGGCGATTGTTCGTCAGCAACCTTAATCATCAACTCAGCGAGTTTTTGTGCCAAGCCATAGCGGTTAGACGTTTGGGCAATGTGGTTGCCCGTTTCAATCATGGCGGCCAATGGAAAAACAAAAGTGACTCCATCTTTTTCGGCAGCTTGTAGTGCTTCAGAAACTCTTTCGTAATTCCATTTATCGGTATCTGAACCACAAGTGCTTTTACCAGGGACTTGGAGCCAAACGCAAAGGATGGAGGTGTCGAGAATGAGAACCTTTTGCATCAGGACGCGATCGCCTCTGCTTCAAGATTGCGTTCGATGGCTCCCTGAGTCACCAAATCACCTAATGATGCGCTAGCCAGCAGCTTTGGTAAGTTGTCTATCTTGTCTAATGGGGTCAATAAACTCTCGCCCGTTTGCAAATCCCGATGAGCAACGACAACAAACGGTAAATAGTCTTGCTCTAAAGAATCTAATAGAGCAGGATTATGAGTAGTGACTAGAACATCGATATTGCGCTTCTCTCCAATGTCGCGGATTGCCCTTAGTAGAAGCTGAGCCCTTGAAGGGTGGAATCCATCATCTATATCTTCAACAATCAACTGACTACCTTCTTTACAGGTCAGTAAGGCAGTCAGAATCGCTATAAAGCGCAGAGTGCCGTCCGACATGCTTCTTGCATCAATCTCTATCGAAGACTCTCCATTCCCCCATTTTTCTTCACCGTAAAGCATTGCATCTCTGGAACTACGACCAACGGGCTCAGCCCAAACTTTTTTAATATCGTGTCCTGACAAATCGCCAACGTATCTTGTTATTTCGCCTTCAACACTCTGCTTTTCGGTTTCAGACAATGCTGCAATGTATCCAGCGATGTTGCTGGCATCTGGGTTCAGCTCTTTGGAGAACTGCGAGAAGTTTCTCATAGACTCAGGAATAGGAGAAAGCAACTTTATCTGCTGAAGACAGCTAATAACGGCCCTTACATCCTGATAAACAGGTTCATTTATTCGTAAGCTAGCGACGGGGATTAAAGCTGAGACATCTGGATGTTGAGCTACTAGAGCTTTTCCATCTGCATCGATAAGCAGCATTCTTACGCCATGGCCATACTTTTCTGGTGAGTTAGGTAAGGGATGCTCATGAAGAGATGAGGAAAATATCTGCCTTTCATCTTTTTTTTCTGCTCTAGTATCTCGTACAAGAATTGATTCAGAATCAACGAATGCTTCTGGATATGACTGTGCTTTAAACGTGTAGAGGTAATCTCGTTTTGATTCTGACCCCGACAGCCGAACCCTCACGCAAAATGGCTTACTTGCTTCTCTTTGTGAACCTTCAAGCCCTCCTCTAATCCCTTTGTATGTGCCTTCACCTTGCAACGATTGTTCTAAAGATAGACCTCCTGCAAGAGCATTTAATAGAGCCAATGCTTCTATAGCATTAGACTTACCACTTGCATTAGCACCAATTAAAATCGTGAGCGGATCAATAGGCAGCTCTGCGTAGCGAAAGCTTTTCCAGTTTTCGAGAATGAGCTTTTTCAACATTTCCCAAATCCGCCTTGCTCAAGACCCTGCTTTAGCTCAGAAATCCGATTTTTTAGAAAAATCGGATTTCTGACAGCTAGGCCTCTAGCCTAGCGCTTCTTCCAACTGCTTTTGCGCGGTTTCCATGGCCTCAGGCAGCTTGCTGGCATCGCGGCCACCGGCCTGGGCGAAGTTGGGGCGTCCGCCGCCGCCGCCGCCGCAGATCTTGGCAATGCCGCCGATGAACTTGCCCGCCTGTAAGCCCGCTTCATTCACTGGCTTGGTGAAAGCGGCAACCAGGCTGACTTTGCCTTCGCCCACATCAGAGCCCAGAACCACAGCACCGTTATCACCCAGCTTTTGCAACATCCGCTCCGCCGCCGTTTGCAGCGACTTAGGATCCACACCGTCCATTTGGGCCACGAGGGCTTTGAAATTGCCAATGTCTTTGGCTTCGGCCAGGAGGCTATCGGACTTGGCGATCGCCAACTGAGACTTAACCCCAGCCAGCTCCTTCTGCGCCGCCTTCAGCTCCTCCTGAATCGAGGTCACGCGATCGGCAATCTCCTCAGGCTTGGCCTTAAACCTCGCCCCCAGCTCCTTGACAACGCCATCGCGCACATTGAGATAATCCAATACCGCCGGGCCAGAGACCGCCTCAATCCGCCGCACACCAGAGGAAATACCCGTCTCGGAGATCAGCTTAAAAACACCAATCTCCGCCGTGTTGCCCACATGGATGCCGCCGCACA
Organism: uncultured Pseudanabaenaceae cyanobacterium; assembly: GCA_937949725.1. Taxonomy (GTDB): domain Bacteria; phylum Cyanobacteriota; class Cyanobacteriia; order PCC-9006; family JAAUQQ01; genus JAAUQQ01. Next base: position 17,978 of record CALECT010000166.1, read on the forward strand.
GCTCCATGGACACACCGGGGAAATCCACAACGCGCACCGTATCGCCGTACTTCTCACCAAACATGGCCGTGGCTCCCTTCGCCTTGGCATCGGCAATGGGCATTTCCGCAATGTCAGCCCCATGAGCCTCGGAAATCCAGGTATTGATCAGGGCCTCAACTTGCTCCAGCTCCTCAGGCGTCAGGGCCCGGTTGAGGTTGAAGTCAAAGCGCAAGCGGTCAAAGTTCACCAGGGAGCCAGCCTGGGAGATGCTGTCATCTACCAATTGCTTTAGAGCAGCCTGGAGCAGGTGAGTCGCACTGTGATTAGCCTGGGCGCGACGGCGGCAGGCGCGATCTACCTGGGCGTTGAGGCTATCGCCGACCTTGAGGGAGCCTCGCTCCACGTGGCCTTTGTGGACGAAGGTGCTGCCTTCTTTTTGGACGTCGTCGATGCGGACGATGAGGTCGTCGCTGGACAAGTAGCCGCGATCGCCAATCTGTCCCCCAGACTCCGCATAAAACGGCGTCCCATCCAGCACCAACTGCACCGCAGAACCTGCCTCAGCCACCTCAACCTGCTGCTCCTCCACAAACAAGTCAGTCACCGTCGCAGTACCCTGAACCTCGCTATAGCCGTTGAAGGGCGTCGCTTCCGTCCGCGCCGCCAGCTTCTTCATATCGGACTGCTGTGTTAGATCAATATCTCCCTTAGCGTTGGAGAGACCGGAGTGAACCTCCATCTCGTCACGGAAGCCAGGTAAATCGACGCTGTAGCCCTGTTCCTCAGCAATCTCCTGGGTCAGTTCCACTGGGAAACCATAAGTTGCGAAGAGCTTGAACGCCACCGGGCCAGAGATCACTTTCTTCTTCGCCTTCTTCAGCTTGGCGATTTCATCGGCCAATAGCTTCTCACCGCGCTCTAGAGTTTTGAGGAACTGCTTTTCTTCAAAGACGAGAGCATCTTTGATCGTTTTCTCACGCTCTCTCAGGGCGGGGTAAGTGTCCTCCATGAGAGCGATCGCACTTTCCACCAACTCAGCGGTGAAAGGCCGGTCAATGCCCAGCAGACGGCCATGGCGCACCGTCCGGCGAATCAACTGCCGCAGAATGTAGCCCCGCCCCAGATTCGACGCCACCACACCATCCGTAATCAGGTGACTCACTGCGCGAATATGATCGCCAATGACCTTATAAGAGGTCTTCTGGCTCTCATCGCACTTCTCATAGTGGAGACCAGAGATTTTGGAAGCTGCCTCAATGATTGGGAAAATCAGGTCCGTTTCATAGTTATTCGGCTTGCCCTGCAAAATCTGGGCCATGCGCTCCAGGCCCATCCCTGTATCAATGTTCTGCTTGGCTAGAGGGGTCAGCTCACCCTCGTCATCCCGGTTGTACTGCATAAACACCAGGTTGTAGAACTCGATGAAGCGATCGTCGTCTTCTAGATCAATATCCTTATCGCCGCGCTCGGGATAAAAGTCGTAGTACATCTCCGAACAGGGGCCACAGGGGCCTGTCGGGCCAGACTTCCAGAAGTTATCCGCTTCGCCCATGCGGCGAATGTGGGTCTCCCGCACACCAATGTCGTTCTTCCAAATATCGTAGGCTTCGTCGTCGGTTTCAAAGACGCTGACAACCAAATTCTCAACGGGCAGCTTCAGCACTTCAGTGGACAGCTCCCAAGCCCAAGCGATCGCTTCCTTCTTAAAGTAGTCACCGAAACTGAAATTCCCCAGCATTTCAAAGAAAGTATGGTGGCGGGCCGTACGCCCCACATTCTCAATGTCATTGGTGCGAATACATTTCTGGGACGTCGTCGCTCGATCCACCTCAGCCTTGCGCTGGCCCAGGAATATGGGTTTGAACTGGAGCATTCCCGCGATCGTCAGCAATACCGTAGGGTCCTCTGGTACCAGAGACGCGCTCGGCAGCTGCTTATGGGCCTTCGCCTCGTAAAAGCTGAGGAAGGTCTGCCGAATCTGGTCGCCGCTGAGAGGGGTAGCCATGGGAAGTAAGGGAGCGGAGGAAGAAAATTTACAGTGGTTTCTATTATGTAAGGCAATTGAGCATTCTGTAGGGGGTAAATCCCTGCGCCCAAAGAAAATCAGCTCCCCTCATTGGGGCAAAGCATCTGAATGATCGGAAAGAGGTGAGCCATAGCAATCATTCCCTCGCATTCAGCCTCTATGCCACTCGTTGCCCAACAACACCAGACAATTTCGAGAGGAATCCCATGATCATCCCCTAAAGACTGCTCTACAGATGCGTCCACACCCATCAGAAGCAAGCATCTCCCCAAGAGGTATGCATTTCCCTGACCAAAGAAATCGTCAGGAATATTCGTAAGTTCTATCAATTCTCCGGATGTATATGAAGGGAAGATGAAGTAGTAAGGAAGTCAATTCTTTCGTCAGGGAAGGAATTTCGATTCCGAATAGGATCGTTAACCTGGGGTCCAAGACGTAACTGTTATTTCCCCTCGTAATTGAACCTCCGTCGTCTCAGCATCTGCTTAAGTCCCCATAGCTCCGGTCTACAAGGCGTTAAGCCCAGTAGTTAAACCCCGGCATAGTTTCAGGATTTAAGCCCTATGGTGCTTCAACGCGCGTGTTTATAGCCTCTGCATCGCCTTGAGCCCCCATGGAGCATTCCATTTTGATAGTGGGTCATCCCGCCTTTGGGCAGATGATTCAAGCACAACTTCAGCCTTTGACTTCTAGCGAGATCGCGCTGGCCCAAAGTGCCATGGAAGCAGGCCTATCCATGCAGGCCCAATCCCCGGATTTTGTGATTATCCAAGGCGATGATCTAAACCTTGCTAAAGGCTGCCTCAACCTTCAGAGTCGCAGCAACTTCCAATGGTTCTACAGCTTGCTCATCGCGGGATTTGAGCTCAGCCCTAGAAATGATGTTGCATCCCAGTTACGTCACCAGACCCACGCTTTAGAACTCGGTGCAGATGCCTACCTCACTGTGGAGGGGGACTTTAATCAGCAGCGTTGCAAGCTGGATGAAACCTACGGTCTGCTACTCAAAGCGCAACTCAGGATTGGCCTCCAGTCTGCGGATCGCTATCGAGACTTGGTTCAAACGAACGATCTACTCTCCACGATTGCTTTGGTGGACCCTCTCACGGAGCTGAACAATCGTCGGGCGTTGGATTGGGACTTACCCAGACAAATTAAGACTGCTAGGCAAGGCGATCGCCCCTTCAGTCTCTTAATCTTCGACTTAGACTTCTTTAAGCGTATCAACGACAACTATGGCCATTTAGTCGGCGATGTCTCCCTCAAGTTGCTTTCCGCTCGCCTGCGCCATAATCTCCGCGCCAAAGACACCCTATTTCGCTACGGCGGCGAGGAATTTGTCGTGCTCCTCGCCGACACGCCCCATGACGAAGCGGGGGAAATAGCCCGCCGCCTATGCAACATCATCAGCAAGCAGTCCTTCACGATTAACGATGACCTAGAACTATCTCTCACCGTCAGCGTGGGCGTCTCTGAGCTCAATGAAAAAGACGATGTCGATGGGTTGACCCTGCTAGAGCGGGCAGATCAATGCCTGAGAAAGGCCAAGCAAACTGGGCGTAATCGCGTCGTAGTCTACAGCTAGGGAAACGGACGACTAATCGTGGTGAATTTCTAAGTTCAGTGCATAGCGACCCATTTGTACGCGGTTAGCCCACAGCTCATATTCCACCGAGAGCGAGGTCGGCATTGGGTCGCCAGAAAATTCCAGCTGGCGAGTGAAGTTGCGTAACCGAACCTGTCCGCCTTGACCCAAGGAATCATCCTGAAGCCAGTAGCGGCTCATGCCATAAATGCCCCGCTCCAGCCAGTGACGATAGCTGAAACTACCATTGCTCTGCATGGTCATGATCAGGCGATAGGGCGAAATCTCTAGCCATAGCAAGCGAGGCTGAGCCGCTGTTGCCACCCCGGAACCTGGCAGATCAAATGCTTCTAAAGCGGGCTCCGTCAACAGCAGATGAAAGCAATCATTGCCTTTCTGATAGAGCGTTGCGGCTGTTTCTAATTTGGTATCGAGGCACAGATCAGAAGACGTTAGCGACAGGCTAATCGGCTTGCGAGGGTAAGTGATCATGAAGGGGAGCTTAGAAACAATGTCCGGGCAGCGTGGGGTCTGCTCATCCGTTCCCCGTTTAGGAAGCAATTTAGGAATCACTACAAGATTCAACTCAGCTCAGGTTCTAGGACCATGACTGAATTGCGAGGGGATGAGGGGCCAAAGGCCTGCGTTAAGCTGCGGCGGAAATTGTCCGCACAACGGTTACACAGTGACCAGCCAAAATGGCTCGTCCTTACGAGAGGCAACCGGGAGGGGGCAAACTCGGTCGTTCAGGGCTGCTAACGAAATGAGTGCCAGCAAAAGCGAATGCCAGCAAAACGGTAGGATAGCTACCGTCGCGCCCAGTCTAGCCCAATGGTCAATGCCCTCGTCTTGCTCGAAAACACGGAAGATCAAACGGTCCTTCACATCAATCCTCCTGAGAATGGCCTAACGTTCCAGGGCAAGATTCGGGTACCGGGGGATAAATCGATCTCCCATCGGTCACTGATGTTGGGAGCCCTAGCCTCAGGCACCACCGAAATTGAAGGTCTGCTTGTGGGGGAAGATCCCCAAAGCACCGCCGCTTGCTTCCGCAAGATGGGGGTCAAGATTTCGGAGCTTAATCCTGAGCATGTGGTGGTAGAGGGCGTCGGCCTGGGGAATCTCCAGGAACCAACTAGTGTTTTGGATGCGGGCAATTCCGGCACCACCTTGCGGCTGATGCTGGGTATTTTGGCCTCCCATGGCGATCGCTTTTTCGCAGTCACTGGAGATGAGTCACTGCGATCGCGTCCCATGTCCCGCGTGGTCAAGCCACTCCAACAAATGGGGGCTCAAATTTGGGGACGGAAAGACAACAGCCTGGCCCCCCTAGCCATCCAAGGGCAAACCCTGAAACCCAGCCATTATCACTCCCCCATTGCCTCGGCCCAGGTGAAGTCTTGTGTATTACTGGCAGGCCTAATGACCCCTGGAAAGACCAC
>CALECT010000167.1 GCA_937949725.1 uncultured Pseudanabaenaceae cyanobacterium
GGTTGTCCTTACAGGTAACCAGGAACCCATTCGCACTGAGATTACTGCTGAAGCCCTAAAAGAGGGTGAGGAAGTTCTCTCTGATCTCGTGACTGCTGCGATGAAAGAGGCTTACCAGAAGTCTACGGATACTATGCGTGGGCGGATGGAAGAGCTGACCAGTGGTTTAAATATTCCTGGTTTGTAAGAATAGAGAACCTTGGGAGCCTTGGATTGTTCCTAATTGATTCTTTAGAGGGGATTGGCCTAGCCAATCCCCTCTATTTTTGAGATTTTAGAATTGGAGCGAGTCTCCTCTGGCGTTGTTTCTCTTGGATGCTATGGCTGTTCCCTATCGCTTGTTGTTCGTCTGTCTGGGTAATATTTGCCGATCGCCCTCAGCGGAAAACATCATGAACCACCTGATTGAACAGGCGGGCCTAGGCGACAAGATTCAGTGCGATTCTGCTGGGACCTCGGGGTATCACATTGGGGAGAAGCCCGATCGCCGCATGACCCAGGCGGCTAATGCTCAGGGGATTGAAATGCGGGGGCGATCGCGCCAGTTAGAGCCCAGTGACCTAGAAGAATTTGACCTGGTTCTGGCGATGGATCGTAGTAACTACAATGGCATTCTCGCCTTGGACCGCAGCGGGCAATATGCTGACAAGGTCAAAATGATGTGCGACTTTTGCAGCGAGCATTCTGATACTGAAGTCCCGGATCCTTACTACGGCGGCGCAGATGGCTTCAAGTATGTGATTGACCTGCTGATGGATGCGAGTCAGGGGCTTCTGGACAAAATTGTTGCAGAAGAGTTATCAGTTTAAAGCGCTATTTCGTCATATTAAGTGGATGGAAAAGTAGGATTTATGGCCATTGCCAGTGCAAGGGAAGTTCTTGATTTTTGGTTTGGTGATGCCGCAGAGCCTGATTATGGCAAGCAGCGTAAGGCTTGGTTCATCAAGAACCCGGCATTTGATCAAGAGATTCGCGATCGCTTTGCCTCCACGGTAGAAGCAGCAGCGGCGGGCAAGCTTAAGTCCTGGAAAGCCGACTCTGACAGTTGCTTAGCGCTATTGCTGCTGCTGGACCAATTCCCGCGCAACCTGTATCGAGGTTCAGCCCAGGCTTTTGCGACCGATGGAGAAGCCGTCGCGGTTGCAGATCATGCTCTGATTCAGGGCTTTGATCGCTATGCCACCAATGAGCAAGCTCGCTCAACGGCGCAGCGCTGGTTTTTCTACCTGCCCTTTGAACATAGCGAAAAGCTCAGTGACCAAGAACGGTCAGTGGCGCTGTTTGAGCAATTGCTTGGGGATGGAGACAGTGCTAGCACGATTGACTATGCCTATCGCCACCGGGATGTGATTCAGAAATTTGGACGGTTTCCCCATCGAAATCAGGCTTTGGGGCGACAGACAACTCCAGAAGAGGCAGCATTTTTACAGCAGCCAGGGTCGTCGTTTTAGCGATCGCTCAACCTTACTTCACCTGAGCCCGACAAATTGAGGGTTGGCTTAGCCCTACCGCTGTGAACTAAAGTTCACGGCTCAAAGCTCAAGTCCGTTAAAACGGACTGAACAGCCCACCAGTGAGGGTTGCAGCCCACTTGAGTGGGCTTTCGCTCTTAGACTGGGAATTTATTCCTAGTCCGCTTTGCAAGTGCTGTTTCGCGCAATCGAACTCAGGTTTACTTCGGTTCAACACCGCTTAGCTTAAAGATATCGGTAATCGTTTCGCCCCTCGTCTCCAAGCCAAAGCTGCTAGGGCTAACTGGATTGGCATGGGTGAAATGGCGATATTGGATGCAGAATCGGTCCCAGGGCCCCACTTCAATGCGAAAGACTTTGATGAAAAATTCCGCCAGCGTCTGAGTGATTGGGATTTGGAAAAAGACGCGCTTGCCGAAGTGCTGGGCAATGTCCACGATCGCCTGACTGGCCGTAACGGCGTGGCTTCCCAAAATCATCTTGCGTACGTCCCCCGTCTCTGCGATCGCATTCTCTTCGGGAGGATGATCGACTAAATGGGCAACAACCTGGCCCACGTCGTAACCATGGACGAAGTGAAAGCTGGCATCAATGCCAAAGAAGCGAATTAAGGAAATCCAGCGAGTGACATCGCTAAGGCCGCCGGTTAGATGAGAGTAAGGCTTTTGCTCGTCGCCGCCGAAGACCAATGTGGGGAAGAGGGTGGTGATTTTGGGGGCGATCGCCAAATGCTTCAACTGTTGAAAACAAGCCGACTTGGTCTTGATGTAATCAGAGCCAATTTCAGCCGCTTCGGGCAATAGCTGGTTCTCGCGATTGAGAATGCTCTCCGTTGAGAAATAAATGACCTGCTCCACCCGCTCCGGATCAAGCAGTGCCATCAACTCCAACGTTTTATCGACATTGATCAGGCGCGTCGTGGCTGGATCACCCCATGCCGTGGCGATGCAAATGGCAACATCGATGGTCTTGAGCAGTTCGGCCTGCTGCTCAATTTGACCCAAATCACCCTGTAAAACATGAATACCCGGCCGAGCCTCAACATTGAGCTGAAGCTTGGCCGGGTTTCGCATGAGGAGAAACAGCTCATGCTCTGAATGATTAATTAGGCGCTCGGTGATGTAATGACCCAGGCAGCCACTGGCACCTGTTATGAAAATACGTTTCCGGGTCACACTTACCGCCCTGCCTTACCTGAATCCTTTGTTGGATTAATTTTAATCCACCCTGGGGCTCGACTGAGCTTTTGCCTTAGGTATCTATCCCTATGACTTGTACGCTGTCGAACCCCTGGTCTAAAACAACTCTAAAACGACCCTGAGATCTACTTTTCAGCAGCAATAATCTCATGGATGTTCTTGGCCGTCTCGAAGAAGTGAGCCGCATTCTCCTCGGGGGTGCCAGGCAGAATGCCATGGCCCAGGTTGAGGATATGGCGAGCGCCCTCGGCCTTCTTCACCGTATCGATGATGCGGGAAGTAATGGTCTCTTTGGAGCCAAACAGAATACAGGGGTCAATATTGCCTTGGATTGCCATGTCAGGACCCAAGCGGCGGCGCGCTTCGGTAATATCCACGGTCCAATCGACGCTGACAATATCAGCGCCGGTTTGAGCCATGCGCTCCAACACACCCGCACTGCCGCTGATGTACATGATGATGGGGGTGTCAGGGTGGGTCTGCTTCACCTGGTCAATCACCCGCTTTTGG
>CALECT010000168.1 GCA_937949725.1 uncultured Pseudanabaenaceae cyanobacterium
GCAATTCTCGAAGAAGTGGATTGCCGCATTTCAATCGGAGCCCTGAAGCAAACCATCCTCAAGGGCGAGCCCCTGATTTCGGCTTCCCTCAAAAATCTCTATGGCCTCTTTCCCCGAGTCAAATACAAGGCAAGAAGCCCTAATTCTCGGGGTCAGCTTCATCGCCCCTCGGTGCCCCTGGTGCTAAGGGATGTCTATGGCTGCATTGGTCATTTATTTGATGGGGGCATTGTGGATGGCGATCGCCAATTCCTCAGCAAAGACTGGAAGCCCGATAAAGGTCAGTCCATTTCCCTCGGCAAAATATTCCAGGGAGAAGACCTCCTGGCAGTAGACAGAGAAGCTTGCCACTGCGGAAACTTTCCCATGGCAAGTTATTTGGCACCTATCGAAGCACTACGGCATCAATGGTCTTAAATCATTTCCGCTGCTGTTTTTGATACTTAGGGCTTAGCATGTTCAACCGCTGATTTGGCAGTGAATCGCAAATCAGGAATGTTAGGGAATCCCCAGATTCCCCAGTCCATGAGGCTCTAACTTCAAGGCAAAAACACTTTCTACAAACTCAAACCCGCTTGAGGCAAGACTTGAAGCGACAACCAAGCCTTACAGCATGGAAGGAATTATTTTATTTTGACTAAGACATTTATGAATGGGGACAGTGCCTCCCCTCAAGAAGCATATTAGTATTACTAATCACTATCCACTTAGATAGCATTAGTAACTCAGGACTTCCTGCGGACTGGGATTGCCCATTGAATAACATTCCGCTGTGATCGGTGCTCTATCAACTGCGACCAAATCAACGGTCAATGTTTAATAGCGTCCACTGTTAATTTCTTAGGCCATTGACCGCCGATTCACCTTCCAATCCAGAATCAGACGCGGCTAACCCGGCATCACCGCCACCCGGCAATGACCCACCGGTCAAATTGCTTTGCGATGGCGACGCAAACCAAAGCAGAATCCTGCTGGTGGACGATACAGCCTACAGTCTCAAGTTCTTATCTGCCATTCTGGGGGGTAAAGGTTTCTGCGTCTGCCAAGCGACCAGCAGCGCCATGGCTTTGGAAGCCGTGCAGCAGCAGGTGCCTGACCTCATCATGCTGGATGTAATGATGCCGGACATGAATGGCTATGACCTTTGCAACCAGCTCAAGTCCTCTCCTGAAACCAAGGACGTACCAATTATCTTTCTCACGGCTCTACAAGAAACCAGTGACAAGGTTAAGGCGTTTCAAGTCGGAGCAGCGGACTACATCACCAAACCCTTCCAGGCCGACGAAGTCTGTGCCAGGGTCAGCCATCAGCTAGAGATTGGCTGCCTGCAACGCCAGCTCGCCCAACGGAACCAGCACCTCCGCCAAGAGCAAGCTCGCACCAGGGAACTCCTCCACAATCTTTTGCCCACCCCCGTTGCCGATCGCCTCACCCACGCTCCCCTGGATGCCAGCCTCACCAGCCATGTCGTCGCAGATTTTTTTGAATCGGCCACCATCCTCTTCGCTGACATTGCTGACTTCACCACCCTCGCCAGCTATGCAGACCCCCAAGTTCTAGTAGACCTGCTCAACCAAATCTTCTCTTGCTTTGACCAACTGGCCGAAGCCCACGGTCTGGAGAAAATCAAAACCATTGGCGATGCTTACATGGTTGCGGGAGGCATTCCAGAATTTCGGCCCGACCATAGCGAAGCCATAGCTCATATGGCATTGGCGATGCAAAGCGCCATGGAAGATTTCAAGACCCCTGAAAACCATCCGCTTCAACTACGCATCGGCATTCACAGCGGCCCCGTTGTGGGCGGAGTCATTGGTCTCAAGCGCCTGTCCTACGACCTTTGGGGAGATACAGTCAACGTGGCCAGTCGCATGGAGCTTTACGGCGAGCCGGGAAAAATCCAGGTGAGTGATTCAATTTATCAGGTCATCAAAGAACAGTTTAGGCTGGTTCCTCGGGGCGCAATTAACGTAAAAGGGAAGGGAGAAATGGAGACCTACTGGCTCGAAGCCAGCCTCTAGTCACGGATAGCCTCTCAGCCATTTTCCTCTGCAATACCCAAGCTTAGAGCGAGATCTATAAGTCTAACTACGGAGATTTCATTTATAAGCAAAATTTCCAAAGATCATTCAAGCAAGAAGCAAAAAGTTGAAAGTAATTCAGTAAGAATCATTAGACAAGATCAACTAAAACATTGAGAATAAAAATTGCGATTCAAAGAATGGTTAGGCCCTCAAATTACATATATTTGATCGTTAAATAAATATTTTCAGATTCCGCAATATATCTCATCGACACTGTCTATTTTTTCATCTAGCACCCAGAGAGAAGCAGCGATTCAAAAAGTCCGAAAAATTATCTAGACTAGCTCCTCTAAATTACAAGAACAAGCTCTAGAACAAAGTATTTAAATTGCGTATAAGCCCACCTGCGAAAGGAGTTTGGACCATGGCAACCTGATAGTGCATCTTGCCTTTCCCATGCCAGTCCAATGACCAGTGCTCAGGAGATTAGTGGAATAGGAGACGATATTGGGGGGATTGCCATCCCTCAGAATCGCAGTATCCAAGCTAAGGATATCTCCATTTTTTTATTGCGGATCTTGCTATTTATTGCAGGTCTAAACCTAGCAATTTGGGGTAGCCGCTTAGCTCTAACTCGCATCCAGTCGGTGGTGGCGACGGAGGCCTTTATTAATGGCAGAATTGTGACCTTAACGGCTCCCATAGATGGGCAAGTTATGATGCCCAATGAGCTGCGTTCTGGCCAGCCCATAGAGATAGCAAATGCCCTCGCACAAATCATTAACCCTGAATTAGATCCTTGGCTACGGGATGCAACCTATGAAATGGCCGTGGAGCGATCGCGTCTCGACAATTTAATTCAGCAACTTGGCCAACAGAGTCGAACCCTAGCCCCCTCACGGGAATACCACGACTATCAATCCCAACGGCTTCAGTACCAAGCCACCATCCAGCTCGCCAGCCAAGCTGTTCGCCAAGCTGGGATTCGCCTACAAACGGCTAGGGAAGAAGCAGCCCTAGCCCAAGGCCAATTTTCACGCCTGTTGCCCCTCGCAGAACAAGGGGCAATTCCTCTCCAGCGGGCTGAAGAAGTCTCCCAAAACTGGACTATTAGCCAGCAGGCCGTCCAGCAAGCGGAAATTGAGCTTGAAAACAAACGCATTGAGCTGAATAGTATTCAGCAACAGGCCATGCAACTTCTGCCCCCCCATCCCACAGTGAGTCAAGGCGAGTTGGCGGTACAGGACATCCAGCGCCAAATTAATGAAGCTCGCGATCGCATTGCAGCCAGAGAAACCGCGATCGCCCAAGCCCAAATCGATCCCAAACACCAGGATCAGCCGCTGAAGCCCCCGTTCCCCGGCGTCATCTGGGAAACCCTGGTGGGAACAGAAGAACAAGTCACCACGGGGCAACCCATGGTGCGATTGCTTAACTGTGAACAACTGTGGGTGGATGCCTTCGTCAGTGTCGATGACCTGCCCCGCGTGAACCTGGGCAGCACTGCCAAGATCAAGCTCTACAATGGCGAACTGGAATTGAGCGGCACTGTGGCTACTGTGCGATCGCGCCTTACTGGCGTCCAAAGCCTGGGCCAAGACAGTGCGATCAATCCACCTAATCTCACCGAAAAGCAGGTCGCTCAATTGCGCATCGAACTCGACGAGCCGGACAAACTCACGGCAGCCGCAGGCAGTGCCGCAGCTTTCTGCAATGTGGGCCAGATTGCCCAGGTTGAAATTGTGGTGCAGTAGGGCAGCAACAAGCCTCAGGAATCTCCAGAATCGACCCCTCGCAGACGTCCAAGCCCTCTCTACAAATCTTCTCTCCCAGGCGTGGGAGAGGACATCTCAAGCTAGCCCTAGCAGGGTAAAAGGACAGAGACAGAACCATTTGCAACGTTCATACCAGAGGCCGATTCCACCCACTCAGCAAAAACGATGGCCCAGGCACAAATACCCGAGCCATCGTTACCAGTAGCCTGCAATCCCCATTAAACTCAATCAAAAATCTGGGCTATGCTCCGAATCAAAGCAAAAACCATCTTCCCACTGGCGATACTTGCCAGTGCAACCTTGCTCTGATTTAACCCAGGGTAAAGCCGTTGGATGCGACTCGTCAGCAGAGACCTCAGGGGTCAATGAACTAGCCAGGTAGAAGCCGTTATAGAGGGTGACGATCAAACTCGTCAGTAACAGAGTCAAAAAGATGGTGTTAGCTGGTGTCCAAAGCCGAAAGCCATCACTAAGCCGCCGTTCCTTAGAGCGGCGTTCAGGGCCAGCCAGAAAGACCAGATAAAAACGCTTAAAGGGGGTGGGAATGGATAGGCGAATATCCAGCTTATGGCGAGCTGGATTGACCATCGCTGAGCGAAGTGCTTCTAGCTGGGCATCGCTGAAGCTCTCGACCATGCTCTCGGGCATACGATTGAGCAAGCGGCTTAGAAATGGGTCAAAGCGAATGGCACGGGAAGACGAATCAGAGGTCATTGCAAGAAGCCAATGGATTTTGGCAGGTGGCGTGGGGTTGCCAGGGGTATTCTGTCCAGCAAGAGAGTCGGGGGGCTTTAGGTATTGCGATCCTAAGAGATGAGCTAGGGCGATCGCCTCACAATAATTGCGACACCTAAGCCGATAATCTTAGGTGATGTAGCGGAACGACCCTCTCACTATTTCCGCCAGGTACAAGTCAGTAAAATTAGTCATTCTTACCGAAGCAACGCAGCAAGTATTGCTCCGGTCCCAATTTCAAAGCTCCCTACTCAGGATTCATCACGATTTTCTTCCAGTTATGTCAGCAATCTACGGAGAAAGAGCAACCCAAGCTTACTGATAGAGAAATCCCTTGCCCCAAAACTGTTCCTGGATAAAACTGCTCAGGAGTCACAAATCCAAACTGCAGCTGGGTCTCGATCCGACTCATCTCAAAGATCTTTTTGCATGAAGTGACAAATTTATGATTTTGATTTCTAACTCCAAAACAAGATTCGAATTTTGACCATATAAATCTGGACCAATCAAAAACTAAAGAAAAGCAATCAAGGTGCAATAGAATTGATAATTTTTCAGAGATACTTACCACAAGAATAGAAGGTCTTATCATTATTCGGCCTGATCAAATCTATAGCATACAAGAATCTATCTCTATGGCTTTAGAGATCAACTGATGAAGCTTAAGATCAAGAATATACAGCTATTTGGCTGGCTAAAAAGATCAAAAAAGGATGATTAAAGGGCTCGTATCTAGTCATTAGAACGGAGCAACAAAATCTAGCTTCACTCAATTTTGTTTGGCCAAATTCTTTTTTATTTCGGATTTTTCGACGACGGGCTTGAATCCATATCTGTGGACAAGCCCATAACCACGTTTCACCCCAATCACCTGCGACGCGATAGTGACATCTAGTCCACCCATTCATCTTCTTTTGGCCTGTTCGATTTTCTATTACGAGCAATCCAGATGACTCAGTCCAGCCAAATTTCTCGCTGGGGCTTACCGGTCTTCGGAAGCATCGTTGGCAGCATGACGCTGTTTGCGATCGCGCCCGAGGCTCAAGCCGCCAGCTTCAACTACAGCAACTTCTCCCAACCCACAACTATCGACCTGGTCGGTGACGTAAAGACCGATCAGGCGTCGCTCCGCCTTACCGAAGCGGGGCAGGAATGGCATGCCGCAGCTGCATGGCATAACGAAAGTCAGGACATCACTGACGGATTTGAAACCACATTCTCATTTCAAATTTCTGATTTACGCGCTGCCGATGACCTCTACTACGGCAACAGCGTCGTAGACCGCAATGGACAAACTGGCGGCGACGGCTTTGCCTTTATCATCCGCAACCAGACATCCAATGCTGTGGGTAACGCAGGGGGCGGTCAGGGCTATAGCGGTATCGCCAATGCCCTTGCGATTGAATTCGACACCTGGGACAACAGCCAGGACTTCCAAACCTGGGGCGGTGGCGTTGCAGAAGACCACAGCTTAGAAAGCAGCAACCATATCAGTGTGCAAGGGCTGACCGATGGCAGCTTTGGAGAATATCCTCGCTACTCCCTGGGCTATACCGACAATATTGTTGACCTGTCCAACGGGGATGTCCATGAGGCGACGGTGCGCTATGAGGACAATCGCCTGAGCATTTTTCTCAACAGCATCCTGGCCCTGGAGGTCGATGACCTTGACCTGGGCGGGATTGTCGGGGCAGATGACGCAGTGTTGGGCTTTACCTCCGGAACGGGTGCAGCTTGGCAGAGTAACGAAATCCTCGACTGGTCCTATGGGGGACTCGAAACTCAGGGGCGCAGAACCGTTGCCACCCAAGCCGTTCCAGAACCCAGTGGCTTGCTGGCCTTGTTGGGCATTGCCGGGGCTGCAGCCTGGAAACGAAAGCGATTTAGCAAGGGTGCTGAAGCGATCGCTTAGAGGAACAGCCTCCTCATCCCCTAACCCCTTCTCCTAAAGGAGAAGGGGGACCGAGCCGCAAATTCAGCAGCTTCAGCTGTCGCTCCCCTCTCGAAAAGGAGAGGGGCCGGGGGTGAGGTCAATCCTCATCTACCCAATAGTCAAAGTCAGAGCATCCGCCTCTTAGTCAGAGCATCTCGGCCCAGTCAGGTCATCTACCACCCCGCCCACCATGCGTTTCAGTTCCTGGAAATTCTTCTTTCTCGCCTTGGTCAGCAGCTTCGTTGTCTGCGACGTGGTGTTGTTGAGCCAAAATCTCAGCGGCATCGTCACCAAGGCAGATGCCCTAACGCCATTGCTGATGGTGTTAGCCCTGGGACTGATGGCGCGGGCCATATTTCCCAATCGTCCCCCCGTGTGGCTTAAGCTCATTCTCAGCTTGGGGGCAGCGGCAATGAATGGTCGCTACCTCTGGTGGCGCATGACCGAAACATTGGTGCTGGATTGGTATAGTGGCCCCTTGAGTGTGTTGCTGGTCGCGATGGAAGCGATCGCCGTCCTCAACACGCTGATCATCATTTCCCAAACTGTCAACCAAACCGATCACAGCCCCAAAGCCGACCAGCTTTCCGGCCTAATCCGCAGTGGCATGTACCAGCCCACTGTGGATATTTTTATTCCCACCTACGACGAACCAGCTAGTGTTCTTCAGCGCACCATGATTGGGGCCATGGCCATGAGCTATCCCAAGAAAACGGTGTGGCTGTTGGACGATGGCGAACGCCCTGAAATGGAAGTGCTGGCCACAGAACTCGGCGTTCGCTACTTGACCCGAACGGAACATAGCCATGCCAAGGCGGGCAATCTCAACAACGGATTCAAGCACAGCAGCGGCGAAATCATCATCACCTTCGATGCTGACTTTGTCCCCCTAAACAACTTCATTGAACGGGCCTTGGGTTTCTTCACAGACCCCAACATGGCGATGATCGTCACGCCCCAAAATTTTTATAACCCCGATCCTCCAGAACTCAACCTGGGCGGTCGCATCCTGCCCCATGAGCAGACGGTGTTTTACAGCATTCTTCAGGCCGGGCGGGACAGCAGCAACAGCGTCATTTGCACCGGCACGTCAATTCTATTTCGCCGCAGCGCCATTGATGAGCTGGGTGGTTTTCCCACGGACACTATCGTTGAAGACTGGGTGACGGGCATGTCGCTCCAGGCCAAGGGCTACAAAACGATGTACCTGAATGAAATGCTCAGCGTCGGAGCAGCACCTTATGACCTAGGAGCTTACCTGGTCCAACGAATTCGCTGGGCAGAGGGCACACTCAAGACAGCCTTTAGCAAATATTGCCCTCTCTTCACCCCTGGCTTTAGCCTGATTCAACGCATCAACCACATGTCCGGGGTGCTCTACTGGGTTGATCAGGCAACTCAAAGCTTCGCCTACATCGCCCCGGTGCTGTATCTGTTCTTTGGTATGCGGGCCATTGACACCAATATCCCGGACATCCTTTCCTACTGGGCAGCGACCTACGTCTACGGCATGTTTATTGTCTCCTGGGTGACGGGCTGCCGGACTATCGTGGTCTCTTTTACATACAACATTCTCCAATGTTTCCACCTACTGCCTGTGGTAGTGAAGACGATTCTGTTCCCCAATAAGAAGGTCAAGTTCAAAACGACCCCGAAGGAAGAGGGCGAGGTCAAGACGGATTACAGGTTGATGTCACCTCTGCTGGTGTTGCTGTTCTTTAACCTACTGAGCATCTTCGTGACAGTGCTCCAGGTGCGTCCCGGCAGCGGGGCTATGGGGTCACAGATTATCAACTTGTTGTGGGCACAATTTAATCTACTCATCTTGGGTCTAGGGGTTTTAGCGAGCATGGCATCGGGCAGTGATCGCCGTTCCAGCCCCCGTGTCCAAAGAGCCGAGCGCTGCTATGTCCACATCGGCAACCCCAACCAGCCCAACAAGAGCCAACGCACCTACGCTTCAGAATTATTGGATGTCTCAGAGTCTGGTGCAGCTATCCGCCTTCCCGCTAGCATCCATGTTTTCCCCAATGACGAACTTTACTTCTCCGTCCCGGACGAGGACTTTATGGTGCGACTGAAGCTCAAACGCGACAGCAATGACAATCGCATCATGGTGGCCTTCGACAATCCCAGCCGCACCGATGAGCTATCTCTGATTCGCTTTGTCTATACTCGGCCCCACCGCTGGAAACGTCCCGAGGTAGCCAATGAGTTTCAGGCTTTCCAGGCTATTTTTATCAGCCTGCTAGAGATGCGGCCTTTCCGTCAGCGGAGCGCAGTGTAAGGATTGGAATCCTAGGGTATTCTACGAGTAGACCGTTTTTGCCAGCCGCCTCAGCCCATCTGCCGCGAATGCTAGCTGTTGATCCAACGCCTAGCAATTCCCCATGGCCTTCCAGACTTTTCTTCGCCGCGCCATTCTCTTCGGTTGTGCAAGTCTTCTATTCGCATCTAAACCGGGCCTAACGGCCCCCCAGCCAGGTGCAGTTCCGAGTCAGGGTAATTTCAGTCAAGGTCCAAACATCACAGCCAAGAAGATCTTGGTATTGGATCTGAAGCCCTCCGAATCACTCGATTTGAAGGAGTCGGATGGTGAGCCGCTGTATCGCGGGCTGGAGGCGATCGCCGGGGTCAGCAGAGCCTTACTCCATGAGCTATCCCGTGATCGCCAGTTCACCGTCCTAGGCCGAGACCAACTGGGCACGGACCCCAGCATGGCCCTAACCATGGCTGAAGCGATCGAGTTAGGACGGCGAGTTGGAGCCGATGCCGTCTTGGGGGGGACGCTGGAGGAATTCACTGTGGATGAGTCCGTTCGCACCGGCGGACGCTTTCGGGATTTTGATACCAGCGGGGTCCAGCTCAAAGCCCAGGTGGTGCTCTCCACCTATCTCGTCAGCACCAGGGACGGCAGGATTTTGGAGACGATGGTGGGGGAAGGCAAGGTGCGCCGCACCCACAGCGGCAAGTGGAGTTCGGGCAGTTTGGATGGAGCCGCGCGCGATCGCTATCGTCCCATTCTCAATCAAGCCACGGAACAAGCCGTTGCCCAGGCCATGGGAAATCTCAGCACCCTGGCCAGCAGTATTCCAACCCTAGAAAACGAGAGCCAAGAACGTCCCCGGCTAGTCATGCTGGATTTTCAGCTCGCAGGCAGGAAAGACTATGACCGCAATGGATTAAGCAGTTTTCTCAACCGCCGGGAACAGGATAGCCAGCGGCGCAGCATCAGCCAGATGTTGGTCAACCAACTGATTGAGACGGATCAGTTCACGGTGGTTTATAGCAGTCCCAAGGGTTGGAATGCGGAGGGTGAGGTGAATATGGCTGAGGCGATCGAAATTGGGCGTCAATTGGGAGGAGATCTGGTCGTTACCGGAGAGATTGTGGGACTGGGACAAAGTTTAGAAGCTCAGCCCAGCCGCCTTCCGGCCGTGCCAGTCGATACGTTAGGCAGTGACTCACCGGTCGTCAGCGGTGAGTTAAACCTGGCAGAGCGAGATGCGCTGGCTGTCCCTCTGTCGGCGGAGGCCTATCTGACAGGCGTGGCGGATTCACCGGAGGGGATGACTCAGGTTTCAATCCAGGTGAATAGTTATGTGATTGATACGCGCGATGGGCAGTTGATCGAGCGGTTGCAAATGGAAGGAAGAGCAGAAGAGGTGCTGCCTGCGGGGTTATCAGTTTCGCTGCGGGAGCGGCTCTATGAGGGGTTGCTGGAAGAAGCGGCAGCCAATGCGATTGAGCAGACTGCCTTGGCGATCGCCGAAGCTCAGCGATTTCAGTAATTGAGTCAGTCATTTTGCTAGAGCGTCAGCCCCATCGCCCCCATACCTATCAAGTTTTCTAGCGACTTAGCCATATTGTTCAGAATAAACAGGCTAGTTCTCGCGAAATAGCGGATCATGTAACCATGAACGCAACTTTAGCGACCTCCGCAATTCAACCCCAAATCATTATTCATGGCCTCGATCGCATCGGCCATCGCATCTTCAAGGTTTTAGAAGAACAAGGCATCCCCGTCATTGGCGTCAGCGAAGCTCCCCTTCAGCCCCAGCCCAGCCACAACAATGACCCCCAGCAGGCCCCCGAGAATATTGTCATCGGTAATCTCAGAGACGAGAATACCCTCATCCGTGCGGGCATCCGCGAAGCCCAAACCCTCCTGCTCACCTGCGACGACGATGCCCTGAACCTCGCCGTCTTGACCCAGGCTCGGTTGCTCAATCCCCGCATTCGCATCATCAACCGCCTCTTCAATGCGGAACTGGGCGAGCGCCTGGATCAAACGCTGCCCAACCATATTTCCATGAGCGTCTCCGCCCTGGTATCGCCCATCTTTGCCTTTGCCGCCATGCAAAAGCCCGTGATTGGGCAACTCAACCTATTTGGTAACGTCTGGCCCGTCACCGCCGTGGAGATCACCGCCGACCATCCCTGGCACCAACGCAGCCTTGCGGATCTGTGGGCAAACCCCAACCGAATGCTGCTGACCTATGAGCCTTCTGGTGAGCCATTTGGCAGCGATCCCCAAAGTGAAGATGGTGATTTAGTCAGTGCGGTACAGATAGAGCGAAGGCTGGCCGTGGGCGATCGCCTCATCATTGCCGAGTTACCCCAGCGTCGCCTGATCAAGCGCTCCGTCAGCCATCGTCTCCGCACCTACTGGCGAGGGTTTCGCCAGGTCACCCACTTCAGCCGCGCCATGATGCTGGTGTTGCTGGCCCTGCTCACCACCATCGCCATTGCCGTTACAACCTACGTCAGCAATAGCCAGGGCACCTCCCTCGTGGATGCCCTCTACTTTTCAGTGGGAATGATTACCGGAGCGGGAGGACAGGAAGCCGTAGCCGAAAATGCGACGGGTCTAATCAAAGTCTTCACTGCTGTGATGATGCTGGTAGGGGCAGGTGTCATCGGTATTTGCTACGCCCTGCTCAATGACTTCATTCTCGGCACCCACCTCCAGCAAATTTGGACCAACACCCAAGTTCCCCACAGTGGTCATCGCATTGTTTGTGGCTTGGGAGGCGTGGGCTATCGCACCCTGGAACAGCTCACTGGCCTGGGAGAAGAAGTGGTTGCCCTAGAAAGCGATCGCCAAAACCGTTTCCTCCGGGCCGCTCGTACCCAGAACATTCCCGTGATTGTGGGTGATGCAACTGTGGCGGAAATCCTGCGCATGGCCAACGTGGAGAAAGCAGCGGCTCTCCTGGCCGTCACCAGCGATGACACCATCAACCTGGAAATTGCCATCACCGCCAAAAGCATGGCCCCTCACCTGCCCGTTGTGGTGCGCATCCATGATGCCAAATTTGCCCAGCAGATCCAGCAAGTCTTCGAATTTGACAGGGTCATGAGCCCCACCGAGTTGACCGCCCCAGCCTTTGCTGCATCGGCCATT
>CALECT010000169.1 GCA_937949725.1 uncultured Pseudanabaenaceae cyanobacterium
TCGTGATTGACAGTGCAGTGACTGATGCCAACGGCGAATATTTCTTCTCTGATCTGAATGCAGGCGACTACAGCGTTGTGCAGACCAACTTGCCCAACTATGTGGATGTGGGCGATAGCGATGGTGATGCCAATGGCCCCAATCGCATTGACGTGGCTCTGCCTCCTGCCACGGCGAGCATCGAAAATGATTTTGTCGATGAACTGGCTAACCCCGAGGTTGAATTCAGAAAGCTCACCAGTGCTGATGGTGTGACTTATCAGGATGCCAATAGCGTTGATGATGCAGTTGAGGTGATTGCGGGTGAGACGGTCTACTGGCGCTATGAAGTGGCCAATACCGGCAATGTTGCCCTAGATGGCATCAGCATTAATGATGACCACGGCACTCCTGGTGATGCCATCGATGACTTGCTCCCAACGCTTGTTGCTGGCGACTCCAATGCTAACGGCTTGCTAGACCCTGGTGAGACTTGGGTTTATGAGGCTAGCGCTGTGGCAGAAGATTTGCTCTTCTCCATTGACTTTGAAGCCGATGGAAACGGTAATGCATTGGTGGCTGGGCAACTAATTGATACTGCATTTGCAGCTCAAGGGCTGACGATCACTAATCCCGATACGGGCATGAGTCGCGGCAATTTTGGCTTTGGTGCCATGATTTTTGATAGCGCTAATCCCACTGGCGGTGACTGGGATTTGGGTACACCTGCTCAACCTGATGGTCCTGGAGCAGGGTCGGATGCGGGGGCTAGCTTGGGCAATACAATTGCTCAGGGTAATGTGCTTATTATCTCTGAAGATGGGGATGCCAATGACCCTGACGACAATGCTGATGGTGGCACCCTGCGCTTTGATTGGGGCGATCGCCTCGTGCGAGTGGTGAGCGTTGGCTTGTTAGACATTGACCTCAACGAGGACTTTGTCACAGTGGTGAGCAATCCTACTGATGCCATGGAGCAAATCTATGAAGTGCCCAACCTGGGTGACAATAGTCAACAAACCCTAGCCTTGCAGGGCGAGTGGGCTTCTCAGCTAGACGTTAACTTCGTCCATAGTGGTGCCATTACAGCGGTGACGGGCATTGGTTCCTACCGCAATACGGCAACCCTGACCGCTCTGGCCGGTACAGAATCTCTGGCTGGTTTGACCGCCCAGAGTCACTACACGAATGCCTTGCCTGTACTTCCCTAGAAGGACAAGCTACTTCAGACTATCTCAAATCTAAATTGATGTTCCTCTAAAGCCTTAGGGGCGAACGATCGTTCGCCCCTAAGGCTTTATTGTTGGCGGTCGGGGTCCCTGCATTAGATTTGGTATGAGCAGTCGTTCAACCTAGATCACGCCTGATTGGAGCACATACTGGCCAATCCAGAATTTGGCTCCTGTCCTAATCTTCGAACAGATGATAAAACGAAGCATTCTGGCGAGTTATTTTCTTCGAAGACAAGTAGTCCCTAGGACTAAAGTCCTGACCGCAAAATTAGTGCTAAAGTCCTAAGAAAATTATTCTCAGTTCGAATCAATTAAACCAAGCCAGAATAAAGTATTTAAAATCACGCCTAAATTGATAATCGTGGCCCTAATGAAAGCACTATTTTCTCCGCAAAGCTAAAGACAAAGCATTCAGGATGCATTGCATAACTTACATCACAGAGATTTCAGAGCCTATTTCATAGACCCAAAAGATATTACGAATAAGCGAAAAATTCAATTGAAACCTACTGGAATTTCTCGCTTTCAGGAAGCCTATACCCAGGACTTTTGAGAGCCCAAAGTCCTGCATTTTTAGTCCAAGCCAACACCGTCAGGATCTCTCAGGTTGCTCTCATTTTTGAATGCAAACTTGATTCCATCGAGGTTATCTCCTACTTCAAAGTCAACTTTCTCCCCAGAGAGTCAATTTAATAAATCTCTGAGCAGGATGCTTTCAAGTCATTTAATCAAGAGATATAGATCTACCAAATAACTTTGAGAATGGACTAGATTTCCTCTCCTTCATTCCTTGGAATCACAATCGAAAACCATGGCCAATAACAATACAATTTCCGAAACCGGCTTTTCTCTCAATGTTGTAGATGTACCCGTTAACTCTCTCAATCCAGCAGCTATCGCCAATAGCGACTTCCTCAACGAAGCCTTAGCTGGCAACCTCTACTTCAACGTCCACACCAATGATTTCAACGGTGGCGAAATCCGAGGCCAGCTCGACCAAGTCATTAGCGATGCCACCGACATCAATGGCGTGCGGACCGTTGTCATTGCTGCTGAGCTGGATGCAGCCCAGGAACCCGGTGGCACTTCTTCATCAGCCGCGACTGGTTCTGGTCTGGTCACTATTACTGTCGCTGCTGATGGCGCTCTGTCCTATAGCGTTGACTTAGAAACCGCTGGTCTGCCTGCCTCGGATCTGTTGCCTGTGGCTGGGGTTAGCTCGATTCACCTGCACAATGCCCCTGCTGGGGTGAATGGTCCGGTGATTCTCGATGTGGTGCAAGATGCAGGCGGAGATGTGGCTGGCCTGGCGCAAAATCCTGGTGCCGATACCGGCGATGGCAATGTCTTTAATGAAATCGCAGCCCTAGACAGCACCCTCACCCTGGGCAATGGGGAGCGACTGACGGTGGATCAAACGCTGATCGCTCCCCTAGGACAAGCCGCAGTGGAGCTAGAAGGGAACGGTGCCCGGTTGACCGTGAATTCTGATGGCGCGATCGCTGCTCCCGATGCCGGTAACACCGCTGTTCGCACTGAAGGCGTGGGCGATCGCCTCACGAACAGCGGCTCCATTGCCGGAGCCTTCAACGGCATCGACATCCAAGGTGCCTCCACCACCCTGGACAATCGCGGCACGCTCTCCTCCGACAGTCGTGCCCTCAACATCGGCGCAGACAACGCTCGCATCAACAACAATGGCCAAATCCTTGGCACAGGCAACCAGCGCAACGGCACCATTTATCTCGATGGCCCAGCAGATAACGTTCGCATCAATAACAACGACAACGCCGTGATTGACGCTGGGGTGGGAAACAGCGGCGATGGCATCTCCATCCAAGTGGGCACTGGCAGCGAAGACAACCGCAGCAACAACATCGTGATCGACAACGATGGCCTGATTGCTGGTCGTGGCCAGCCCGGCTTTGCCAATGGGGCGCGCACCACAGCCAATGGCTCCAGTGGTATTCGCTTCTTTAACGGCTATGGCAATAAAGGCGATAGCATCGTCTCCGGTCGCATCACCAACAGTGGTGAAATAACCTCCGAAGCAACAGCGGGCTTCCTCGGTGGCGTCTTGGTGGAAGATGGCGTCAGCTTCCAGGGCCAGATTGTCAACGAACGGAGCGGCCTGATTTCCGGCCCCAATAATGGCCTCTATATCGGCAATGCAGACCATCGCCTTGATATTCGCAACCAAGGCCGCATTGAGTCGGGCAGCCGTGCAGTCAACCTCGATGGCAACAACATTCGCCTCAATAACAGCGGCGACATCATCGGCACGGGCAACCAACGCAACGGCACCATCTACCTCGATGGCACCGCCGACAATATCAATATCACCAACAGCCGCACTGGCAACATTGATGCAGGGGTCGGCAACACCGGGGATGGAGTTTCAGTCGAAGTTGGAACCGCCAGCGAAGATGCCATTACCCGCGACTTTATCCTCAGCAACGCGGGCACCATCGCCGGTCGAGGTCAGCCTGGCTTTGCAGATGGGGCTCGCACGAGTAGTAATGGCTCCAGTGGGGTTCGCTTTGTGAATGGTGCAGGCCTCGATGCTTCCATCGTCACGGGCCGCATCACCAATGATGGCACTATCACCTCCGAATCTACCGTTGGCTTCCTGGGTGGAATCGTCGTTGAAGATGGCGTGGGCTTTCAGGGCATCATTTCCAATCGCAGCAGTGGCGTTATTTCAGGCCCTAACAATGGTCTCTACATTGGCAATGCCGACCATGACCTGACCATTGATAACCAGGGCAGCATCACCTCCGGCAGCCGAGCGGTCAACCTAGATGGCGACAATATAGTCTTCCGTAACCGGGGCAGCATCTTGGGCACGGGTGACCAGCGCAACGGCACCATTTATGTGGATGGAACGGGCGATGAAATCACCATTGCAAACCAACGCGGCGGCGTGATTGATGCAGGCCAGGGCAACAGCGGCAGCGGCGTCTCAGTTCAGGTGGGAGCTGCGGGGGATGCATCTACATCTGTTGATCTCACCAATGGCGGTTTGATTCAGGGCCGGGGTGACGGCAATGTGCCCGCTGGCGTTCGCCTATTCGTTGGCAGTGGCTTGGACAGCGCCACCTTCTCGGGAGAGCTATCCAACTTCAGCGGTGGTGTCATTGCCTCGGAGCAGTCCGCAGCGATTTTGATTGAAGATGGCGTAATCTTTGATGGCCAAGTCCGTAACAGCGGCACCCTGCGCGGCGGCAATGGCCTTGCGCTTGATGCCAGCGGAGCCCTGGGCAGCATTGACTTCCGCAATAGCGGCACCCTAGTGGGCGATGTTCAACTAGGTGACGGCAATGACAGCTTTGCCCAGCAGACTAACCAAGCTGTAATAGCCTTTGGCGGTGCTGGTAATGACAGTCTCATCGGCGGTTCTGGCAATGACGTGCTCGTCGGTGGTCTCGGCAACGATACCCTGCGCGGCAACGGCGGCCAAGACAGCTTCGTCTTTGAAAGCGGCAGCGGTCAGGACCAAATCTTAGGCTTCGAAACTCGTCAGGATCGCATTGATGTCAGCAGCATCTTTGACAATGCGCAGCAGTTCTTGGGCAGTGGCAATGTGCTTCAGCAGCGCAATGACACCCTGATTAACTTGGGCAATGGCGATTCTGTCACGCTGGTTGGGGTTCAAGCAGATCAGCTCAGCGCCAGCAATTTCTTGGTCTAGAAGTCGCAAAGCTAGAGCGGAAGGACAGCTCCTTCTGAGCCAGCGAAGGCCCTAACGTGATTCCGAAGAACTCATGTCAGGGCCTTCGTTCTACGGAACGATACTTGTCCAGATCAATTCACAGCCCTTTCTAAGGAATGTCTCATCTCGCACCCAGACCTGCATCCTATGATCCAAGACGAGATAGGGCTCCGGTCGGGCGATCGCCTAGACGGTGCAGCGTGCATTTTGCCAGCTTGAAGCATTTGACAGGGACTAGCCATGCAACCACAGACTCCAATCCGGTTACTGTTGGTCGACGATGAGGCGCTAATTCGATATGGACTCAAAGCGATCGCCGAACTCGATGAAGCGATCGAAGTCGTTGGCGAAGCGAGCAATGGAGAAGAAGCGATCGCCCTCGCTGAAACGCTCCAGCCCGACGTTGTCCTGATGGACATCGAGATGCCGGTCAAAAACGGGGTAGAAGCAACAGTCGAAATTTGCACCATGCTGCCCGAGGTCAAAGTCCTGATCTTGACGACCCATAGTGACGACAAATACCTAGTCCAAGCCATAGAGAAAGGGGCATCTGGCTACTTGCTCAAAAACACGCCTCCCCAAGATTTCATCCACATCATCCAAACCACCCATCGCGGCTACCTCCAGTTCTCCCCCAGCCTCGCCCCTCAAATCTGTCAAAACTTAAAGGCCAGCCAGGCTCACCAGCACAAAATCCGCGAATGGAAAGGGGCTACGCCGCGAGAACAGGAAGTCATTCGCCTAATCGCCCAAGGTGCCAATAACCGCGAGATTGCTCAGGGTCTCTACATCGCTGAAAAGACGGTGAAAAACCATGTCAGCAATATCCTAAGCCGCATGGGATTACGCGATCGCACCCAACTCGCCATCTGGGCCAACAACGCTGCGATTAATCAGTCCTACTCCGTAAGCACGTAAATCGAATGTTCAACTGGAGTCTTGGTCAAAAGTTCAGCGTCTTTCTTGGCTTGCTCGCACTGCTGGGTTGTGGTCTCACCTTCATGACCCTCTCGAGTCACCTCAATGCCCAGGCTGAGCAAGCTGTCCAAGAACGGGCCGAGATTCTGCTCACCAGCATGCAGGCTGCCCGGAACTACACCCGCGACAACATCCAGCCCATGCTGGAACAAAACCTTCATCCAGACGAAGACACCTTCATCCCCGAAAGTATTCCCAACTTTGCAGCGCGAACAATTTTTTCAGACTTCCGCCAACATAGCCCCGAGTTTAAGGATTTTCTCTACAAAGAAGCAGCGCTTAACCCAACCAATCCCGAGGATCAGACTGATGAGTTTGAAGCACAACTGTTAGCTCAAATGAAAGCCCAGCAATCCACTGCTGAGGCAGAGCAGTTCCAGATCACCAAGCGCTCTGGCTATCGCACGTTGAATGGGGAGAAGTTATTTTACTTAGCCCAGCCTCTAGTGATGGACGATTCTAAATGCCTTGCCTGCCATGGTCGCTCCAGTGATGCACCTCAATATTTACTGGACATGTATGGCAGCGAGAATGGCTTCAACTGGCAGCTCAATGACATCGTGGCGGCCCAAATGATGTATGTACCTGCCAATCGCATTTTTGAGCGCAGTCAACAAAATCTCTTTACCGTCACGAAAAGCCTGCTGAGTATTTTTGGAGCCCTGTTCCTATTAATCAATCTCTTGCTCTGGCAAGCTGTCAGCCGCCCCCTCAGCATCCTGACAAAGACAGCGAAGCAGATCGGCAGTTGCAATATCAACCAACACCAAGTGGTCCAGATTGAGGATCAAGGCTTGGGCAAACTGGCCATGCGGCGTGATGAGCCGGGGCAGTTGGCCCGTTCCTTTGAATATATGCTCCATGTGTTGGGCAAGCGGGAGCAGGATTTACAGCAGGCGGTGGCAGAGCGCACCCAGTCCCTAGAGCTGGAAATGCGCGATCGCCAAACGGCCCAAGAAGCGCTGCAAACCTATGCCCATGCAATTAACCATGATCTACGCAATATGGTCATGGGGATCTCTAATCTGCTTCAGGTAATTGGGTTCCGTCGGGAACAGCAGGGCAATGATTCAGAGACGATCACCGTCGAACCCGAAGCATTGGAGATGATGCAGAAGAGTTGCGATCGCCAGCTCCAGTTGATGAACTCCTTGATGGAGGTCCAGTCTGCTGATGTGTGGTGTACTGCCCTGAAAATTGAAGCGGTTAATTTAAGTCAGCTCTGCCAAGACTTAGCACAAGCCTATGGCCCCAAGCTGCGCCAAGCTTCTGCCAATTTGAGCATTGAGATCTCGCCCCAGGTGCCTATGATTCAGGGCGATCCGATGCAAATTCAGCGGGTGTTTGAGAACCTGATTGGCAATGCGATTAAGTACAACCCCGGGGGCGTAGAGATTTGGGTGGCGGTGAAGGGGAGCACTCCCAATCAAGTTCACTGTACCGTAACTGATAACGGTATTGGCATCACCGCTAGTCAGGACCTGTTTAAACTCTACTACCGAGGTCAAGCTGCAGCCCCAACGGCTGGCCAAGGTCTGGGCCTCTACATTTGCCGCAAGATCGTTGAAGCCCATGGCGGAGAGATCGGCTGTAAGCCATGTAGCAACGGCAATGCAAGATTTTGGTTTACTTTACCGACACAATGAATAGTTAACCCAACTCAAATCAACAATTTCTAAACCCATAACAGATATTTGTATTAGGTGATGCTGCAGGGTCATAACTTCGGTGCGAGATCTAAAGTTTATCCCATCTAGAGACAAAGCTTTCCAACCCTGCTCATCAAGTTATTTACGGAAGCTGAGCATTAGCTCCATATAGATACACGTCTTACGAGCATGAGCATCTGATCAACTAATGTTCCATTTATCTGAGACAAATAGATATACCTAATTACAATTCACCTGACATCAAATGAAGAAATAAGCTACAAGCAATGAAAATGCACGAATCAGCACTTGGGATACATCTCATCCCGTTGTTTCGTAAAATCAATACATCTGCTTTTGATTTTTCTTTCTGTGCTTTTTATATGTTTTTGTCATGTCTAAATTTTCAAAATCTCGAATATTCTAAGCCAAACGACTAAAATCATTGATTTACGTGCTTATAGTCAAACGAAGATTAAAAGTGCATCCGTAATACTTACCGTCTACTACTGAAAGTCAGGATGATCAACGGAACAACAAAAATTACCTAGCCACTCTAAGCAATACGTAGGATCAAGAAAGGTCATAGATAATTAGAATTAGAGACAAACCATTCATATGCATGACCTAATTCATGGAAAATGTAGAAGTTAATACTTGACAAGCGTCTAAACCAAATACTAGCTTAGCTACAAGCAAAAGAGACATTTCTATGTTTGTCTAGGAAGTCCAATCAGTCGCATGTAGGTCTTGAATTAGTGAATAGGGTCGTTCATGAAAGCTTTTTAAAGGAGTTTTTCACAAAAGAAACCGTTCTCAATTTCAGGCATAACTATATACTGGAGAGGCTTTGAAGAAATCTCTAGTGTCTGTTGGATTTTGTATTTCAGTACATCTTGATTTTCCGAGCTAGAGGATAGATATTCAGTTCTCATAGTGAACTGAATCTAGCGATCAAGTTAATCAGGATAGCCTGAAGACATACCTCAATAGCTTAACTGTGTGGCTTGTTCATGATTCTGCTTAGATGTGCGCCAAAGGCAAATCTGCAGCTTCGTTCGTCTCAAACTCTACTCAGGTAATCCGCAAATGGCTTTAGTGCGTTCAGAGCAATCCCACACCTTAAACGCTGATTCTACGAAAGTTTCCATCAAAGTAATAATTGGAACTGCTCAGGTTGGTGGATATAATATCTACTTGAATGGTGAAAGCGTAGAGCCAGACGAAACTGCATATATTACAAATGCATCGGGCAACATGTTTACCGACGACTGCACCATGGTCGGCCTCGCAAATGATGTCCGTGGGAAAAAGATTACTGTATCCACGGTGATCATAGGCTGGAAATCATCTAGAACAGTCGTGACATATCAAATCAAAGAAGATAATGAGATAACAGCTGAATTTAGGACTGAAGCTACCATCGAAAATGGAGCTGCAGCTATTGCTCATCTCATAGATATTAACTGTACATGATGGCTCTGCTAGAGCTATCACTGAGAGACATCTGCATCTAAATAGTCATGTGAGTTTTCTTGCATAAATGATTTCTCGAACTCGCTAAAAATAAAATTTTTAGTTGATTTTTAGCTCATCACTCAACCAGCAAAATTTAGTTTGCATCAAAAGGTCTATCAATTAGGTTAAGACCCTAATTTCTCAACCTACCTCAGTAATTCTCGACAGTAATATTGAGTAGAGAAATTTTATGGGTCTGAATCTAATAGGCCATATAGGATTGCTTTGTCGTTTTGGAATGACTTGATAATCAAGTTTAAGTCCAATACCGCTGTTTACCCATACATATTCGCGTGGTGTCAATGAATTTCTTCTACTTCGTCAACAAGACATATCTAGTTTTAGGACTCACGTTAGTAAGTTCTATTTTCACAGTGGAAGCCTCATCAGTTTTTGCCCAAGAACCTTCCACTTTAGAAGCTGCTACTCCAACAAGTGAGGAGACTACTGCAACCACTGAAAAACCTCTTGATGGATTAACTTTTAATGACTTAAGAGTCCCTGATTCTCCAGCTTTCCAGCTAATGGGCATCAGCCCAACTGCAATTAGTAGGCCTACAAATCCAGAAGCTTTTGCAATTAGCGTACTTGAGGCAAGTGGAAATTCTGAGTCAGGTTTTCCTGGAAATCTTGCATTAGAGTTTGCACCTTATTGGTGGTTTAACCATCCTGAATTAACTCTAGACCAATACACTTCTAAAACTGGATTTGGCCAATCCATTCCCCAATCTCTTTCATTCTCCGTCGCAACATCTCAAGATGAGGTTGAAGCAGATGGAGAGAAAGTTGATAGAACAAGACTCGGACTCGGAGTACGATTCAACCTATTATCTGGTCGAACAAACTCAAAGTTTTCACAGGCTGTTCTAGATGGGGAGGCATTGGCAAGAGAATGTGCTCTACCAACTGAAGCAGAGATTCTGGCCTGTCTAAAGAAAAACGAAGCCGCATTCCAAGCAAAAAAAGAATCGCTTATAAAAGAGGACCTCGCGCGTGTTGGTTTTCAGCTTGCTGCCGCATCCGCAATAACTATTGACAGTCTTGATAATTCTGACGGTGTAGATCTCTCCAAGATTGGTGCATGGCTCACTCCTTCTTACACGACAGAAAAGGACTCTTTTACAGCATTAGGTATTGGTCGCTATGAATATGATGGAGTAGGTGAAAAGGATGACCATATATTCGACTTAGGTACGCAAGTTATCTGGAAGCCTGAGAGTAAGATATCTCTTGGAGTAGAGTATCTCCGAAGATTTGGAGACCAGAATGATGATCGACTAGTGGGAATTGCTAGATACAGAATTGACAAAGACTACTCATTCTTTGCAAGCTACGGAAAGGCTTTTAATGATGACTTTACTGGAGAAGAAAATTTGACAGCTGTATTCGGAATCAATATTGGTTTTGGAAAAGGTACTGGCATCTCCATTCCTGGAATAGGTGACCCCAAGTAAATTCAAGTGGTAGACTTTAGGTTAGCTCAAAACATCTGAATTGGGTTAACTTAAAGTCTCAATCTTGTAATCAAGTATTTACACTCGACTACATGGCTCCGGACAGTTTCGCAACCCAACAGTGCAACAATGAAGCAAGTTTAACCCAGTTGGTTAAATCTAAATTAAACCTCATATCAAGATCTCAATCAGAAATAAAGCGTTGACCTAGCTATCCATTAATAGCTCTACTGAGCATGTAAGGGAAAGCAAGAGAAAAGGAAATGAAGCTGGCTCGCGGCTAGGTAACTTCAAAGTAGCTTGAATCAGAGAGAGGCTGAGCCTGGCATTCACCTAAATATCAAGGGTTTCAAGATTTCGAACTGGAAGAATATTTCAGTCCTGAGAACCTTAGTGATGCAGAAAAGTCTTGAAAGCCTCGTTGTAGGGTGATTCTCACTGAGACCGAGATGACGAGGAGGGGTGAGATATGGCAGGCTCGAGTTCCTACACAAAGAGCATGGACCATGACCTCACCCGAACTCTAT
>CALECT010000170.1 GCA_937949725.1 uncultured Pseudanabaenaceae cyanobacterium
GGTGCCATCTGCATTGAACTCAAAGGCATCATCGACGTAGTATTGCTCTTCGTCATTCCACAGGTTTGTGCGAGAGCCGTAGTAATAGGTGGTGTTCCACTTGCTTAGGTCGAGGCTGCTGCCATCAAACTCATCGCTAAAAACTAATTCCCAGTTGGAATCGGCCTCGGGATGCAGAGGAGTTGCATTGCCATCGGTATAGGTGAAGTAGCTGGAGTCTAAGCCCAAGCCTTCGGGTGAAATATACTCAACTGCTGCAATCAGTTCATCGCTGCTGCTGAAGTCACCACTGGCATCGGTATCCAGATAAATGCCAGCCACATCCATACCGCTGAAGCTCGAAGCAATGCTGATGGGGACCTCAGCAATCACATAGTCACTCGCTACACCATTTAGCTGAATGCTGTCTTGGAGACGGTTGAAGTCCTTAATGATGGCATAATCAGCGCTACCATCCAACGCGTTGTCGCCATCGTTGTAATAAGCAGCGGTGCTATTGCCCAAGACAAAAGTATCTGCACCAGATTCCCCGATAAGGATGTCCATCGTGCCAACGCCAAGACCAGTTGCATCAACACCATCTAGAGTGTCATTTCCCGCACCGCCCTGGAGAATGTCAAATCCAGTTCCACCAATCAGAACATCATCGTCATCACCACCGTTGAGGTAATCATCTCCTCCGTTACCGCTCAACGTATCAAGGCCAGCTTGGCCAAACAGCGTATCATCACCTTCATTGCCATGGAGCTGGTCATTGCCGGCAGCGCCATCTAGCAAGTCGTTATCAGCGCCACCAAAGAGTTGGTCATTCCCGGCTTCGCCGTAAAGACTGTCAGCGCCTATGCCCCCATCCAGTAAGTCATCCCCCAAGCTACCGAAGAGCAAGTCTGCCCCTTCTTCGCCGTAGAGCAGGTCATTCCCCGCATCGCCAAATAACTGGTCATCGTCTGCACCACCGTTCAGCTCATCATCGCCATCGCCACCAAAGAGCTTGTCCTTGCCGTAGCGGCCCCAGAGCTTATCTTTACCCGACTCGCCAAAGAGTTCATCATCTCCTTCGCTGCCGTCTAGCTCATCATCGCCTTCACCGCCGAAGAGCTTATCTTTTCCGTTGCCGCCTTTCAGCTTGTCATTACCATTGCCACCGAAGAGTTCGTCATCACCTTCGCCACCTTCGATATTGTCGTCACCCTCTCCACCGAAGAGCTTATCTTTGCCTTTTCCGCCTTTCAGCTTGTCATTACCATTGCCACCGAAGACTTCATCGTCACCGTCTCCACCGTCTAACTCATCATCACCGTCGTAGCCATAGAGCTTGTCGTTACCACCACCAGCGTTAACAACGTAGTCGGTATTAGCTTCCCAGCCCCCCCAGACATCATCGCCTTCGGTCATCCAGGAAATCGTTTTCTTGTTGTTGGGCATTGCTTAGCGTCCAAAATATGAATTGCGAGACAGCAATGTTCCCGGAGGAGGTTGGCCTCCAAGAACAGTGCTGGGCAAGGTTATTTGGCTAAGCTGACAAAGATTAGAATTGCAAAGCCCCCCCCAGAGCTACACGGGTGGCTTGCAAAGGCAAAAGCTAAATTGACACAACGTCAATCAGCCATTTGTACTAGACCCTACACAGCGCAGAACTACATTTCCAACAAAAATGTTTTCCTCAATGTTTGCTTAAGGATTGCAACCCTGGGAGAGAAAGAATCCCCATGCCATGAACAGATTCACAGCATGGGGAGAACTCACAAGGTTATGCAACTCAATAGAGGCAGCAGTATATCTACTGCTGCGGGGCGATCGCCTTACACGTACAGGAAGGCAGAATCAGTCAGGGCAAAGCTAGTGTCACCCTGCACCACCGCAATCAGCTCAGAGGTCGTTTCCTCCAGGCGATAGATTCCAACACCGCTGGTGCCAGTTGCTGAAGCACCCAAGCTGTACAGATTGGCATCGCCCTGGAGCTGAATGCTGTCCGCTGCAATGCTGAAGTCCGTAATCAGCGCATAGTCACTCAAGCCAGCTTGATTGGCATTGCCATCGACGTAATAGACCTGGCTGCTAGTGCCAAGGACGAAGGAGTCAGATCCTGCGCCACCGGTCAAGGTATCGATGGTGCCTTGGCCATAGCCATTGCTCTCATCCACACCCACCAAGATATCGTTGCCGTTGCCACCCAAGAGGCTGTCGTTACCAGCCTGACCCATCAGCAAGTCAGCACCGTCGCCGCCTTCGAGTAGGTCATTGCCACCGCCTGCAAACAGGCTGTCATCACCTGAACCACCGTAGAGCTCGTTGGCGCTGCTGCTGCCAAACAGGCTGTCCTGTCCAGCCCCACCGTCCAGCAAGTCGCTCCCGCTGTTGGCTTTGAGGGTGTCGTTACCGTCACCGCCGTAGAGCTCGTCGTTACCGGAGCCCCCTTCTAGGGTGTCATTACCTGCTCCAGCAGTTAGAACGTCGTTGCCGTTGCCACCCTTCAGGGTGTCGTTGCCAGCTCCAGAAGTGAGCTGGTCATCACCATTGTTGCCGTAGAGCTTGATAGTGCTGCTGCTTGTGCTGGTCA
Source organism: uncultured Pseudanabaenaceae cyanobacterium (assembly GCA_937949725.1). Lineage (GTDB taxonomy): Bacteria > Cyanobacteriota > Cyanobacteriia > PCC-9006 > JAAUQQ01 > JAAUQQ01. The sequence goes on from CALECT010000170.1 coordinate 2,561, forward strand.
GCTCGTCGTTGCCGCTGTTGCCATGGACAATTTCCAAGCCCGCTGCATCCAAGTCCAGAATCAAACTGCTGGTGCTCTGGAAGTAAGCGGTGTCGGTGCCAGTGCCGCCATCAATGACCGTATCAGCCGCATCGAAGTAGAGCTTGTCGTTACCAGCACCCGCCATCAGTTGGTCAGCGCCGTCGCCGCCTGTGAGGGTGTCGTTGCCGGAGCCCGCATCGAGGATGTCGTTGCCGCTGCCACCGTCCAGGCTGTCCTTGCCGCTGCCGGAGGTCAGCTGGTCATTACCCGCTTCGCCCTTGAGGGTGTTTTTGCCGCCAGTGGTTGTAACCACATCATTTCCGCTACCGGCTTCGATGGTGTCGTTGCCGTTGCCCGTGGAAACGGTGTCGTTGCCCGCGTCAGCGTAGATGGTATAGCTGCTGTTATCCGTAGCAGTGAGAACATCGTCGCCTACATTGCTGTAGAGGGTTTCAACGCCCGTAGCCGTTAGGTCTAGGGTCAGGGCAGCAGCACTTGCGTAATGGGCCGTGTCGTTGCCGCTGCCTGCATCAATGGTGTCATCCCCATCAAAGAACAAAGTATCGTTACCGGCTCCACCGTTGAGGATATCGGCACCCGCTCCACCGTTGAGGATATCGTTACCAGCGTTCCCCGTGAGGGTATCGTTACCGGCTCCACCGACGAGGGTATCGTTACCGCTGCCGCTGGTTAAGACATCGTCACCGCCGTTGCCGTACATCTTGATGGCGACACTAACGGAAGAGGTCAGGGTATCGTTGCCGCTGTTGCCGTGGATTTCTTCAATGCCCACTGCATCCAGGTCCAGGGTCAAATCCGTGGTGCTTTGGAACTTAGCAATGTCAGTGCCTTCGCCGCCGTCGATGCTGCCAGACGTGATATCCGCTGCGTCGAAGAAAAGCAGGTCATTGCCCGCACCAGCGGTCAAGCTGTCAGCACCTTCGCCGCCAGTTAGGGTGTCGTTGCCTTCACCGCCATCGAGAACGTCGTCGCCGCTGCCGCCGACGAGTTCGTCGTTACCGGCTGCAGCAAAGATGGTGTCGTTGCCAGCATCGCCGTAGAACTTGTCGTCGCCAGCATTGCCCATGATGCTGTCGTTGCCTGCACCACCGTGGACTTCGATGTCGTAGGTGTCGGAGTGGGTGAAGGTGTCGTCACCGTCAGCTCCGTATGCGACTTCAATGCTGCTGGCACCGAGGTCCATGGAGACTGGGGTGTTGCCCTGGGCGATCGCCACGTCATCGCCTTCGCCACCGTTCACTTCCAGGTCATTACCTTCAAACTTCAGCACGTCATTACCGGCTCCACCAAAGAGGCGGTCATCGCCTTCGCCACCCTCCAAGGTGTCATTGCCTTCACCGCCGTCTAGCAGATCATTGCCGCTGCCAGCCTGAAGGTTGTCATTGCCCGCTTCACCGTAGAGGCTATCATCACCGGCCTCAGCCTGGAGATGGTCATTGCCGTCCCCACCGGTCAAGCTGTCGTTGCCTTCACCACCGTTGAGGTAGTCCTTTCCAGCACCACCAGTGAGGCTGTCATCACCGCCCTGACCAAACATAACAGCAGTGGTTGCAGCCGCAACCCCATTGCCATTGGTGTGGGTAAAGGTATCGTTTCCAGCGTTACCGTGGGCTTCGTCGAAGCTGTTTGCCCCCAGGTCCAAAGTTGCACCTTCAGCGGACTCAACCAGAGCGATATCGTAACCGTCGCCACCCTTAACACTGGTGTCAGCGGCATCGAAGAAGACTGTGTCCTTGCCAGCACCGCCATCCAATTGGTCAGCACCAGCGCCACCGCTCAACAAGTCACTGCCTTCGCCACCGTAGATGGTATCGTTGCCATCCTGGCCAGAGAGCCATTCGTCATCGCCAGCATCGCCCGTGATCAGATCATCACCGCTGCCGCCTTCAATCACATCAGATTCGTCACCACCGTAAAGCAGGTCATTATCAGCACCACCGTTGAGGTAGTCCTCACCTGCACCGCCGGAGAGAACGTCCGCACCCGCATCACCAAACAGGCTGTCATTACCCGCTTCGCCAGCGACTTGGTCGTTGCCGCTGCCGCCGTAGGCTTCGTCGTTGCCTTCGCCTGCTTGCAGGGTATCGTCGCCATCGCCACCCAGCAAGATATCGTTGCCGAGACCACCGCTCAACTGGTCAGCACCTGCTTCACCCAAGAGGGTGTCAGCGCCTTCGCCACCGCTCAATTGGTCATTGTCATTGCCACCGAAGAGCGTGTCGTCACCGGCCCCTCCGACAATTGAATCATTTCCGTCGCCACCTTGGGCAGTGTCGTTGCCGCTACCGGTATCGATGGTGTCATTGCCTGCGCCACCGTCAATCCAGCTGTCATTGCCTGCACCAGCATCGATGGTGTCATGACCGTCGCCACCGTAGACAACATCATCGCCATCGCCCGCCGTGAGCACGTCATGGCCAGCGCCACCTTTGACGACATCATCGCCGATGCCACCATCAACGTTGTCATCGCCATCGCCGCCATCCAAGGTGTCGTTTCCAGCATCGCCAGTCAGGATGTCATTACCTTCGCCGCCCAACACGACGTCATTGCCTTCGCCACCCGTGACGCTGTCGTTCCCCGTACCACCCGCGACGGTGTCATTACCTGCGCCGCCATCAACGATGTCATCGCCATGGCCACCATCGACCCAGATGTCGTCGCCATCGCCAGCGAGGACGGTGTCGTTGCCGCCATCACCCATGAGGATGTCGTTGCCTTCACCACCAGTCAGGGTATCGTTGCCTTCGCCACCGGAGAGGGTGTCGTTTCCAGTTGCTCCATCAACAATATCATTACCATTTCCACCGGAGAGCCAGCTATCGTTGCCTTCTCCACCAGAGAGAACATCGTCACCGTCGCCCCCTTCTAGGGCATCGTTACCCACGCCACCGGTCAGCTCGTCATCGCCGGAGCCACCGTTGAGGTAGTCATCTCCCTCTTGTCCATCAAGGATGTCATTGTCAGCGTCACCGTAGATAGCGTCATTGCCGAGACCGCCATCGATTACGTCTTCGCCAGCGCCACCGTGGATCTCATCTGCGCCTTCATCACCTTTGATAACGTCTTCTCCAGTGCCGCCATCGATCGCGTCATTGCCTTCGCCACCAAAGATTTCATCATTACCTTCATTACCCTGGATGATGTCGCGGTCTGCACCACCATTGAGGTAGTCATTGCCCAATCCACCGTGGAGAATATCTTCGCCATCCTCACCGAAGAGGCGGTCATTGCCTTCGCCACCCACCATGTGGAAGTCATTACCGGCACCGCCTAGCAGCTCGTCATCGCCACTGCCGCCGTCCATGACATCGTCGCCTTCTTCGCCCAGGAGGCGGTCATTTCCTTCGCCACCTTTGATGTCATCATTGCCTTCACCAGCACGGACGAGGTCGTTGCCTTCACCACCGTCAGCGATGTCATCACCCTTACCGGCCTGGAGCAAGTCATCACCGAGGTTGCCCACCAAGATATCGTCGCCGATCCCCCCGTTTAGAACGTCATCGCCTGCACCACCGCCGAGGACATCGTCACCGGCATCGCCATTAATCTCGTCATCGCCCTCATCACCCGCAAGCCAGCTGTCATCGCCTTGGCCACCGTTGATGACATCGTTGCCGGTGCCACCCATAACAACATCTTTGCCCCAGCCCCCGATGAGCACGTCATCGCCCGAGCCCCCCATGATGAAGTCATCGTGGATTCCCTCAGGACCACCACCACCAGAACCATTACCAGAGCCACTGGGAGAATCGTTTTCAGATGCAAAGCCCGCACCCGTTGTATCAATCTCACCGTTGTAGACCATCTTGCCATCGGAGCCCAGCTCCCAGCCGGTGTCATCGCTGGAGTCACCATGGACCCAGTCATCTCCGGCATCGGCGGAAATCACATCCTGGCCAGCACCACCTTCAATGATGTCGTCGCCGTCGCCACCTTCAATCCAGACGTCATCGCCTTTGCCGCCGTAGATGGTGTCATTTCCAGCGCCACCCATGATAACGTCATCGCCTTCTAGGCCATGGAGAAAGTCATCATTGAGAGTTCCTTCAAGGGTGTTATTCGCGCTGTTACCGTAAGTCTTGTCCGCCATGGTAGGTGCTTATGCCTGAGTTGCTGTTGTGAAGTGAGTGGCAACGCATCTCCCATCTTTCGTTTGAGTTCAGAGAGAAGACTTCTCCTCTCTGAACCACAAACGCTGGGTGATGCTATTTGGCTAAGCTGGCAAAGTCTTGAATATCGGATGAGTTACATCACTTGAGGTAAGAGCCCACTTTTGCACTGTGGCTCATACCTGGCTATTGATGGGGCAATGGGCTTGGCCGCTCGCATCGCCGGTCCGACATTGAAAGCTACAGAGGTGGCGATCGCCATTTCTGAAAAAACAAAAAAGCGAAGCCCAAACGACTGCCGTCGCTCTGTGCTGCGTGAAGAGCCTTCAGCATAGGCAATCCAAGACAGGGTTAAACAGGGCAAAATGTCTCAACATCTGTCCAAAGAACTGCAATCGTTTACAGAGCAAGGGATTCAGGTGACGAGTATAAAGTTGCTCACACACCTCTGCCCGCCAGAATACGCAACACTGTTTTTCTGCTGCGAGAACTTTAAAATTTCATACGCACTTGACTGCTAATCTCCCGGCTATTTGATGCACTCTCCCCCGTATCGCGATCGATAGTATTGCTGAAGCCATAGCCGATATCAAATTCAAATGCACGGCTGGGACTGACGGTACAGACTGCATCATAGCCATAGGCCCGCGACCAGCTCCCCCCCGCATGCTGGCGGCCCAAATTCGCTGCTAGCCGACAGCTCAAGAAATCAAAGATGGGCTTTTCCCAGGCCCCTTCAAAGCTATAGACCAAGAAATCGCCTGGTGTGAAGTAGCCACTGGCGGCTCCGATATCTTGCCGATAACGCCAGTTGAACAAGTTGGCTGCCAATGCAAACTCTTCACCAAAGCGCCGCTCCAGGCGACTAAAGGATTGCTGTTCTCGGTTGCTATCGCTGTAGCGACCCCAGGTGACATTCGAGAACAGCGTTGTCTGCTCATCAATTTGCCAAAACAGGCTGGGGCCATAACGGAAGGCGCTAATTTGGTTCTCCAGGGTTTCCACATTGAACTTATAGGGACCGTAGTCCAACGCCCAGGACAAAACAGCCTTTTGCCCAATGGGAATTGTCGCCTTTGTAGAAAGACTCGGGGCGGGAGCGAGACGGTCAAAGAAGTCGAGACCCGCCACAATATCGACGGGAATCCCTTCAATTTCTTCCTCATAACCAAATTTCAAAGGAATGTTGATTAGCTTGGCAAAGTTAGGCTCATCGAAAACATTGAAACCAGTGGAGAATTGTACGGGGGTTCCATCCCGTAAACGCCCCTGAAATACGGGCTCGAAAATACCGCTGCCCTGGCCAGAATTACTGAAGTCGTCATCTAGATCGAGCTGTATATTTTCCAGAGTGAAAAATGGTGCTCGGGGCTCTTTAAAGCTGGGTGGCTCTGAATCGGCGATCGCCTCTTCGGGAGATTCAACCTCAGGAGCAGATGGCGTTTCCTCAGCAACTGCTTCCGTCCCAGCAGATTCAGGGGCTGCGATCGCGGGCAGGGGTTCCACAGGCACATCAGGTGCCAGCAGCTCAGGTGTGGGCATCAGCGGATTGGGTCCCCGCTCTGCCGAAGGCGGCGGCAATCTCAGCCGCAAAAGGCTCGCATCGTAATAGAAGAAGGGCAACCGAGGTGCAGCCAAGTCCGGGTCTAGGTTTTCGGGCGCTGCCAGGAGCAGTGGCTCCGTGACAGGTTCGGCCAAGTGTTCCTCCAGCTCTAAAGTCCCGCTAGGGCAGATTCCGTCATAACAGCGCTCATCGGTATCATCCAGCCCAAACTCCCACACCTGCTGAACAGACAGTCCCTCCGCTGCCTCTCCCAGCTCATTCAAGCGGGCCTCTGCGGGCTGGCTAAGGGAAATTCCCAAACAGACTAAAGCTGACCCCAGCTGCAATCCGCAGCGGAGGCCGAACCAAATCATCTCCACTCGATCCCAACGAGGTGGGCTTGGTTCCGAGGGAGCAAATCGCCAAAGCCCTTGGCCCATGGGGTCAATAGAACAGAGCAAGACCGAGATAGACTCAGCCCGTCCCAAATTTAGCTATTAATCAACAGCCAATATTAAGACAAGCTTTACTATAGCGACTGGAATGGAACAGTCTTGTACGTGTTATTACGGTAGTCTCCATCGTGTTTCTACTGAGGACAGGCCCGTCTTTAGCCGTAGTTCCACAGCTTTTCGAATGGGGTAGTTCCGTCATTGAAGCCCCCTGCCAGAGCGGCTTTAATAGGGCCATGCATTCAAGTTGGCAGCTTGATGCTTTGGTTGACTGGCAAAGTCAAATGCCCAATCTCCATGGTTCTGTCCTCCTGCACGGGGCTCTTCCATGGAGAGCGGGTTTTCTCATTTCCGCCCGCGCGATCGCCCAAGCAGGTTGTTCAGCAATCACCCACTACAAGATTGCTTTCAATCCCAAAAATCTCGATCTATTGAAGTTTTGAATTGAGTTTTGAAAAACCCTCAAACGAGGTTACAAGCTCCTCAACACCCACGACCACTTGATTGTTATATCCCCCAGAATATCGTCCACTTTATCCACAACGTACAATCGACCTAGCTCGGACTGTTTACTCCGCTAGGTAATCGTGCGAAGACTAATTCCCGCCCCCTTCAGACTGCAAGCTCGGGTTTATCAACGCCACTGGCAAGACATTCGCCAGGGATATCGAGATCGCTTCGCCTCCCAACCCTCATCACTCCAGCCTAAAGACGGCAGCCCAGCTTTCACCCATCAGTGGGACATCACCCAACCCATTCCCAACACCAGTCATTCCATCAATAAGCGGGTCAACCTAGCCCAGGCCATTACCCAGCTCAACAACGTTGTCCTCCAGCCCCAGCAGATCCTGTCCTTTTGGCATTTAGTCGGGCCGCCCACCCAGCGTCGTGGCTACTGCGAAGGACGAGCCATTGTGGGCGATCGCCTCAGCTCCGACATTGGCGGTGGCCTCTGCCAACTCTCCGGCATGCTCTACTGGCTGGGGCTCCAAGCGGGCCTGCAAGTCTTGGAACGTCATCCCCACTCCCAAGATCTCTACACCGACGAAACGCGCTATGCCCCGCTGGGCTCCGATGCCACCGTGGTCTACGGCTATAAAGATCTACGCCTCATCAATAACCAAGCCCTGCCGCTCAGCTTCAAATTCCATCTGAGTGACGATGCTGTACAGAGCAGCCTTTGGGCTCCACAGTCCACGCCCCGCTGGACTGTCAACTTTGAAGTGGTTTCTGCATCAGACATATCAGCCCCCGAAGGTTCAGCAAACGGCATTTGGGTTAAAACCACGCGTTGCCTGCCTCCAGTGAGTGAGCCCAGCAACGCTCCTGCTCCCAAACCCACACCAGTGCCAGCGCTCGTGAGCCAGACCTTCTATAGACGCTCCCGCTAGGGAGCTCATGCGGGACGATTGACCACGGGCACCTTAAAATAGCCAACGAAGCAGCTTTGCAGGCGATCGCCGTGACCTCCCTAACCGCTCTAACGCCCAGTCCGTTACTCTGGTTGCCCCTCCCCGGCAGCAACGCAGACCTCTTTGCCATGACCTTTTTTCTGGGCATTGTTGGCGTCGTGGTTTGGAACATCTATTACAGCAACCCCAAGTAATTAATCCTCAATGACCTCCCCCCGCCTGCCTGAAGGTCGCTCTCCTGGTCCCGATACACCTCGTAGGGGCATGAAGCGGCAACGCCTGCGATCGGCGTTGCTGAAGATGTCGCCGGGGCAGTTGATTTTAATTACGCTGTTTGTGATTACGGCGCTGGTGGTGATTGCCATTCGCTACTTGCCCTGGTGGTTGCTGCTGGCGATCGTTCTGGGGATTGGCCTACTGCTGCGCTACGGCATTCCCCTCTTGCTCAAGCAACTGCTGACATTGCCGTTCAGAGCCAAGGGGCAAGCATTGGCAGGTGCCACCATCCAGGTCCACAGCCTCAAGCCTGCGCCGTTCCCCAGCGCAAAGGACAGCGAGCAACACTATTGGGATGCGGAGGATTTGGCCCGCTATCAGGAAATGGATTGGTATTTCTTGGATGTAAGCATTGCGCCGCCGCTGAATCGCAGTGAGGGCTTTCGGCTGTGGGAGCCGGGGGAGCTGTTGCTCATTCCGGCGTCGGTGCGGGGCAATAGCTTAGAGAGTCTGGACTGCGATGAGGTAGCGATTCACGACTATCGCGTGTTTGATGGGGCGTTTAAGGAGGATATGCAAGGGAAGTATGACGGGGCGAAGCGGTTGCTGTTACACCTAGGTGCTAAGCCGGAGGTGAAGCAGGTGGTATTTCGCTATTATTTAGAGCGGTTTGGCGAGGTTGATTTGAAAGTATAAGCGAGTGCTCTCCATGCATATATTGCAATACTCACAAATACAAAATGACAGACGAAGAGCTATTCACACGGTACGCAAATGGTGAGAGAGACTTCCGCGGCATAAACCTAGATGGCGCAGACCTTTCCGGCAAGGATCTGCGTGGCATAGATCTAAGTGAAGCCAGTTTAAGCGAAACTTATATGGAAGGAGTTCAACTAGACAATGCCTGCTTCAAAAATGCCTACTGCTTCCAAACTTGCTTCAACGGAGCTAGTCTCCAAGAGTGCGATTTCACAAATGCAAGCTTAGGTTATTGCTCATTATCTAGCGCTAATTTAGCAGGTTCAAAGTTAGTGAATTGCTATCTGCACTCTGCTGAATTCTTCAACTCAAATTTGAGAAATGTAGATCTTACAGGTTCTCAAATTGATGATGGGACCGAGCTGGAAGGTGCAGCCTTTGGTAATACGACAATGCCAGATGGAAGCGTCAGAAGCGACTAGGTTTAGCATTAGAGCATTGAGTTTACAAGGAAAGTCATGAGTGAAGCTCTCAACATTTGGAAAGGCTTTAATTTAGAAAAAGAGAAAGAATAGAAAACTCTATTCTCACAGCCAATCGCTGGCATTGATGTTGATGGCTCTTGCCCAATGTGCCAATCTCAAACGCTGCATCGCTATTACGACGGCATAATTCCTCAAGAGAAAGGGGGGGCTCTGGGAATGGTGATCGAGCTGTTACTCCTATGAGCACTACAGCACCAAGATCCCAGATTGGTGGAAAGACAACTCACTACACTTAATCTGACCTAACACTCACAGCAGAGCCTGAAGCACTTGAAATAGCAAGACAAGCCAAAATATGAAAGAGTTCGTTATCCAATCATCCTTATCGGAAAGTCAGGTAATTTTCCAGAGAGCAGCTGACAGTGGAAACTTCGTAGTCAAAATCTCATCGAAAAACATTTCCGCCAAACGAGAAGACATGTTCTCCACAGGTTCTTATGAGTGGTTAACAGATTTTTTTGAAGGCTTACAACAAGAAGAGAAACCTTGGGACGGCATTAAAGACTGGGAATCCTGGGAGAAAGACTTCAAGATATCAGCCACTTGTACGAGTCTAGGCCAGGTTTATTTTGACATCCAACTAAGCAGTAATGCTGACGAAGACGAAGCTTGGATAGTTCAGCTCAAAATACGCCATGATTTTGGTGCTTTACCCAAACTAGCGAAAGCTGCCAAGGCAATTTTTGGACCTGGCCCAAACGACCCAATGCTCTAAAACTGTCCCATTAACCAGGCTGTCACCTGACTATCATCCTGCTCCCGCGCCAGCCTCAGCACCTCCTCCAGCAACGATAGCTCTAGCCCCGGAAACACCTGCGACACCGTAATCCGCCGACTGCCACCATCCGCAATTGTAAAGGCAACAATCTCCGCCGCCGCCACATCTACCACCCAATACTCAGCAATCCCCAGTGCTTCATACAGCAACCGCTTCCGCCCCAAATCATCTCCCAAAGAAGAATCTGCAATCTCCACTGCCAGATCTGGCCCAGGCACCTCATCCAGATTCGCTATCGAACTTCCTTTAGGTGCCAACTCAGCCCGCGCTCCAACGTAGTAAGACAAATCCGGCTGAGCTTCTTTCGTGCCTGGCTTGCGAAAAGAAGCATTCACCAGCCCCTTTACCGGAATACCCTTCAGCGCACAGAACAGCGTAATCGCGATGTGAAAAATGCTATTGTCGCTCGCGTGATCTGGCCCAACGCCCATCGTCTCCACCTTCATCAAGCCATCGAAATAGTAGCCCTTAGCCTTCTCATAGGCAGGGTCGTCAACCAAGCTGAGAAATTCATCCCAAGTGGCAGATGTCCAAGTATTTAATCGAGGTTTTGTAGGTGCTTGAACCATAGGTCAGCATCGAAAGAGTACTCGCTATTCCATATTGTAATCGCTGGCTAAGCGGAGTCGAAGCCAACGGACTTGCCTACGCTATGATCAAAAACGCTGCACTTTCAGGACCCGAGAGCCATCTACACCCCGCCCCTCGCTCGCCTCATCGAACAGCTCCAGCGCCTGCCCGGCGTCGGCCCCAAATCCGCCCAGCGCCTCGCCCTCCACATCCTCAACCGCCCCGAGGCCGAGATCGAAGCCCTCGCCGAAGCCCTGATCAACGCCAAAAAGAAAGTCGGCCAATGCAGCGTCTGCTTCCACCTCTCCGCCGAACCCATCTGCAACATCTGTAGCGCCCCCAACCGCGACAACGAAACCATCTGCGTCGTCGCCGACTCCCGAGATGTCATCGCCCTAGAAAAAACCCGCGAATATCGCGGCAAATACCACGTCCTCGGCGGCCTCATCTCCCCCATGGACGGCATCGGCCCCGAACAACTCAACATCCAGCCCCTCGTCCGCCGCGTCAGCCAACAAGGCACCGGCGAAGTCATCATGGCCATCAGCCCCAGCGTCGAAGGCGAAACCACCACGCTCTACCTGGGCCATCTGCTCAAACCCTTCACCCGCGTCACTCGAATCGCCTTTGGCCTCCCCATGGGCGGCGACCTCGAATATGCCGACGAAGTAACCCTCGCCCGTGCCCTCGAAGGCCGCCGCGAAATGGACTAATCCAAGCAAACCATCGCCCACCGTAAGGGCAGGTTCAGACCGTAATCTCTGATACTTCTCCAAAGTCTCTGTCAAAACCTGCCCCAACAAAACCACAACGCCCACCGTAAGGGCAGGTTTAGAAAACCATCTCCGCCACTTCCCCAAGCCGATATGTAAGGGCGGGTTTAGCAAACCACCTTTGCTCCATCTCCCCAAACTCCGTCAAAACCCGCCCCAACCCAGCCAAACAAAGCGGGCCATGGAAACCCATGACCCGCTCATCAACTTAATCCGCGAAAAACCTAAGCCAGCTTCTGCTTAATAAAGCCAACCACCTGGGCCAGCTGCTTCTTCAGCGTCGCCACATCCTTTTCAAGACTCTCAATGCGGGCATTCAGCGCAGCAACCTCACCCGCATCTGCACCACCGCCCACGCCAGTGGGAACCGCAGAAACATGGGGACGATTGCGAGCCTTCATCATGGCGGCCTTAATGGCCTCCATCAGCTCTTCCTTCTCGAAGGGCTTCTCAATAAATTCAAAATACTCAAAAGGCTCAGGCAACTTCTCCGTTACCTCTTCCTTCCGTCCCGACATCACCACCAGGGGAATCGCCGCCAAGGAAGGATCAGCCTGAATGTGCTGGAACACATCCCAACCATTCATCTTAGGAAGCAAGAAGTCCAGCATGATCAGGTTGGGCATCTCATCGCGGATGAGCTGCAACCCCTGAACGCCATCCTTAGCTTCGAGGATGTCAAAGTTTCCGGTGGGGAGCATGTCCTGCACCCGCATCCGAATCACTTTACTGTCGTCAATGACGAGGATTTTGTGGGCTGCCACAGCTAATTCTTCTCCAAGATGTCACGCGAAAGTTCGAGCATGCTGTTCATGGGGAGAACGGGGCGCTTCTCCTACCTTCGGATCGCAGTCGTTTTAAGTCTTCCCAGAAGAGTCGTAAAACCCTACGAAAAGCGAGAAAAACGAGGGTTGCGATCGCTTCTGGCTAAGATAACACAGCCATTTCAGAGCGACCACGGAGAAACCGTTCTCGAACGAAGCCATTTTATTTCACAGAAGTAAAAAGTAGTAATTTCTTCACAACCTCCCAGTTCTATCGCAACGGGGCGAGCCAAACTTTACCCCCAGGCAAAACTCCTCCATTCCCCCTAGCCTTAGCGGTTGCACTATATATAGAGTAGAAATAGGCACCTATGCCGCCCCTAATTTTCTGCGCATCCGCCACCGCCACGAGCCTCGCCCATGACCTCCTCCCAGCAACCCGCCCAAGGGCTCCCGCAAGGTTCACCCCAGGGTTTACCCAAATGGCTCAAGCGCCCCATCGGCAAAGCCAGCGAGCTATCGGAAGTACAGCGCATCATTAAACAGCGCAACATCCACACCATCTGCGAAGAAGGTCGCTGTCCCAACCGGGGCGAATGTTATTCCCAGGGCACCGCTTCGTTTTTGCTCATGGGCCCCACCTGCACCCGCTCCTGCGGCTTCTGCCAAGTGGATAAGGGCCATGCTCCCATGCCCCTGGATCCCGAGGAGCCCGAGAAAGTCGCCGAATCCGTCGAGCTGCTGGGCCTGCGCTACGTGGTCCTCACCTCAGTCACCCGCGACGATTTGCCTGACCAAGGCGCAGGCTGGTTTGCCAGCACCATGGCCGCCATCCGCCGCCGCCAGCCCGACACCCAAATTGAAGTCCTCACCCCAGACTTCTGGGGCGGCCAGCCGGATCCCAAGCAGGCCGAACTCGTCCAGCACCAGCGCATCACCACCGTCGTCGCTGCAAATCCCACCTGCTACAACCACAACATTGAGACCGTGCGCAGCCTCCAGGGCAAAGTCCGCCGGGGAGCCAAATACGAACGCAGTCTCCGGGTTCTACAAGTCGTCAAGCAGCTCAACCCCGCGATTCCGACCAAATCTGGCATCATGCTGGGCCATGGTGAAACTGAATCCGAGCTGATTGAAACCTTGGAAGATCTGCGCGGGGTGGGGTGCGATCGCGTCACCCTAGGCCAGTACATGCAGCCCTCCCTGGAGCATCTGCCTGTCCAGCGCTATTGGACCCCAACGGAATTTGACCGCATCGGCGAAATCGCCCGCAGCCTCGGCTTTGCCCACGTGCGTTCCGGCCCCTTGGTCCGCAGCTCCTACCATGCAGGCGAAGAAGCCTAAACGATTCCATTTGGAACCCACCTCACAGAAATAACGGTCGTCACCCTCCCCCGGCCCCCACCCCCAAAATGCTGCGGGTGGGGGCTTTTTTGTGCCAACCTCGGCCTCTTAGGGGCTGTCACCCCCCAGAAATTACGGACAACTCAGCAATTTGCCGAATCCGTAGCCTCCCCCATGTAAAACTGCCGCTGCTGTAGTGGAGCCGCAAAATCAAGCAAAAGATCCGAGACATCCAGGAGGGCGATCGCCCCAACACTCGTTCTAGCAACCCCCACCCCACTCCCTCAGTCAAAACTTCCGTGCAATAACGGATTAGTTCTCTTTTGGCGAGGAATTATAAATACAGACATAGGCCCCCGATGGGGCAGACACCTCAAGGGACAGCCTCTCACCGGGTAACCATCCCACCGAGACTTTCCCCCTTGTCGGCCCAAATCATCGTTTCGGTGACGCCCCACCTCTTGCCTTGACCGGGCATTTAACGAGGCATCAACAGAGCTCTTAAGCAGGGCTCTCAACCTCATCGAACTGCCAACTTAATCCCCGAGCCCTTGGCAACTTTCAACGCCATCGGTTCCCCAGCTACCCCCCGTGCTATCCGTGCCGCTTTACTCAGTGGTGCTCTACCTAAGGATCTTAACTATGGAAGTTGCCGTCGCTGCGATCGCCCTAATTACATTTTTTTGTGGTCGTTCTGTCTGCTGTGAGCCCAGTCCCAAAATGAAGCTGAAACCCAGCAACAGCAAGGACATGGACCTGATGATGAATGAGTATATGGAGTACATGGCCATGGAAGACCAACTCCAAAAAGATCAATATCAGCAACTCAAACAGCTCTACCACCGCTAGAATGCTATGCCTCAACCCCAAAAGGGTCCTGCGACACTTCCGCAGAACCTCTGGAAAGGGTTAGTGCATCAGGGTTCCATTCGATTGTGTTTTCGTTGTCATCAACAACGCGACAAGTGCCACAAAACTAACAACCAAGTCATCTGCCTATGCCTTTACTCCCATAGAAACGAAATTAAGTCCGAATGTCTTTTGAGATATGAGCCGGGGAGAGGTCCCTGGCTCTTTTTTTGTCTTTGTCCGGTGGTCAGACTCTGCTCAGCCAGCCAGCAAACCTGGCTGAATCATCTGGGAGAATGGATTTCGGCCCTCGCCCCAGGATGCTCTGCCATGACCCGACCCTCAGACCACAATCCGTTGCCAGATCAAGCCCGTAAGGCAATTTTCACGAACATGGCGATCGCCAGCCTCCTCACCCTGGCCGTCACGCTGTTCTACTGGTGGGTCAAGTTCGACGGCAACATCACGGGCTTCTTCCGCATCGGCGATGTTCTACCCCTGTCGCCCTACCTAGACCCAGCCCAAACTCGGATCTATCCCGACCAACTGGGCTACGACGGGCATTTCTTCCTCACCATCGGCCTCGATCCGGGCCTCATTAATCCCGATAGCGTGGCCGCTCTAGATCGTCCCCCCCTATCGCTACCAACGCATTCTGTATCCGCTGCTGGGCTACCTGCTGGGCCTGGGCAAGAAAACCTTGCTTCCCTATGCCCTGGTGGCCATCAATATGGCTTGCATTATCGGCCTCACAGGCCTGATCAGCTGGGCCTTTAACCAATCCAACAGTCCCCAATCAGCCGCGACCCAAACCGCTAGTAACAGTGGCATCAGCCCCCAAGCCAAGATCCAGAGCTGGCTTCCACTGCTGACCCTCTGCATACCTGGCATTTGGATGATCCTCGGCTTCTCAACGGCAGATTTATTGAGCAGTCTGCTATTGGCTGCGGCATTTTGTTGCTATCACCGGGGCAAAGTCGGGCAAACCGCAGGGGCGATCGCCCTAGCCTGCCTCACCCGTGAAACCATGGCGATCGGCTGGTTTGCTCTCCTAGTCGATAGCCTGCGCCGTAAAAATTGGCCCCAGGTTGGAGCCCTGCTCATCGCCATCTGCCCCGCAGCGGCCTGGCGCCAGTACGTCACCCACAACTTTGCGCAATACATCAACAGCAGCAGCAGCCTTACCCATAACTTCGTCCTTCCCTTCACCGGCATCGCCGAAAAACTCAGCATCCTATTCCAAGGAGGCCTCGACAGCAATAACCTCTTCGAAGCCTATGCCTTCCTTCTGCTCTTAGGCGTATTCGCCTTACTACTCTGGAACGCAAGACAATCTCGCTACACCTTCGCCATCTGGCTAGCGGGTCTGCTCTACGCCTTACTCTTCGCCAGCAGCAGCGCAGCAATCCTGGAATACTTTTTAGGCTACAGCCGGGTCTATGTCGACGCCTTCTTACTACTGCTATTGAGCTGGGGATTGGGCCGATCCACCAGAGTTCAAGATGCTGAGGTCCCACAAATGACCACCTCCCTTAAGCCCCAAGGTCTACTGCTAGCCGCTGGCATCCTCCCCAGCCTCGCCTTCATCCTGCTCAGCAACTAAAGCTCTAGCTCTAATCAAGCAACGAACAACAGGCATTGTCCTCCTTAACAAACTGAGGCCATACCTGTCGCAAAACGTTGAACTTAAGCGACCATTTCGCCCGGCTAAAGGGTAGACCCACCAGGGATCGTGCCAAACGTGAGCATCTGTTTCAGCCATCATTAAGTTTCCCTAACTGCCATAGCCTCACGTTTAGATTCCTAGATAGCTTGTGGGGTGAGACCTTTTTTACCTCTTTCCCTAACTGCGATGGATGCCGCAAATTTTCCCTGGCTAACGACCATCATCTTGTTCCCCATTGTGGCGGCCCTCGCGATTCCCCTAATTCCGACTAAGGAAGAAGGGAAAAAGAACAAGACGATTCACTGGTATGCACTAACGATTGGTTTGATTGACTTCGCGTTGATCATCTATACCTTTTGCACCCAGTACGACATCCACGAACCGGGCCTTCAGCTCGTGGAGCAATATGCCTGGGCTCCCCAGATTGGCCTCAACTGGTCCGTCGGGGCAGATGGCCTGTCCATGCCACTAATTTTGCTCACTGGCTTTATCACAACCCTGGCGATGCTGGCAGCTTGGCCAGTGTCCATGAAGCCCAAGCTGTTCTATTTCCTGCTGCTGACCATGTACGGCGCGCAGATTGCGGTCTTTGCTGTGCAGGACATGCTGCTGTTCTTCCTGGTGTGGGAGCTGGAGCTGCTGCCGGTGTACCTGCTGCTCTCCATCTGGGGCGGCAAGAAACGCTTCTACGCGGCGACGAAGTTCATTCTTTACACCGCAGGTAGCTCGCTGTTCATCTTGGTCGCTGGCTTGGCCATGGCCTTTTACGGCGACGTGATTACCTTTGACTTCCGGGAACTGGCAGCGAAGGACTACACCCTCAACTTCCAGCTCCTAGCCTATGCGGGCTTCCTGATTGCCTACGGCGTCAAGCTGCCGGTGATTCCTTTCCACACCTGGCTCCCCGATGCCCATGGAGAGGCCACGGCACCGGTCCATATGCTCCTGGCTGGAATTCTGCTGAAGATGGGCGGCTATGCCCTGCTGCGGATGAACTGCGGCATGTTGCCGGGCGCCCATGCTCAGTTTGCGCCCATCCTGATCATTCTCGGCATCGTCAACATCGTCTACGCGGCGCTGACTTCCTTTGCCCAGCGCAACCTCAAGCGGAAGATCGCCTACTCCTCCATCTCCCACATGGGCTTTGTGCTCATTGGCTTGGGCTCCTTTACGGACCTGGGCACCAGCGGCGTCATGCTGCAAATGGTGTCCCACGGCCTGATTGGTGCCAGCCTCTTCTTCCTGGTAGGAGCCACCTATGACCGCACCCACACGCTCATGCTCGATGAGATGGGTGGCGTCGGCCAACGGATGCGCAAGATGTTCGCCATGTGGACGGCCTGTGCCCTGGCTTCTCTAGCCCTTCCAGGCATGAGTGGCTTCGTCGCTGAGTTGATGGTCTTCGTGGGCTTTGCAACCAGCGATGCTTATTCCCTCACCTTCCGCATCGTGGGCGTCTGCCTGGCGGGCATTGGGGTGGTGCTCACGCCGATTTACCTGCTCTCCATGCTGCGGGAAATCTTTTATGGCCCTGAGAACGAGGAACTGACTAGCCATGAAGCGCTGATCGATGCCGAGCCTCGGGAGCTGTATATCGTCACCTGCCTGCTGGTGCCCATCATCAGCATCGGTCTCTACCCCAAAGTTTTGACCCAGGTATACGAATCCACCACCAGCCAGCTCACTGCCTCCATGCGGCATGCTGTTCCAGGCCTCACCCAAACCAAGGTAGCCAAAGCTTCTCTCTACGATGAGTTGCAGCCTGTATTGAGCCAAGCGCCACTCAAAGCCCCTCAATTAGGGTCTTAGGAATTGGTCATCAGAATGAATCGCTATATTTCTCTAGCTGGACTGAGACAGCCCTCGCTGGAGAAATAGCGATTTCTGGGGAAGCTTGCGAAGCGATCGCACACTCTCACCCAAACCGCCAAATCAAAACGAGCCAGTTGCGGACACAGTTGCCTAAGCAGTAGTTAAAGCAACAGGACTCGAAAGATCCACCCCACGGGGCCGCTGGCGATCGCCAGCGGCCCCGTCTGGCTTTCAGGCATCGCAAAATGGTTGCATCTACCAGTCACAAAGCTGCAACAAAAAACTTTTGTGGTAAATTTATGCTCCATTTTTCACAGAAGCCATTACTATGAGGCAGAACAAAGATCCTACTGCCGCGACAGAATCCGCAAAGATGTCGCTGTAAGCCGCTAGGACAATGGCTTTCAGATCTCCGCTTCTACCCAAGCCCCATACCCGCATTTATGGTCTCTCCAGCGCAGCGCGCGATCGCACTCTTAATAGACATGGCCGACCAGGGCGACATCGATCCCTGGGACGTTAACGTGATCGAAGTGATTGATCGCTTCCTGGAAGAGCTGCGTCTAGACGATCTCTCCGACTACTTCACCAGCGGTCAAAAGAAGTTTGGCCGCGCCCGCTACGAAGCCGACCTCTCAGAATCCGGCCAAGCCTTCCTCTACGCCTCCATGCTGGTACTCCTCAAGGCAGATACCCTGGCCCAGCAAGAGGAACAGCAAGAAGAAGAGGAATTTGACGAGTTTGATGAGGGCTACGAAGAGGACAGCAACTTCGCCTCCCTCCCCCGTCACCTCGAACGTCAGCTACGCCGCCGTGCTGTGGCCCGTCCTCCCCAAAAGCGTCAAGTCACCCTAGCTGAGCTCATCGAGCAGCTAGAACTCATGGCCCTGGCCCTAGAGACCCCCCGCAGCCAGCGCCCCAAAAACCGCGCTCGGGAGATGGGCAAGCGCCAAGCCATCCGTTCCATTTCCCAGCTAGCCCACAAAGAGAACTTAGGCGAAATGGCAGAAAGCCTCGGCGTCTTCGTCAGTGAGCGTTGGAGTGAATTACCCGCCCTAGGCGATGGCTGGGTGGACTTTGATGCCCTGGTAAAGGTGTGGCACAGCAGCCCCCTCAATACCTTTAGCGACCATTTGGACCGTGTCGGCGTGTTCTGGGCCATGCTCTTCCTCTCTGCCCAGGGCAAAGTGGAGCTGATGCAGAAGGACTTCTATAAAGGCTTACAGTTGCGCCAGAGTGAGGCGGTTGCAGCGCCCCGCCTGGAAGTTGTGGCGGCTTCTGCTTCATAAAAACCATGGCTAAGCGTTCTTCGGCTCCTCGCGTTGAGCCTGGCTTTTCTGGATTTCCCAGGGAAGGCTTTAAGTTTTTGCGATCGCTGCGAGAGAACGATTACGAGAACAACAGCAAAGCTTGGTTTGATGAACACCGCGACACCTATAAGAAGGCTCTGCGCCAGCCCCTCTGCCGATTAGTTGAAGACTTAGTCTCTGTTTTCGAAGCTGAGCAGCTGAATTTGACGGGGGATGTGAAGCGATCGCTCTTCCGCATCAACCGCGACGTGCGCTTCTCCAAAAACAAACTGCCCTACAACTGCCATGTCAGTGCCGCTCTCAGCCGCTCCGGCTCCCGCAAAGATGGCAGCGGCAAGTTCTACATCCACATCGAGCCCGACAACTGCTTCGCCGCCACCGGCTTCTTCCAGCCCGAGATGAAAAACATCACGGCCATGCGAGAAGACATTATCGATGACCCCAAAACCATACTCAACACCGTCCAAGCCCTCAAGAAGCACGGCCACCAGCTCGAAACCGGCGGTAGCCTCAAGCGCTTCCCCCGAGGCTTTGAGCCCACCGGAGACGAACAGCTCGACGACCTGCTGAAGCTCAAGAGCTTCATTGTCTTTCAGCCTTTAGATGAAAGTGCCTTCTATAGCGACGCGGTAATGCCACTGCTGCAAAAATTTGCAGTGGAAACCAAGGCACTCCGGGCCTTTGGCAATGCAGCCTTAGACCTCCGCGACGACAACGAAGCAGCTGCCCCATAAGCTCCGCCAACCGACCGACAGGCCAGCAGTTTGTGTAGCCTTTCTGAAGACAACGGGCATTCTGGGAAGGGCTGAGCTTCATATTCAATGGCTCAGTCCCCAGCAATCAACAAAGATTCACTCACCTAAGGGAAAGCACCCTAGGTCGTTGTGGGTCTGTTTGCTACCATCTGAGCAATATTTCTTTGCTCAGAATATTTTCGTTCCTTTAATCCGGCTCACTGCTCAGCTTCTCTGAAAGCCTTAGTGATTTGCCCTGGAACGTAAAAGCCCAGGATAAAGAAACTTCTATCCGAATTCTTTTAGCTGTACATCGCACAGGAGACAACGTAGGCCCATGAAAGCCATGATTTTGGCCGCAGGTAAGGGAACCCGCGTACGCCCCATCACCTACACCATCCCTAAGCCGATGATTCCAATTCTGGAAAAGCCGGTGATGGAGTTCTTGCTAGAGCTGCTCCGCCAGCATGGCTTTGACCAGGTGATGTGCAATGTCAGCCACCTAGCCAACGAAATTGAGAACTACTTCCGTGATGGTCAGCGCTTTGGCGTGGAGATCGGCTATTCCTTCGAGGGTCGCATCGCCAATGGTGAATTGATTGGTGAAGCGATCGGTTCTGCGGGCGGCATGCGCAAGATCCAAGACTTCCAACCCTTCTTCGATGACACCTTCATCGTCCTCTGTGGCGACGCCCTGATTGACGTGGACCTGACCGAAGCCATTCGCTGGCACCGGGAGAAGGGCTCCATCGCCACCATCATCATGAAATCCGTGCCCAAGGAAGAAGTTCCTAGCTACGGCGTGGTAGTCACCGACGACAACGGCAAGATCCAAACCTTCCAGGAAAAGCCCAGCGTCGAAGAGGCTCTGAGCACCGACATCAACACTGGCATCTATATTTTTGAGCCGGAAATCTTTGACTACATCCCCTCCGGTCAAGAGTTCGACATCGGTGGCGACCTCTTCCCACTGCTCGTCGAGAAGGGCGCTCCCTTCTATGGCATTTCCATGGACTTCCAGTGGGTGGACATCGGCAAGGTGCCTGACTACTGGCAGGCCGTGCGTAGCGTTCTCCAAGGCGAAGTCAAGAACGTTGCCATTCCCGGCAAGGAAATCGCCCCTGGTGTTCATGTAGGCCTCAACGTCAACATGAACCTGGACAAGGTGGATATTGAAGGCCCCGTCTACATTGGCGGCATGACCCACATCGAAGATGGTGCCAAGATCGTTGGCCCAACTATGATTGGCCCCAACTGTCATGTCTGCGCAGATGCCGTGGTGGATAACAGCGTCATCTTCGAATACTCCCGCTTGGGTCCCGGCGTCCGCCTCGTGGACAAGCTGGTGTTTGGTCGCTATTGCGTGGATAAGACCGGAGCTTCCATCGATGTGCAAGCTGCAGCCCTGGATTGGTTGATTACGGATACCCGCCAGACGCCGGGCGGTCCTTCTGTAGAGCGTCAGGCGATCGCAGAGCTACTAGGAGCCGGTGCCTAAACTTTAGACGCACCCTCATCTCGTTTCCAACAAAGGCCGCACTGGAGAAATCCAGGGCGGCCTTTTGCTATGGCGGCAGGCTCAATTCCCCCTAAAATCCGTCTTAAGCAAACCAGAGCCACCAGGCCTAGCCCATGTAAAACTGTCATCTTCCGACAGGCTTTTAACAGCGCCTTAAAGTGAAAGGCCCCAAATTCTGCTTGAATATCAGCAGTTATACGCAAGAGCCACCTGGGTTAACCATTGGGGTGGCAACGCTCATTTCCCTAAGACGATAGACTCGGCCCCATGAGAATCGCACTCTTTACAGAAACCTTCTTACCCAAGATTGACGGCATTGTCACCCGCCTCAAGTACACCGTCGAGCATCTACAGCGGCAGGGCCATCAGGTCATGGTCTATTGTCCCGAAGGGGGCCTGAAGGAATATCGGGGTGCCCAAATCTATGGTGTAAAGGGCTCCCCCATGCCCCTTTACCCCGAACTCAAGATGGCCTTCCCCCGGCCCTCCGTGGGCAAGTCCCTGGAGCTGTTTAAGCCGGACCTAGTCCATGTTGTCAACCCCGCCATCCTAGGCTTGGGAGGGATTTACTATGCCAAGAAGCTAGAAATTCCATTGGTGGCCTCGTACCACACCCACCTGCCTAAATATCTGGAGCATTACGGTCTCGGCGTTCTGGAGCCCGTGCTGTGGGAGTTGCTTAAGGCGGCACATAACCAGGCCCTGCTGAACCTTTGCACCTCCACGGCTATGGTCAAGGAGTTAGATGAGCATGGCATTGAGCGCACAGACCTATGGCAGCGGGGCGTGGATACGGAGCTGTTCCGGCCTGAGCTGGCGAATGCAGAGATGCGCGATCGCCTCTCCCAGGGCAACCCCGAAGCCCCGCTCCTGCTCTACATCGGTCGCCTCTCCGCCGAGAAAGAAATTGACCGCATCAAACCCGTCCTAGCCTCCATCCCCGGCGCTCGCCTCGCCCTCGTCGGCAACGGCCCTCACCGCGAAGAGCTGGAAGAACACTTTGCAGGCACCCCAACCAACTTCGTCGGCTACCTAGAAGGCGAAGAACTGGCCTCCGCCTACGCCTCTGCCGATGCCTTCATCTTCCCCTCTCGCACTGAAACCCTCGGCCTCGTACTCCTAGAAGCCATGGCCGCAGGCTGCCCCGTTATCGCCGCCAATGCAGGTGGCATTCCTGATATCGTCACCGATGGCGAAAACGGCTTCCTGTTCGACGTCACCGGCGACGATGCAGCCGACGACAACGCCATGATTGCGGCAACCCAGCAGCTCCTGGCCAACCAAGACCAGCGTCAGCAGTTCCAAACTGCCGCCCGTGCCGAAGCGGAACGCTGGAACTGGGCTTCAGCAACCAAGCACTTGGTGAGCTACTACGAAGCAGTCTTAGACATGGACGAGTTGCCTAAGGCTGCTTAGAAAAGCATGGGCCTGTCTCCTCTTCAGCGGCAGCGATTGCAGTTTTGCATCGACAAAGCTGCTAGTAAGACAAGGGCTGCTCAGCAAAACAATGCCTTGCCTTTGATTGCGGAGGCCAGAGCGCTAGTGTCGCTGATGGAGCCTGGTGACTCGAAGGTAGACAAGCTGCATGAAATCGCAACGACCTGTCAATCTATCGGACTCGATGATTTAAGCCACGAAATCCTAGAAGAAGCGCTGCAAGAAATAGAGCGAGTATCTCAGATCGAGAAAGGCGATGAATGGATAAGCGCAGAGGATATTACCTGGCACATCCAGCTCTCAGTTTTTCTATCAGCAGGAGAGACATGTCTCAAGCTAGGACATCGAGAACGCGGTCTATCGCTCATTGAGCGAAGCCTAGCAATCCAGAAATCGTATAAAGAGGAAGACGACCTAGATGCGCACTTCAGAACCTTGGGCGAAATTGCTTACCTGTACGGAACAGCAGGTTTGATAGACCAAGCAATGGCGATCGCCCAAGAGATGGACGAGTATCATGCAGCTTTTGACTTCTTTCTCCCATTCAGCTGGCATTGCCTACGCAAAAACGAACACAACCTCTTAATCCAGACGCTATTAGCTTCTGACTGGACCGGCTACCAAGGCTCTATTGCTTACGAGATTGCCAAGTTCTGTCAGGAATTAAAAGCGCTGTCTTATGTCCAAAGGCTAATTTCAGAAATAGCTCAGAGCAAAACGCAAGTCTATTTGATTATTGGTTTAGCCCGAGTATTCTTCCGAGAAGAGGGGCAGATTGAAGCAGCTTTGAGCCATCTAGAACAAGCAGACGCCCTTATTCTGTCTATCCAAGACTCTGGATTAAGGCAAAGCATGAGGGCTTATATAGATATGAGTCTCGACGAATATCTACAGATTGAAGACTGTCTCAAGCGTAGTAGAAACCCAAAACGATCTTGAAAGGGAAATGCTCTTACACCTTAAAGCTCAGCAAACAGACCCAGAACGCAAACTTTGTGACAGTCAGACCCTGCTTGCTAGAGCCACGAGGTAAGCCTATGACTTCTTGAAGAATCAACAGTTGGCTACACCGCCAGGAAATCTGGGACGAAGCAACCCAGCCATTGCGGAGGGTGACCCATCAGGGACGCGCCTCGTCCCTATGCTGGGGTTTGGGGACTGGTCCCCAAGGATTTGCGCCTTGCCTCTTACAGCTCAGCAACAAACCATAAACCCCAACCCAGACTCCACAACTACTTTGCAGCAACCGCTTCCCGAGCAGGCTCAGCCTCAGCCACACCTGCATCCTCAGGCATATCCTTATTCCACAAAGAAATACAAGGGATCTTAGAGCGATCGCACCGATCCACATACTTCTTGGCAATTTCCGTCACCTCCATCATCAAGCCCTTGCTCAACTTAATGGGGTCCAGACCCAAATCCAAGAAACACTGATTCTCAACGTACAACTCATTCTCCACCGCCTCATTACGGGGATTCTTGATGTACTTAATCTCAGCATCCGTCATACCGACGATCATCTCCGCCAGCGCCTTAACCCGGTGAGTCTCAGTCATCTGATTGAGAATCTTCACCCGCTCACCCTTAGCCGGGGGATTATCAATCGCCAGCTCAACACAACGCACCGTGTCCTGAATGTGGATAAAGGCGCGGGTCTGACCGCCCGTACCATGCACCGTCAGCGGATGACCCACCGCAGCCTGCATCAAGAAACGGTTCAGCACTGTGCCATAGTCGCCATCATAGTCGAAGCGATTGATCAAGCGAGGATCCATGCTGGTCTCGCGGGTGTTGGTGCCCCAAACAATACCCTGGTGCAGGTCCGTCACGCGAACCGCATCGTTCTTGTTGTAGTAAGCGAAGAACAACTGATCCTGAGTCTTGGTCATGTGATAAATACTGCCAGGATTCGCCGGGTGCAGAATCTGCTTCTCAATCACCTTGCCCTCTTCAGTCACCACCTGGATATCCAAGTAGCCCTCAGGAATCTTCATGCCAGCGGTGCCGTAGCCGTAGACGCCCATGGTGCCCAGGTGCACCACATGGATGTCTTGGCCGGATTCCACAATGGCGCACAGAACGTTGTTGGTGCCGTTGAGGTTATTGTTTACGGTGTAGCGCTTATGCTTGCCCGACTTCATCGAATAGGGGGCAGCCCGTTGCTCAGCGAAGTGAACCACAGCGTCAGGCTGATAATCATTGAAGAGATTAAGGAGGCGATCGTACTCTTCAGCAATGTCAATATTGGCAAACTCAACAGTCTTGCCAGAAGTCTCTTTCCAAGCCTGAAGACGCACAGACATGGGTTGAATGGGAGTCAGGGAAGACACTTCCAATTCATTGTCAATGTTCCGACGGGAAAGGTTGTCAACGATCAGAACGTCATGTCCCGCATTGGACAGGTGCAGGGCAGTAGGCCAACCGCAAAAACCGTCACCGCCCAAAATAATGATCTTCATAATCCCTGGTTCTTTCGCGTCAAAAGATTAGCAGGATTATACATGTTTCTTTACCATCCCCTTGGTGTGGACGGCATCAGGAACGAAGGGTTTCCACGGCTTTCCTCAAGTTATAGAGCTGTGCATTGCTCGTTAGCCTGAGCGACAGATACTAGCCCAAAACGCCTACCAACGAGACTTCCAGGAAAACCTAGGCCCTATTTCAAAGTCATTTTTTCAAACTGAGACGAGAGCTGTTTCAGACTGATCAATTTATGGCCAACGGGTAACCGAGAGAGAAAGCCACAAAGACAGATGTAACACAAACTCAGAGCTCGAATACTTCTACTTAATTCCTTTCCCGCAATCAATTAAGCCCTGGTAGACAACTCCAATATGTCGAAATTCCAGACGGGAACGGAACAGGAAATCAACCGATGTTCTGTTTTATACGAATCCCAAAATATTCCTTTCTAGCTACAAGAAACATGACCTCAGAGCCCTACAAGAAGATGCTGACCATTACTCCATCAACCCAGTGAGCAATCTAGGACTTCTCCTGGTAACGGAACCGAGCGCCTGCCCATTGCAGTTTCTCTCGCAGCGTCTGATAAAAGGAATTAGTCTCTCGCAAAACAATAAATTTTGCCTTGAAGTCAGCCCGACGAATATCCACGCGATAGCCAGGCCAAATTGGCGTGGCCAATACGCCATCCATCCAAAGCTTCGTGCTCAAGTCCGGGTCCATTAGCGGTCGCACACGCACCGTTGAACCGCAGGGCATCACGAGGGGACGACTCGATAGACTTAAGGGACAAATTGGAGTCATCACCAGAGCTTCCATGCCGGGATGAACAATGGGGCCATTGGCAGAAACCGTATAGCCTGTCGAACCTGTAGGGCTGGAGACTAAGAGCCCGTCGCCGTGATACTGGTCGATCTTTTCACCATCCACCTCTACTTCCAAAACCGAAGTTGTCATCCGATCAGCGGAGCCTGGCTTAATCGCGAATTCGTTGAGCGCGTAATGGGTGCGATCGCTCCCAGCTGGCAAAGCAGCAGTCACGGGCGCATCCGACAACGGCTGAAGATTAGCCTGGAGCATCATGCGCTGCTGTACCGCATAGCGATCCTCCAACAACCGACGCCATACAGCCTGGGTATCTTGAAAAAGCTCAAAGGGTTCAGTCAAAAAACCCAAATGACCGCCGACCTTAACTGCCAGAATCGGAATATTTTCAGGGGCAAGATGCCTAGCAGCACCCAAGGCAGAGCCATCTCCCCCCAAAACGATCGCCAGATCAATGGGCTCTGTCGCCGAAGCTAAAAATACGGGATAGGGATTATCCTTCGCCCCAGTCGGACCCATCATGACCCGACAGCCCAGATCTTCTAATTCGCGCGCGCAGCGATCGGCATAGGACTTACTCGTAGCGTCATTGGCCTTGTAGGCCAAGATTGCATGGTGCAACTGCACGGCGGCAGGTCTCTCAGAATGGTTTCAAACAAACGGGAAAAAGAAGCAATTCCTTAGGAAGCTTGAAGATCGAATCATGCCCTAAAGCTATCTATCTACCACTTAAGCAAATTGAATTGCTCCATATCCACCGTGTTGCGGTTGCGGTAGATAGACAGCAAAATTGCAAGACCCACAGCCGCCTCAGCCGCTGCAATTGAAATTACAAAGACCGTAAACACCTGCCCCCGAATCACAGCGGGATCCAAGTAGTTCGAAAAAGCCATCAGATTTAGGTTGACCGCATTCAGCATCAGCTCAATGGACATTAGCACTCGCACCGCATTGCGACTGGTAACTAAGCCATAGACGCCAATGCAAAAGAGGGCGGCAGCAGCCAGAAGGAAATACTGAAGTTGCATGGCAGTCAAGAATTAAAAGGCGTCAACAAACAATCAAACTCAAACCGTGAGTCGCTAAGATGATTCTCCATCGGCTCCAGCGGAAACCAGCTCACGAGGCTTCTCAGGCAATTTCAGATCATCTTGGCCCACAACATTGCTGCTATCAGGAATGATGTCACGGCGAGCCAAGACAATCGCCCCAATCAAAGCCATCAGCAATAGGACAGAAACGAGTTCAAAGGGCAGCAAGAAGTCCGTAAAGAAGTGCTCACCGAGGATATAAATGGCCTCATCCCCTGCCGCCGCAGTACTGTCAATCGCCCAAGGGGTCGTGATGATCGTGGTGCCCAATAGCAAAAATAAGCCACCGCATACCGCAGCAGTAACAATCTTGCGGGTCCAGGCGTATTTCACCGGTGCAAAGTCTTCCCGCTTGTTCACCAGCATGATGGCGAACAAAATCAGCACGTTGATCGCACCCACATAGACCAGAATCTGTGCCGCTGCCACAAAGCTGGCATTTAGCAGGAGATACAGCCCGGCCATTGCCGAGAAAACGCCACCTAGGAGAAAGGCAGAGTAGACAATATTGGGAGATAGCACCACCGCCAGGGCAGCACCCAGCATCATCACCGTCAAGATGATGAACGATACGAGTTGTACGCCTTCGGCCAGATTCACAGAAAATTCCTCAAGATGACGGGGAACAGGGACTATCCCTCAGGATTACCCAATTTAGATTACGCGATTGCTGGTTCAGCCCAAAGCCTACGAGGCCTGACTGAAAGCCCAGACCTCTACTCGTCAGCTTTTGCCGTCGAAGCTTCCTTGGACTTAAGCTCTTCCGCGATTTCTTCGGGGCGGCGTCCAGGACGCTGGGAGCCCTTAGGCAAATCATGGGGGTCCATAACGCCTTTGGGCAAGTAAGCAAACTCGCGCAGCGGCGTCACCATGGGATCGTTGGTCAGCTTATAGGGCAGGCGACCCAGGGCCACGTTGTCATAATTGAGATTGTGGCGATCGTAGGCCGACAGCTCATATTCCTCAGTCATGGACAGGCAGTTGGTGGGGCAGTACTCCACACAGTTGCCGCAGAAGATGCAAACCCCGAAATCAATGCTGTAGTTCTTCAGCACCTTCTTCTTCATCGCCTTGTTAAATTCCCAGTCCACTACCGGCAAGTTAATGGGGCAAACCCGCACACAGACCTCACAGGCAATGCACTTATCAAATTCATAGTGAATTCGACCGCGATAGCGCTCCGAAGGAATCAGCTTTTCGTAGGGATATTGCACCGAGACTGAACGCCGCTGCATATGGTCAAAGGTGACTGACAGGCCTTGGCCAATATACTTAGCCGCCTGAACGGTTTCCTTGGCGTAATCGCCGACTTGCTTGAGGAATTTCATCATGGGTTTGTACCGGGTCTGGAAGTCGACGAAAAATCTAAAAGGGAGATCGGAGTCAGCGCAGCCTAACCGCCAAAGGCGAAGGGAAGGCTAATCTTCAAAGCTGCGGTAACTAAGAGGTTTACCAAAGCGACGGGCAAGAGGAACTTCCAGCCCAAGTCCAACAACTGGTCAATTCGCACACGGGGAAGCGTCCAGCGCATCAAGATCGCCAGGAAGACCAACAGGTAAGTCTTGAACAAGGTCATCAAGATACCCATCGAAGCCGTAATCACCTGAAGAATCGGATTTGTCTCAGGCTGTCCCAGCCAGCCGGCCAAGCGGTCCAAAGGAATGGGAGACTCCCAACCGCCCAGATACAAGACTGCAACCATGATGGCGGAGAGCAACAGGTTGACGTAAGAAGCGATGTAGAACAAAGCAAACTTCATACCGGAGTATTCAGTTTGGTAACCCGCCACCAGTTCTTCCTCAGCTTCAGGAAGGTCAAAAGGCAGGCGCTCACATTCGGCCAGGGCTGCAATCCAGAAGATGACAAAGCCCACGGGCTGACGCCAAACGTTCCAGCCCAGAATTCCGTAACCGGACTGCTGCTGAACGATGTCGATGGTGCTCATGGAGTTCGACATCATCACCACGGCCAGCACAGCCAGGGCCAGGGGAATTTCGTAGCTAATCGACTGGGCCGCCGCTCGCAGGCCACCCAGAAGAGCGTACTTATTATTGGAAGCGTAGCCAGACATCAGCAAGCCAATGGGCTGGACGCTTGATAGGGCAATCCAAAGGAAGATCCCCAAGCCCACATCAGAAATGATGAGGTTCTGGCCAAAGGGCACAACCAGATAGGAGATAAAGACCGGCAGAATCACCAGGATGGGACCAATGGTGAAGAGGGCGGAATCAGCCTTTGCCGGAATAATATCTTCTTTAAAGATGAGTTTTAGACCATCCACCGCAGCTTGAAGACTGCCCTGGGGTCCGGCATATTCCGGTCCAACCCGCTGCTGGGCCGCCGCAGAAATTTTGCGCTCCAACCACACTAGAACCAGTAGGCCTACCGTAGCGCCAATGACCATCAAGATCATGGGCAAGGGCATCCAAAACAGCTTGGATATCCCTGGAGGCAAGCCCAGATCCTGCAAGGAGTTGATGAATGTCCCCTGAAGGTCAATTCCAGAATTCATAGGGTCGTGGAGAAGGGGGTGGAAGTCGCAGTCGGAACCATAGTGAACCTGTAACAGTCCTGTTCCCAACTGAATTTTACATAAGTCTACACGTCAGTATATCGCTGTCAGGCTAGGGGAAACGGGATCTTTCTACCAGAAGCAAAGGGATTTTGCCCAGGTAACGATTGAGTCCCGGAGATTTTGTCCAGGAAAGCTCGGCGATCGCCCATAGCAAGCAAGCCTGTCAGGCCACTCACAATTGTCTCGGGCACCTATGGGACAAACAATCCCCGAGCCCTAACGCTTGGCAATTTCCTCATAGGGCAAGCCATGCTCACCGGTATAGATCTGGGTCGGTCGGAAAATTCGATTTTCCCCCAACTGCTCTTTCCAATGGGCTAGCCAACCTGCTACCCGCGCCATGGCAAAAATCGGCGTGAACAAATCGCTGGGAATGCCCAAATGTTGGTAAACCAAACCGGAGTAGAAATCGACATTGGGATAAATTCCTTTATGTCCCAGGCGTTCCTCTACGGCAGTTTCCAACTTCAGCGCTAGCTCGTAATGGGGCGTTCCTCCCTGCTTCTCAAACATCTCCTTAGCCAGCTTTTGGAGAATGACCGCTCTGGGATCTTTCACCTTATAGACCCGGTGGCCGAAGCCCATAATCTTCTTGCGGTTAGTGACGCAATCGTCCACATAGGCCGCAACCCGATCAGCGGTGCCAATGTGCTCCAGCATTTCCAGAACTTCTTCGTTTGCCCCACCGTGAAGCGGCCCAGCCAGCGTTCCGACAGCAGAAGCAATCACCCCATAGGGATCCGTCAGGGTGGAAGCCGTTACCCGCGCCGAAAAGGTAGAAGCATTGATGGTGTGCTCGGCATGGAGAATCAAGCAAACATCAAAGATATGCGCCGCCTCAGCACTGGGTTCCTTCTCATTGAGCATGTATAGGAAGTTGCCCGCATAGCCCAGGTCATCCCGAGGCATGACCCAATCATGGCCCTTACGCATGAGGTTGAAAGTGGCGACCATGGTGGGCATTTTTGCCAGCAGGCGTACTACCGCAGCCCGGATATACTCCGGGTCATCCAGAGCCCGGCGAGAATAAAACAATCCCAAGGCCGCCGCACAGGATTGCAAGGCATCCATGGGATGACCATTCGCCGGAAAGCACTTCATCATGTCGCGAATGCGGTATTTGAGGCGACGATGATTATTGACCTCGAATTTGAAGGCATCCAGTTCAGACTGGGTGGGTAATTTGCCCCAAATCAGGAGGTAGCAGGTTTCTAAGAAGGTGCTTTTGTCAGCCAATTCCTCAATGGGGATGCCGCGATACTCCAAGCGTCCATTCTGGCCATCCACATGGCCAATATTGGATTGAACGGCAGGAATACCTTCTAATCCAGGCCGAAAACAGGCGTCTTGCATATCGTTTTGGAGCGTGGCGGAATCCCCTGCTGTCATAGGTATCTCTAAAAACTTCCGATTTCCTTAAGATTAACTGACGAAGCGATCGCCTGACAGCGCCTGCAACAGAACATAAGATCTGACGTCGAGTCAATCTGGATGCTCTCAGCGTTGCTCCAAGGAACGAGCTCATAGATGGCCTCAAAGCAACAGTCGAGGCGGAGCGAGCCAAAACAACTCACTATTGCCCAGGGGGGAAACCTGCTCTGGCAAGGACAAGCCCACCACTCCAGCCTTCTTCACGCGCAGATGGCCCAAGGGCTCACCAAAGATTAGTTGCTCCGTCCAGTCACTCCAGTTCGGCTCATGGCCCACTACAGCCAAGCAACTGCCTTGCCGCTGGGGCCAAGCTTTCAACCAGACAAGCCAGGGCTCAATGGCAGAATCAGGTTCCAGCAGGGCGGAGGTTTCCAAGGAGTTGCCTAGACCCATGTCGTAGAAAATATCGGCGGTTTGGCTTGCGCGGAGGAATGGGCTAGTGAGGATGAGGTCGAAGTGGAGACCAAGTTGCTCCAAACGCTGGGCAACGCGGCGGGTGCGATCGCGGCCTTTATCAGTCAGCGGGCGATCGCAATCCTGGGCATAAACACCCCGCTCCACCGCAATGCCATGGCGAATCAAATACAGCTCCACACCCCAACCTCCGCCAGATGATAAGGGCGGGTTTAGCCCCAAACTACACACCTACTCCCCAATCCCCCAATCAAAACCCGCCCCTGGCCCAAGCCAAACGCCTCCGAGCCGACCTAAGACTGCAACGGATTACTCGAAGGATTCACTAGGTCCTGAAGCTTATGCTTAATCCGCGTATCAAAGGCCTCCCACTTCAGCCGAGCAAAATCGGACTGATCATTATTGCCAGACAGGAAGCCTACTGGAATTTCAAAACCGCCAGCTTGGGCTCGCCCACCCCCAAAAAATCGACCGCGAGAATCCTGGCCAAAGGCCTCTTTTAGAAACTCATCGGGATCCAGCGTCAACTTACTCGTGCGCAGGGAGCCCACCACCAGCTCAATCTGGTCATCCTCATCATGGACAATGCCGTACACCAGAGCCGTATGAACATTCTCCTCAGTCACCAGGAAATCTGCGGCCTGGGGAATCGCATCGCGATCTTCATAACGTAGGTAGCCGACCCCAGCGACACAGAAATTGTTCTGCACAGCGCGGTTGCGCAGAGAACGCTCAATCACATCCATGACTCGCTTGGAGCGAGAGGACTGAAGAATAGCCCCCAGCAACTGGGTATCGTAAAAGCGGCTGAGGTAAGCTGCCGCTTGAAAATCATCCTCCCGAGCCAGCTGGAGATTCTGAGTATCGGAGCGCAGGCCATGCATTAGAGCCGTAGCGCATTTCACATGAGCATGGCTATCCGCATCAAAGACGAGGAGACCGGCCTGGAGATACTGGGTCAAGATCGTCGCTGTCGCTCTGACCTGGGGCCGCAAATCAAGGAATTCGACCTCCAGGTCAGTCTCCCCATTGTGGTGGTCAAAGATCGCCACCACCGGAATTTCAGCCGCGACAACCATGGCCGTCAACTGGCTGGTGTCTCCTTGGGTATCGACAAAGACGCAGCCGTTGTAAAGGGACCAATCCCGCTCCTTCAGGCTTTGAGGAGTCCAGCGTTGGGCAGGGAGATTCGTCAGTTTAACTAAGGCAATGTTCTCCTGGTGGCTAAGCGTACCTGCATAGGCCAAATCGCAGTCGATGCGATAGGTCTGGGCAATGAGTTTGAAGGCCCAGGCTGAAGAGAGGGCATCGGGGTCGGGGAAGTCCTGGAGGATAACGAGCAAACGCTCCCCTCTATGGCGCTCCAGAGTTTGATGGAGCTGCTCAGCCTTTGATTCCGGTGTAAATCGAGGCTCAGCGACATCGAGTGCGGGAAGGGGGTTAGCCGTTGCCATGGAAAATTCCTGGTCAATCCGTTAGGCGATCAATCTTAGCGACAGATGGGGTGAGGCGCACCTCACCCATGAACATCCCTGGCCCGAGGGGCTAAACCCAGCGACAAATGTGTTGCTTCAAATTCTGTGCAACAGCATGGGCGGAGCTTGGTCCCCAATACTCTTGCCTAAGATTCCCAGGGCAGCCGTGAAAGCCGCATTAGCATCGTATCAATCCCCAGAAATGAGGCTTGAGACAGTCGTGAATCGATATGGATTGTCTAACGTCCTAAGCGTAGAAAGACCGCTGCTCGTTGAATCGTCTCACTTCGTGGGTAGCCACTCAGTGTAACGGATTGCAGATTGCGGAAGATGGGCTGGGCCGTCAGCTTCAGCACTCGCAGGACCGGGAAGTCTTCTGTCAGAGTGGCTTCGCTATCGAGCCAGTTGAGGTGGAGATAGCCCTGGTTGGTTTGGGGCAAAGGAGCGATCGCCTGGGTAAAGCCTTTACTGGCAGCCAGGGCCTGCTGTCCCTCATCCCGATTGACAGATTGCAGCACCGATTCCATCGCCTCCAGGGAAGTCGCAAAGACCTCATAGGGATGGCCATTCTCAGCGCCCAAGGTGGCATGGACGCCTCGCACCAAAGCCCGTAGGGCCGTATCCGCTGAATCCTGAGCGCCTTCAGGCTTGAGTTTTGTCCAGGCCGTCACCTCATGGTCAGCCAGGGTGAGATTGCCAATGCTGTAGCCCTGGTCTTTGGCTAAGTCATCCAGATGGCTGACGCCAGCTCGGGCTTCGGGGCGATCGCGGCCCACAACAAAGACCCAGTCCGATGGCCCCTTGGGACGCTCCAGCTGACCAATGGCATATTCACCTTTGACCCAAGGGAAGATTTCCTTCGTGAAGTCCACGTCCCATTGGGCTTCTAGCTGACCCAGGCCGCGATTGACCACTGTGGCGATCGCGGGATAAGTCTCCAGAACAGATTGGGTTCCTTGCCAAAATTCATCGAGGTGCGCACTGGTAATTGCCACAGCCGTGTTACTGGGCAGATATTTCAGGGCTTCTTCAGGGCTCTGTAACGTCGAAGCATCAGCCGAGGTGGACTTAGGCGCATCCGCTGAAGGGTCAGCCATTTCCGTCTCTTCAGCCAGCAGCAACGCAGTATCCGCTAGTAAGCCCCGGCGGTTCAAGCCCAAGCTCACGGCGAGGCCGTCGTAGAGGCCGCCTTGGGTTTTCGTGGATGCGACTGCATCACTGGCAAGCTGACTGACGGTATTCACCGTCAGTCCCTGGTTGGCAACCCAGCCCCCTAGTGAACCGGAATTAGCAAACATCACGGCCACACGCGGCCCATCTAGCGCCGCCAAGGCGCGACGATAGCGGGGGCTATTGAGCAGGTTCAGCTCCGGCACCTGAACATTGTTAATAGCATTGCGCAATACCTTGGGTTCATTGGCAAAGAGAACGTAATGCTCACCCACCAGAGCACTCGCGATCGTCTTCCCCGTCTCTCCCCGTAGAACAGGCTCACCATAGATAACCTGCACGCCATTGAATTGCTCGTAGCGCAGGCGCGTGCCATCCGCTGCTCGTCGCTGCCAATAGAGTTGTAAGAATTCCCGCGCTCGCTCGGGCTTTTTCGTCGCCAAAGCTAGCAAGTAACCGGGCTGCTCACCATTTTCAACATCGTGATCTAGGTCTAAGTCCGTTACCGCAAGGGTCGCCTCATCTCCCAACCAGGACTTCACATCCTTGGCATAGTCCAGATTGACTGGGGCCAAAAATCCATTTTGGAGTTGCTTAAGTTCTTTACGGCTATTGCGCCGCTTCCCTGCTGGCGTCAGCAAGGATTTCAACCCAGTGAGACGGTCCGGGTTAACGACCAAAGACATCATCAGCGGTGCCTTCTTGGGCACAAACATTGCCGCCTGGGGTTCAGTGGCACTCCCACCCGCCAGTAAACCGAGAGGACCGTTACCAAACAGCCATAGCAAACCACCGGCACCGGAAAGGAGCAGAACCAGCAATCCCGCAATCAGCGCGGACGGGAGGGAACGGCGCGAAGTCGTCATGGAATAACCCAGATGTCAGCAGGACGTTGGCAGCTACCGTGAGTAGTCGCAACTAGAGAGCCAGCTTTCATCTTAGGTCGACGATGGGCAGATGCTGTGACTGCGTAAAACAGTTCAACAAATGGGGTCTACAGGAGCGAGCTAAAAGCAGAGATTTAGGGCAATTCTCCCAGCACCGGCTTCTGTCGCTGGGCCGTGGCTCGGTCCAGGGTCGTCAAGGTCAAGACATGGGGGGGTGTGGCATCGGGGGGATAGAGGAAGTCTACGCGCACCACACGACGTTCACCCGGCTTGAGATTGAGCTGGATTAGGGGTTGGCCCTGTTCGCCTCGGTGCTGGACCACATGGACATAGCGAGTTTGCAGGCTATTTTTATCGTCCATGTAGCGCAACCGCACAGTGCCTCTAAAGAACACCTTGTTGGAGGGGCGGGCAAAGAAACGTAGGCCATCGCGACCTTCATCGGTCTTAATGGGAGTTTGCAGAGCGAGGGCGATGGTTTGGGTTTGGCGACTGCTGTTGCCTAGGGGCATGAGCAGGTTGTATTCCACGCCGTAGTTGCCATGGCCTAGGAAAGCGGAGTCTTTATAGCGGGCCAGCATGGGGGCACTTTGGATTTGGCCTGTGCCCAGGGTGCCTTTAGGCAGCATGTTGATGCCGTAGGAAAGCGATCGCCCCTCCGCAGGCACCGTTAGGTAGTCCACCTGGGGCGTATCTGTAATACGAGCCCGCCAGCGGGAGCCCTTAGCAACCCCGGAGACTCGACCAAAAATAATTTTGCTGGGCGGCGTACCCGGTGGACTCGCGGCATGGTCCCTGGGGCGTACCAGATCGTCATTGACGATCATTGATTCCCAATCCCGCACCGTGGGGGCTCGCTCCCGTCCAGCGCGATCGCGGGGCGCAAACATGGCTAGATTTGCCGCATAGACCGGGCCACTGCTCCAGAGGCGAGCCAGGGTGGAGCGACCATTGGATGATGGCGTCACTGTCCCCACGGGAATCGGCAAATTCATCAACATACGACTCTCCCGAGGGGGAATCACGATCGCCGAAGGCCAAAGGCCCTGGCGACGTCCCCGCAAGACGTCATTGGTCATGCGACTCCCCGGCCCGGAATAGACCTGCCCAATGGGGTCCTCAATGTAGGATTCCAGCGGGATGAACAGGGCATCGGGTCGAGTCAGGTAGGTCGAAGCCTGAAGCACTTCAACTCTTACGGCCTGGTTGGTTGGGTTGTGCAGCAACACGCCTTGGAAGAGGCTGCGCGTCTCGGAGGCGTTTTTTCCCTTAGAGATGTGGTGGGTAAAAACGTCAAAGCGACCGTTGAAAGGATAGCTGAGGTGGGCATCAGGATAGCGTTTGCCCTGACTGGGAAAGGTGGATAGCAAAATGCCATCGGCCTTAACGATTTCTGGATTGTTGCTGTTGAACACCGGCACCGCATCCAAAGCACCAGGAAGCGGGCGCACCGTTTGGGGAATCAGGATTTCGCCATTGGCACGAGCCTGGGGTTCGGCACGAGGAGGCAGCGCTGGCGCAATGGGATTCTCAATCTCCGCAGCTGCCTCAGCAGGACGAGCCGCCTGAACATCTTGAGCTTGGGCGAGTTCTGGCATCGCACCAGCAATGGCAACGGTCATCGCCAATCCCGACAACGATGAGAAACGTTTCCAGAAACCTGAATGGAGAAGCACAAGCAACCTTAAGAGAACACAACAGGGAGATGGAGAGATTAACCAATCTGTTAATCCCAGAGGGCATTTGCAGAGGAGGCCTCACCAATGCCAACACAAATCACACAGCACATAAAGAGAGGACGACCCTCTTAGACAAAGCGTTCCGAAGAAAGCGGTCTCAGCTGTTAAGTTCAGCCAAAAGACCGGGAGATCAGCAAACTTGCCCTAATTCAGAGGCTCGCGATGGCCCAGCAAGCTGTCTAGGTCGTTGTTCCCGAGTCCTCAGGCCAAGCCAGCAAGCGCTGAAGCAACAACTGAAAATCAGCCATTAAATCAGCGCAATTGGCCTCAGTCACCAGGGGCACATGGACAAACAGCACCTGGGGGTTGCCCAATTGCTCACGCTCATCCAAGAGCCTGAAGTAAAGACCGTTGCAGACAAAGCGGCCTGCATCCTCACTTAATTCAGCGCAGCGCCAGCCGGTCCGCAGAGAATTCCAATAGGCCTCTGGAATGGTGCTGCGCCGCACCTGGTCGCCGCAGACAGCTTGGAGTTCGAAATTGAGCCGCGATCGCATCTCTGCCATGCCACAGCAAAAGATATAGTCCGGGGGCACTTCCTGGGCTGCAGTGTGAATTAGCTCAAATGCCTCATCCACATCCACAGGTAAGCCATGGAGAACTTGGCAATCCTTTGGAAGACCAGCGA
The DNA here is from genome assembly GCA_937949725.1 of uncultured Pseudanabaenaceae cyanobacterium. Classification (GTDB taxonomy): domain Bacteria; phylum Cyanobacteriota; class Cyanobacteriia; order PCC-9006; family JAAUQQ01; genus JAAUQQ01. The sequence continues at coordinate 39,836 of CALECT010000170.1, forward strand.
CCGCCTCTAAGGCCAAAACCAGGTCATCGGAGGCGTTAGACTTCTGGTGGGGGAGCCAGGTGTCAAAGGTGGTAATCAGGACGCGAGTCCCAGGGCGATCTGTCATGATTATTCCCAGCGGTCAAAGGGTTTTCCCTGTAAAGCAAGTAATTCTGGTCGCGGCGATGGGCCATGGGGTCTAAAGGTTCCGCCAAAACCCTGATCTACTTGACTCCCGTTTTTGTTCTAGCTATCGAGGTATCGCGCCATGGCTTCTGCCCCCATTATTGCCGTTGTGGACTACGACATGGGCAATATGCATTCCGCCTGTAAGGGGTTTTCCATGGCCGGGGCTGAAACCCAAATTACGGGCGACCCTGAGGTGATGGCTAAGGCGGATGGTGTGGTGCTACCGGGGGTGGGGGCCTTTGACCCAGCGATTCAGCATTTGCGCGATCGCAATCTGATTGAGCCTCTGAAAGCGATCGCCGCCAGCGGAAAACCTTTCTTTGGCATTTGTCTGGGCATGCAAATTATGTTCGAAGGCAGCAGCGAAGGCAGTGAAACGGGCCTAGGCATCTTGCCCGGCCAAGTGCGTCGCTTCGAGTCTGAGCCAGGACTCACTATTCCCCACATGGGCTGGAACCAGCTAGAGCTGACTCAATCCGATTGCCCCCTCTGGCAGGATCTTCCCGCTAGCGCCTGGATGTACTTCGTCCATTCTTTCTATGTGGCTCCCAGTGACGATGGGGTCATTGCCGCGACGGTGACCCATGGCAGCCAGAAGGTCACTGCTGCGGTGGGGAAAGGCAATGTCCTGGCGACTCAGTTCCACCCCGAGAAATCTTCTGATGCGGGGCTGAAGATTCTGGCTAATTTCGTCAGCTACGTGAAATCCCAGCAGGCTGTGGCGGCCTAAGAGGATGACATGGCAGTGCCATATGTCCCTACGCGCCCATAGAACTAATTCCCAGATTTAGAATTCACCGCTATGCCCCTGCGAATTTCTGGCAATCGCCTGCTGCAAACGCCCAAGGGCGATGTCTCGCGCCCTACCCTGAGCCGGGTGCGGGAGGCCGTCTTCAATATCTGGCAAGTAGAAGTTGAGGACTGTCGCTGGCTGGACCTCTGTGCGGGCAGCGGCTCCATGGGGGCGGAGGCGCTGTGCCACGGTGCGGCTCATGTGACGGGGATTGAGCAAGCGCCCAAGGCGATCGCTGTCATCGAAGCCAACTGGAACAAGGTGGGCAAAGACCACCAGGAAACCCGAATCCTGCGGGGCAACGTCACGACCCGTCTGCCCCAACTGGCTGGAGAACAGTTTGACCTGATCTACTTCGACCCACCCTACGCCAGCAACCTCTACGCCAAAGTCTTGCCCTTGATCGTCAACCATCAGCTACTAGCTGAGAATGGAGAGCTAGCAGTAGAGCATGGTTCCCGCTACAAGCTCCAGCTCCCCGAAGGCCTAACCCTACGGCGCTGCAAGTCCTATGGCAGCAGCGCTGTCAGCTTTTGCCACATTCCCCCTGAGGCGCAAACCAATGAATAGCAAAAGGGGCATTGGACCAATAGCCCAACGCCCCTTCTTAAAAATATGCTCAAAGCTTGATGGGTGGCTTTGTCCGAAACCCAAAAGTCTCAAACACAAGCGTTCAGCAAAGCTTAAAGGTCGAACTGGTTTCCACGACGATACTGGAGATAAGCGGCCATAAACAGACCTGCAAGCGTAATCGGAATCAGGCCCAGAACAATGCCGCTCAAGAGAGGTTCAACCATGGTGTCTTTCTAGCGCTCCAACCAAGACGATTTGCGTGAACCCAGTTTAGCGCTGTAACGCTTAGCAAAACAACACATAGCCCCTCGACTGAAACAATCCGATCAAGTCCAGGCAATTTTCAAGCTCAAGATTCGTCCAGAAGCGATCGCTCACGTCACTTCAGCCCTCCGCCCCCCAGAAGGCGGCAACCCGCCCAGGGCATCTAATTGTGAGTAAATCCTTAAACCTGAGTCTCATGACTTGCGGAACAGAGATCTATCCGCGAACATAAAAGTAAAGTTATGTAATTAAGTTGGGATACGAACAGCGCTTTATCCCATCGAGAGGTTCCTTGGCTAATTTTTCGCCCAGCTCTGAAGACACCAGCATTAGCTTCTCCCGCATTGCGATCGCGATGGTTGCCATTGCTTTGGCCATTTGTCTCAGCGCTTTCGGCTTCTATCGTTTCCAAACCTCGGATCCCTACATCAGCCAGGTCCTTGCTCAAAAGGGTGAAGTAACCCAGGGCCAAGAGATTTTTAATCTAAATTGTGCAGCCTGCCATGGTGCGGGTGGGGTAGGTCTGGTTGGCCCTAGTCTTGCTAAGGTTTCTCACCGGAAATCTCAAGTGGGTCTCATCAACCAGGTCATCAGCGGCAAGACTCCGCCCATGCCAAAATTTCAACCCAGTCCAGAGATCATGGCTGACCTCTTGTCCTATTTAGATAACCTCTAAACCCGTCAATACCAGCGAGCATGCCAAGCTCGTCGAAAGAGGAGCCTAAATCAAATTGTAATCCTCGATACGGTCTAAGCAGTTACTACGGCTGTTGCGGAATTCCCCTACTAGAATAGAAAGCGATCGCTCCCTGCTAGGGCTACTTTTCAGATGTCCAGGCAAAGCGATTAGGCCCAGCTCTTCGATTCCGGTTCTATGATTCATCCCGCTGAGAGCAATCGTGCTCAGAGCAAGCTGAGACAGATATTGGTCTCACTTCTACTGACGGCGATCCTATTTTTAGGATCCATTCCCCCAAGCCAGGCAAATTCCCTCGCCTCCTTAGAACCCTACCTAGACCGTCTGCGGGAGCAAATTACAGAATTCCAGCTCGACAATGGTATGACCTTCATTGTGTTGGAGCGCCATGAAGCCCCGGTCGTCTCCTTCGTGACCTACGCCAATGTGGGAGGGGTAGATGAGCCGTTGGGCAAGACTGGCGTCGCGCACTTTCTAGAGCACTTGGCCTTCAAAGGCACTCCCGAGATTGGCTCCACGGATTATGCCAAGGAAGCAGTCTTGCTTGACCAGCTAGATGAGATCTTTGATCAAATCAAAGTGGCAGAAGCAGCGGGTGATCAGGCCAAAGCAGCCCAACTCAAAACGGAGTTTGATCAGGTTCAAACCGAAGCCACCCAATACGTTCGTCAAAATGAACTGGGCCAGGTGATCGAGCGAGAAGGCGGAGTGGGCCTCAATGCAGCAACCTCCGCTGATTCCACCACCTATTTCTATAGTCTGCCGAGCAACAAGCTGGAGCTGTGGATGTCTTTGGAATCCGAGCGATTCCTCAACCCCGTCTTTCGCGAATTTCACGAAGAGAAGAACGTCATCCTTGAAGAGCGTCGCATGCGTCTGGAGAATGACCCTGTAAGCCAGCTCTTTGAAGCGCTGAAGTCCGAAGCCTTCGAAGTTCATCCCTACGGTCAACCGCTGATCGGCGAAACCGCAGACATTGCCGGGCTTACCCGTCCAGACGTTCAAGAATTTTTTGACGCTTACTACGGCCCGGACAATCTCATTTGTGCGGTGGTGGGTGATGTGAATCCCGCAGAAGTCAAAACCTTGGCTCAGACTTATTTTGGTCGGCAGGGCTGGTCTAGTCAGAAGCGCAGCCGAGCGAAGATTAAGAAGGAACCCGTCCAGCGCGGCGAAAAATCTGTGGAGCTGACCCGCCAAACCCAGCCCTGGTATATGGAGGCTTATCACATCCCCGGTAGCGGCGACCCCAAGGCGATTCCCTACTCCATCCTGGGCGACATCCTCAGCAGTGGCCGCACCTCACGCCTCTATAAAAGCTTGGTTGAATCTCAACAAGTTGCCCTCGGAGCCCAAGGTTTTACGGGTTACCCCGGCGACAAGTATCCCAACTTGATGGTGTTCTACGCTTTAGTCGCTCCGGGCAGCGATATTGATGAGGTACAAGCTGCACTCCATGAGCAATTGGAACGCTTGAAGAAAACGCCTGTGACGGAAGCTGAGCTCAACCGAGTTAAGACTCGGTTGAAAGCCTCGGTGCTGCGATCGCTCACCTCTAACCAAGGCATGGGCCAAGTCCTGGCAGAGTACAAAGGCAAAACCGGTCAATGGCAAACGCTTTTTCGGGATTTAGAGGCGATCGGCAACCTCACTCCTCGGGATATTCAAAAAGCTGCCCAAGATGCCTTCCGCAGCGAAAACCGCACTGTCGGCCGCCTCTTCTCCGCAGACCAAGCTGCAGAAGCAAATCCCATCGAAGCAGCTCAACCCTCAGCTCCAGCTATTTCTGAGCCTTCACCAGAGCCTGTGCCGGAACCAGTCCGAGCTTTGTAACGCAAAGGCTTGCCCCCCTGCCAAGCAACGAGTCCATCCTCGCCGCAACGTCGCCCTTCCACTGCAATTCCACTCCGCGATGCTTTCTCCTGTTTTTGCCATGACGTTTTTGAGCCGCTGCCCCCGTCGCTTGCGCCGTTTTATCACCGGCTTAGTGATGGCCACGGTCTTTTTGACATTGCAATTTAGCCTCAGTGCCGCCAGCTCCATGGCCGCCGCCAAGCCTTACCAGGAGCTTAGCTATCCGCCACTGCCAGAGATTGAGCTGCCGGACTATCAGCGCCTGACCCTGGATAACGGCATGGTGCTCTACTTGATGGAGAACCACGAGCTACCGCTCGTCAGCGGCCAAATGAGCATCCGAACCGGCAGCCGCTTTGAACCCGGCGACCAAGTGGGCCTGGCAGAACTCACCGGTAGCCTACTCCGCTCCGGCGGCACCGAAATTCAGCCCCCCGCTGAACTCAATCAATTCCTCGAAGACCGGGCCGCTTCCATCGAAACTCGCATTGGCACCAGCAGCGGCAGTGCAAGCTTTAGCAGTCTTAGCGAAGACCTAGAGCCCGTCCTCAATAGCTTCGCCCAAGTCCTGCGCCAGCCCGCCTTTGACGAAAGCCAATTTGCCTTTCTCCAAGCCCAAGTCGAAGGCGGACTCGCTCGCCGCAACGATGACCCCGACAACATTGCCAGCCGGGAATTCGACAAGCTGCTCTACGGCGAAACTAGCCCCTATGGCCGCACCCTAGAGCCCGAAACCCTCGCCAACATCAGTCGCCAAGACATCATTGACTTTTACCAGGAGAACTTCTTCCCCAACCGCATGATCCTGGGCATCTACGGCGACTTTGATAGCAATGAAACCATCGACCTAATCCAAGACCTGTTCAGCGATTGGCAACCCACGGACCAGCCCCTGCCAGCCTTACCAGCCGTCGCCCAAGCCCAAGCGAATAGCACCTTTTTCGTGGACCAGCCCCAGCTCAACCAGAGCAATGTCCAGCTGGGGCATCTCGGCGGACTGGCTGACGATCCGAACTATCCCGCTCTAAGCGTGATGAACGGGGTAATGAATGGCTTTGGTGGACGACTGATGAACGAAGTGCGATCGCGTCGCGGCCTAGCCTACAGCGTCTACGGCTACTGGAGCCCCAGCTACGACTACCCCGGCACCTTCTTCACCGGAGCCCAAACCCGAACCGAAGCTACCGTGCCCCTGATTAAGGCATTACGCGAAGAATTTGAGAAGATCCGCACCAGCAACATTAGCGAAGCAGAACTACGCTACGCCAAGGAATCAGCCTTAAACTCCTTCGTATTTAACTTCCAAACTCCCCGCCAGACGCTCTCACGCTTAATGCGTTACGAATACGTGGGCTATCCAGCAGACTTCATTTTTGACTACCAGAAAGGTGTTGAAGCCACAACCATTGAGGATGTACGTCGGGTCGCTCAGGAATATTTGCGACCTGATGACTTGGTGACGTTAGTGGTAGGGAATGTTGAAGCGTTTGAGCAGGCGTTGAAATCTGAGACAGGGCAGAAGGTTCAGCGGATTGAGCTGTAACTTTAATTCTCGGGCTGTAAGAGGCAAACCAAAAGAAACAAATCCATGGGGGCTGGGTTGCTTCAATGTTTGAGATGATTACTGCCAGCGTCTTTTCACTACTGGCATTGTTGTGGGACGCAGGCATTAAATTTGGATGCCTTGCTTGTTGTCTGCGCCAGACGAGTGGTAGCAAGGATGCAAATCTAAAAATACTCGCCAGGCCACACTTCAACGGCGTAAGCCACACCCCCACAAGCCAACCAGCCCAGAATTCAGATTGCCGCGCTCCCCAAGCCAAAAGGCCGCCCAACCAGCCAACACCAACTCCGACACCGTTGTAGCAGGGGGTAATCCATTGGGGGGAGACTTTGTCCCCCATTGGCGGGCCATAAAACATTTTGGGAGGGCTGGCCCTCATAGATTTGCGCCTTGCCTCATAGATTTGCCGCTTACGCTCTATCTCTAAAAGTGCCAAAGCCCAACCCAAACCCTAAGCCGCATCCATCCGCATCGCCCCCAACCCAGAACCCACCTGCGACGGCAAATTCTGAGCCTGCACCTGAGCCGCAACCTGCTCAATCGCCATCATCTGATCCATTGGAGCCCCCATCCACTCAACCGCCCGCGCCTCCTCAGGCAACCGCGCCGCAACCTGCCCCTCATAGCGAAACCAACCACAATACAGCGTAATCAAAGGCGCAATAATCGCGATCGCAGGCACCCGCCCCCACAACCAACGCCACAACATCCGAGGCAAATCCTTCACCGACCAATGAATCAAACCACGAAACACATTCTGAACCGTCATCTCCCCCATCAACGGAATCCCGTGTAACTCATGGAGATAACAATTGGAACGGCCATAACGCTTCCACTGACTGCGCAAATCCGCCAACGTCCTCCGGTGGCAATGCTCCACCACAGCCGCCTCCGCAAAAGCCAAACGCCCATCCCCCCCCTGCTGAATGCGCCAACACATATCCGCATCCCCCCCCGTCGTCAGAAAAGGCCGGAACAACCCCACCTCCGCAAAAGCCTCCAACCGTACCGCCAAATTTGCCGTCTGCCCATAGGGCGCAAAATCATGGGCCAGAGTATGAGCCTGGGACAACACATCCATATAGCTGGCATAATCCTCCAACCAGCTGTCTCCCTCAGCGCCCACAATTTCACCAACGACTAAATTCACCTGTTCATCTGCCAGGGGCTGAACCAGCTCCATCAGCCACTCAGGCCGAGGCCGACAATCCGCATCGGTGAAGACAATGATGTTATGGTGAGCCGCTCGAATGCCATTATTGCGAGCCGCATAGGCACTCTGAATTTCTGCCTCAAAGCAATAGCGAAATTGAAAGCCTTCACTATTCGCATCGGTGATCTTCTCCCGCAATAGCTCCGTCGTATTGTCATTACTGTTGTTATCCACCAGCAAAAACTCCACGCGATCGCGAGGATAAGTCTGAGCCCGTAGACAATTCATCAACGGTTCCACATCCGCTTCACCGTTATAGATGGGAATCACCACCGAGAGCGATGGCTGGATTAAATCACCCATAGAAGCGGAGAAATTCGTCACAGTGGGTTTAGACACAGGGATAACGGAAAAAAAGTTCAGCAACGAAGAAGGTAGAAGCAAACTCAAACCAAGCAGGTCCAGAGCATTTTAGGGGAAACTTCAGAGGGTTTCTCGGTTTAGAAAGCGCCATCAGAATTTCCCCTCACACCCCAACTATTAGGCTTTCGGAGCCATGGCATTGTGGAAGGCCGTACTTAAATAGCCCACCTGCCCATAGGCGTAGGTCAAATTATCAAAACAAACCGCAGGCTGGGTGACAAACTTCACCGCCTTAAACATGCCCCGCAGAAGTCGTTCCCCCGCAACTTTTAGTTGCCCGACTAAGCCTCGGCCTTCTAACTGGTCGCGGTAACATTCACTCACCCCCTGCCACCAACTGCGCCGCAGGAACCAATTTCGGTTGATACGCTCAGGCGCAACGTTATGGGCCACCAAGGCTTCAGGAAGATAGGCGACACGCAGCCCCTGCTTCAATGCTGCTTCCGTCATATAGAGCTCCTCATTGGACAGGAGCTTCTTGCCCATGCGACCCAGCTGGGGGTCAAAGCCACCCACGCTCTCCAAAAAGGACCGGCGTAAGGAATAATTCAACCCTCGGGGCGTCAGGCTGGGGTTGTCGATATTGACCATTTCCTGACCTAAGTCATAATGACCCAGGCAAGACAGCATGGCATCAGATAACCAACTTGGCGGTTCTACCTTCTCCGGCCAGAGGAGAGTGACCCGGCCCCCAGCGATCGCCAATGCATCATCATCCCGGTAGGCCTCAACCAAGGTTCGCAGCCAATAGGCTTCAGCCACCGCATCGTCATCCAAGTAAGCAATGATGTCTCCCTTAGACTCCATCACGCCACGGTTGCGAGCATGGGAAAGTCCAAGCTTTGATTCATGGACATACTTAAGGCGAGGGTTATCCAAACGGGCTTGAACAATGGCCTTTGTATTATCTGTGGAAGCGTTATCCACAACAATCACTTCGAAATCGCCCAATCCTTGGGCCGTCAAATCCTGCTCAAGCAGGCTATCAATGGCCGCCGCTAGATAGGGATCGCGGTTGTGGGTACAGATAATGGCCGAAATCACAATATTTGAAGTCGAGGCGAGGTCTGGCATGGAGGCAAGATCTGGCATGACGGTGCCGGGGTTGAAGACTGGAGATGCACAGACTAGAGCGGAAGAGACCGAATCGTCTCCTTCTTAGTCTGACCATCTAGCCCCCAATTCGCTCACTTTGACTATTGTTTTCTTGAAAGAGGTTTCTCCAGAGGGGGTTCGTCCCGGTTACAGATAAGCAGTATTACCAAGCTTCCACCAAGCTATAGCCCTGCTCCGTCAACATGCCTCTAAGCAGAGGCAAGCTCAAACCAATCACATTGCTGTAGCAGCCTTCTATTTTTTCAATAAAGGCTCCGCCTCTGCCCTCTAAGGTAAAGCAGCCTGCACATTGCATCGGTTCGCCCGTAGCGATATAAGCCCGAATTTCAGCGTCACTGGCATCGGCAAAATGGACTCGGGTGGACTGGAATTTCACCAGCGGGGTTATCTCATCAGAACTTGCAAGACTGGCCAGAGCATGGCCCGAAAGTAAGTCGCCATAATGGCCTCGCATGGACTGCCAGCGGGCGATCGCCTCCTCAACGCTGCGGGGCTTACCATGAACTTCTCCCCGCACCACCAGAACCGAATCGCAGCCCAACACAACCGTCGGTTTGGCTCCCACCTGATAATTTTGAGCCACCGTCATAGCCTTCGCCTTCGCCAACCGTTGCACCAGCTCCCCTGGATCATCTACCTCAATCGACGACTCATCAAAATCGCTAGGCTGCACCTTCGGCTCGATGCCAATCCCCCGCAAGAGCTGCAATCTTGCAGGGGAAGCAGAAGCTAAAACAAATTCAGGAAAAGCCATGGCAAATCAATGGAAGAACAAGAAGCAAGCAATATTGGATAGCCTAAAACAAAGGTGGGGATGCAGCCTAAGCCACATCCCCACCTCAAAAGTTCCGTAAGGGCGGGTTTAGCAGTCAGAGCCTGCCCCCCCCGAACCAAAACACAGTCAAAACCCGCCCCGGCTCAAACTTCGCCCAAGGCAAAGCGGCAAGACCAGTTAGCCACCCCTAGCTCACAGCAAAGGAGGTCACAACCTCACGCATCATGCCCTTTACACTCTTCCAGCGGCTCTCCACCGTTGAAGCATTGAGGGTATATAGCTGCCCCCGGTGAACCACCACCGTCGCTAAGTCATGGCGCACCTGATCAGGCAGGTTCACCAAATACTCCAACAGATAAAAGGTCTTGTCTCCCGCCACAAATTCCTCAGCATCCACGAGCTCAGCGGTGCGACCAGAGCCCTCGGGAGCCAAGGCACTCTTTTGCAACAAATAACCCACTTCAGTCGGGGACCCGAGCTCTGCCAAGGTTTTATCGCCAGGAACGTCGTTGATTACAACGCTGATGTTCTCAGTGCTATTAATCAGGTCACGGAAAACCACATCGGGGCCTCCCTCCTGGGTTAGCTGAACCTGCACCCAGCCAATGGGATAGGAAAATCGATAACCATCAATACTGTCCACGTAGCTCTGTAAGCCTCCACCACTGGAAGACACACAGCCGGATAGGCCAAGGCTGACAATGCAAACCAGGGCGATAGCCAACCCTTTAAAGGTGCGTTTGAGGGCAGCAAAGCGGTGCAGCATGGTGACAAAAAGCTCAGAAGGACTAGAACAGCCGGGTCTGCCCAATAGTAACTCATGATCCCAAGTACAGGAGAGGCTTCCTTGCTCTCGCTTTGACTGGAGGAAAGGCATTGCAACTTCAACCTCCGGGCTGCATCGCAAGCGCATGACGAGCGCAATGGAAGCAGTATGAAAGATAAGACATCTCAGATCTCCGACAAAAGTTCCTTTGACTCTCCATCTTGAGTCCCAAGCCACTTGCAGCAACTAGAAGGCGAACCGCAAATATTACCGATTCTGGTCTAGGCTAATCGTTTAGCTTGCAACTTGCAGAGGCTATTCAGAGCAACGCTCGCAGCCCTGCATTAGCATCTATCCCCAGCCTCCAAACTGTGTCCTTTTCCGCTACCTGCCACCATGGTCCACGGTTACGCTACGGCTTCTAGTTATGCAGAACAAGAGGTGCAACGGGCAGGATTGCTCGATGCCTATTGGGATTGCACTCCTCGCCAACAAGAACTACTCCAGCTTTATTCCATCATCTATACCGCTGCGGGGCGAAGCCGGGTGAC
>CALECT010000171.1 GCA_937949725.1 uncultured Pseudanabaenaceae cyanobacterium
TTCGTTGTGAGATACCACCTTCGTAGTAAGCCTCAACGATTTTCTGCCTTAGGTCCAGGGAATATGCTTTAGGCAAGGGTCAACGCTTTATGGCTCATATAGGCTCTGCAAGAATACCTCAATAGCTCAATAAAGGCTGTATCTGCTCTACGTCGCCTATCAGATTCGGGTCGCTCCCCATCAGTTGCATCATCATTATCGAGACCGGTTTGGCATTGAAACCAGCTACCGCCTCAAGAATCACTGCCGCATCCGCTCCACCACCAAGAAGCCCACTCTGCGTCTCCTTTTCGTTGCTCTGGCTTTTATTCTGGTCAATCTCTGGGTCTTCCTGCTCTGGACTCACATCAGCAGGTCTCGACGAGGGGGACGGCTTATCTATGACTCTCTTTTCCCCCTCAGAACCATGTTGGAGTTTCTCTCACAGGCTGTCGAAGGTCATTTCCCTAAGCTCTGCAAAGTCGTTCTACCCCCAGCTAGTTGACCTTTTCGATCTACTGAGAATGGCAAACTCAAGCTCAAACGCTATGACAAAGTTCCGATCCCGCCTGCGGTGTCAACCTTGCAGAAGTTGATTGACTCCCGATTGCCCTACATCCGCATTGAGCAGCTTCTGATGGAGGTCGATAGCCTCACTCACTTCAGTCGCCACTTTACTCCGGTGCAGGCCCACCGCTCCAAGCCGACCCATTTCTACAAATCTTTGATGGCGACGATCATTTCCCAAGCCACCAACCTGGGTGTTGTTTCCATGAGTGCCAGTGTTCCAGGGATCAGCCTCGATATGCTCCGCCATATCCTGCATCATTTCATTCGTGAGGAGACCCTCACCGCCGCGAGCACTGAGATTGTCAATCGCCATCACCAGCTTCCCTTGAGTGCGCTCCATGGCCAAGGCACCCTCTCGTCCTCAGATGCACAGCGATTCGGCATTCGAGCCAGCAGCCTCCTCGCCTCCTATTACCCCCGCTACTATGGCTATTACGAAAAGGCCATTGGCATCTACACCCACGTCTCTGACCAATATTCCGTCTTCTCCACCCAGATCATCTCCTGTAGTCCCCGTGAAGCCCTCTACGTCCTGGATGGACTGTTGAACAATCACACCGTTCTCAAAATCCGTGCTCATACAACTGACACCCATGGCTACACCGAGATTATCTTTGCTTTGTGCCATCTCTTGGGCTTTTCATTCATGCCCCGTATTCGCGATCTCAAGGATCAACAGCTATACCGAGTGGAGCGCGAGACTGACGCTGGCGTCTTCACACCGCTGCTGACCAAAACCGTTGACTTCGACATCATCGAGGAGCAATGGGACGAAATGCTGCGCGTAGCCTTTTCCCTCAAGCAACGAACGGCTCCTGCCCATGTCATTGTGCAGCGGCTGACTAACAGCTTTCCCGCTGACCGTCTCTCCAAGGCTTTCACGAACCTCGGTCGAATTCTTAAAACCCAGCACATCCTCCGCTACCTCACTGACCCTCAGCTCCGGCAGACGATTCAACTACAGCTCAATAAGGGTGAATATCGACATAAGCTCCCACGCCGCATCTTCTTTGCTGATCAAGGCGAATTCACCACTGGGGACTACGAGGAGATCATGAACAAGGCTAGCTGCCTTAGCCTCGTCTCTAACGCCATCCTCTACTGGAATACCATCAAGATTAACGACATCGTTCAAACCCTACGCCAGCAAGGCGAAGTCGTCGATGATGAGACCCTTTCCCACGTCTCCTTACTGCCTTTCAGCCATGTCATTCCCAACGGTACGTACTTTACAAATGTGATTTAGCTGAAACTACTGTTGCTAATGCCTTTCAGCTCTCTCAAAATTCATAACCGTAGGTTTCTGTTCAAATGCCCCCGCTGGTCCTATATAGACCGATGAATGTTGATGCCAGCCATCCACTTCTCTTGAGGGATAGTTTGCGATCAGATCATCGGCAAAAATATTGGGTCTCTCGCCCCATTCAATCTCGCCAAAGCTAGCACTTTGGTCACCATCCGCAGCATCAACTGCCAAATGCTGAACAGCTTCGAGAAAGTTATCTGGAAAGGCTAAATAGAAGCCTGCCAGTAATTCACCATCAGCATCGTAATTTAGACCAATAGGCTGGGCGTGATCAATATTTTTGCCTGCTTGTAGGAGACCGCCAAATTGGCCTCGGTCGAAGAGGTGAATGCCATGGCCTTGAAATTCTGGCGTAAAGGGTCTAAAGCCAGCGGCGATCGCATTACTCAATCCCGAGGCTCCAGCAAATTGGAGCGTATTATCAAAGACTTCTCCTAACTGCTTTTCTAGAAGGCTAGAAGCACCTGCTCCCGTGAGGAAATTGGTGTAATAGCCAGCGTCTGAAGCAGAAATGACGACATCAGTAGTCTGGACTGAAACTGTGGCAACGTTACCTGCAACTTCCATATAGGAAAGACCTGTCACCGCACCGCTATGCACCAGATTGAGATCTAGCTGATCGGAGAGTTCACCGTTAAGCTCAACGGTTTGGTGGCTATTGTCCCCCAGGTTTTTAGCAGTGTAGCTATTAAGTGGGGAATTCCCCTGGAAGGTTTCGACGGTGACTGTTTGCTCCTGGAGGTCGATATCTAGCAGATCTAGGTCTGTGAGCCGCACCGAATTGTCCCACTGGAAACGCAGAGTTCCGCCTGCGGCATTGTCATCGGGATCCGTTGAGTCTCCGTCTTCCGAGATAATCAGCACATTGCCCTGGGGCAGATTATTACCGATTCCTGTAGCAGAGTTTGAACTCCTACTAGATGCCCTTGGCGTCCTAAGATCGTAGTCTCCCCCAGTGGGATTCGCGCTATCAAAAATCATCGCCCCATAGTCATTATTTGGGGTAGAAATATTTAGGCCGAGGGCTGAATAATTATCTTCGATCAGGTCACCCGCTTGGAGGGAGTTGCTGTTAGCATCCGTTTCGAAGTCGATGGTTCTTGACAGATCTTCGGCTAGGGCCGAGGCGTTATAAATCCAAGTTTCTCCAGGGGAGAGTAGACCATCACTGCCAATGTCACTGTCGGCAGCCAAGTGGAGCTGTGGGACTTGGGCATCAGTGATGTTGATATCCGCTGCTGCAAATTCGATGTTGCCTGTATTGGTGACTTCAAATCGCGCTTGGATGCTGCTCCCTGGGGCGATCGCGATCGCAGCTTCAGCCGTATCCGCTTTTGCACCGTTAATGTACTTCTCCAATGCAACGCTGGGCTTGCTGGGGACTAAGTCAGTGGCCAGGGTCAGCAATGCCTGATTGGCTAAAGCTTCATGGGCTTTGGTACTGGGATGCAAATCATCCCAGAAGAGTGATGTTTCACCACAGGCTTGAACTGTGGTTAGGTCTGGTGGGTTGGTAGCCAGGTCACTGAGACTAAAACATCCCCCAGTGGTGGTAAAGCCAAAGGCAGTGGGGTCTGCTTGAATGTCAGTAAAAACTTTGTTCGCATCAAACAATGCGACTTCAGCATCGGGCTTCGTCAGCTCAAACTGTTCTAGTAATGTTTCAAGCCCCTGATTGTGGGCTGCGCTAATTGCATTTAAAGCGTCAGAAGCCAGGATTTTACCCAGAGGGGTCTCGCCCAGGGGAGGTAAGTTGCCAACAAGGAAGGTTCTGGCACCGCCATCGTAGAGCTGGGTGAGCGCATTCCCAATATTATTCAGTACGACCTGGGGATTGGTCTGGCCGCCCCCTAAATAATCATTGGAACCGATCCAAAGGGCATGGAGAGGATTATCTAAAGCGCTGGCCCCCACTGCATTTACAAAGGTGCTGTATCCCGCGAGCTGGCTGGTGAGGCCAGGCATGGGAGGCGTGCCGGGCGGGGTGAGAGGATTGTTGTTGTTGGAGTTGGTGTCGTCGGAATTTGCCCCTGCGATCGCAAAGTTGATGCCTTGGGCAGCAGTAAGTGGGTTGGTAGAGGCCTGGACAAGGGTTGCTGGGGTTAAACCTAATCCATCACCTAGGTAATCGATCCAAACGGGACCATCGCTAAAACGCCCTTCGAAGTAAGAGGGCGTGGGTGGAAAAGTGTTATTAGATAGCGCAAATAAATTTCCAGGATCGGAGAGACTATCGCCAAAAATATAAATTTCTTCGAAATCGAGGGCTGCGCTGTGGCTAGAGTGGGTGGATGTTCCTTGCATAATAAGACCTCGCCCATAATAAAGATGGACTATAAGGGAGCTTCAAGCTTGCTCAAAACTTTTATACCGGCTCAGGGAGTACCACAATTCTAGCTAGGGGATGCTATTTTTTTTTGATTAAGAAATTGATCAAAATGAATCTAAATAGATTCTGTATCTTTCTTGGGGCATCAAAAAAAATGAATCTGACCGTTTTTACTACCGCTTATAGCTGTGTAGCCTGCTCTTCAAACATTCTCTAGATTTTCAAAAATAGTCTTGAAGCTGATTCAAGTCATCTCACTAAAACATTTTAGACTTAGTGCCAAAGTGGCTAGATAGCGGTTGCCTTTGGGAAAGATTTTATACGAGTTGAGTTTAATAAAGCATCGAATAAGTAAGCGGTTTAGGTTGCATGCCAGCGAAATCGAGAGCCTCCATGAGGGAATATCGCTGGGTTAACGAACGAACGCTGGCGCGAGTCAGTTGCCTGACCTGATGGGAAATCTCTCGTTGAAGTTCAGCCAGGTCAAACCAATATTGATTGGACAGCTGGCCTTTGAGTTCACGCCACAACTGTTCAATGGGATTAAGTTCAGGACTGTAGGCCGGTTGAAAACAGAACGCTACGTTGGACGGCATCTGGAGCTTAGGCGTTCGATGGACCGCACTGCGATCTAGCTGAATGATATGCATGTCGTTATCGCCGTAAGTCTTAGAAAAGGCATCTAGCACCATCCCAAAACATTGATGCTCTAAAGCTGAGCACTCAAAGAAAAAAGACTCTCCTGTCAATGGCTCTAAAAAGCCATACAGCCAAACCCATTCAAAGCGCCAGTGGTGCTGGGCAATAGGAGGAACACCTCGGGCTGTGATTCTCTTTCTCGTTATCGGTTTAAGGCCAAAGCGACTCTCATCTTCCACCCAAAATCGAAGATGCAGGTCGGGGGCGACCTTCACTGAAACTCGCAAAGTCTCGGCCAATCGTTCGACGAAATGCTCGACTTCATCCGGGTCTTGGTTCACATTCCTGGGACGAGCGCTTTTGGGCTTGGCTCCCCAGCGTCTTCGAACCAGGTCATAGACCACCCAATAATTGACGATGATGCCACACTCGCTCTGGAGCCATTGCACTATCTCCCCATACTGAGCAAAAAAGCCCCGGGGTTGCTGAAGACGAGCTTTAAGCTTTGCTTCAGCCCAGGGCGGAATTGCAGCTTGGCGGTGTCCGGTGGGTCTGAGGATTAATAGTCCTTTTAAGCCTTCTTGCTCGTAACGAACCATCCACCGTTGCACCGTGGTGCGGTTACGACCCAGAATACGCGCTGCTTGGGTAATCGATTTAGCTTTTCCACTTTTGAGCAAATACAGAGCGTGGAGCCGCTCATGTTTGGCCAAGACTTTTTCTTGGCTCATTCGCTCTCGAAGATCGTCGCTCTCCTCATTGATGATGATTTTGCTTACGCCACTCATGATTGGCACCTCTTCAGGATGCTTACAGCCTAGGGCATCCTTACCTTGCCTCTATTCGCGGCTTTAGAAAACTCAAACCGTATCATTTCACGTCGATTTCATCTTGAAGCTGTAGTCTTGACAAGCTCGCTCAATTTCCTGTCACGCTGACGATGAATCAAGAAAGCGTAGAGCCCACCCAGACTGAACTAGAAGCTTTAGCAGCGATACCAATCGGTCAGGAGACCTCCCCAGTCAGGGAGAGTCCCAATGAGGCGGTGTTGAGCACAGCGCCTAAAACTCGTCCTCGGTTTCGTCCTTGGCAAAGTCTGTTAGCTCTAGGAGTCTTTGCGGCATTATCGGGCAGTATTTGGTTCATTACGATGCTCATCTCTATGGGAGATATGGACCATAGTGCCATGGGCGACATGGATGCTGGGGATGACATGGCTAGCATGGACCATGGCAGCATGTCCCATGACGAAATGATGGCAGTAGACGGGGCTTTTAATGCGGTGCCGGTCCAGGTGGAGGAGATACGACCGCAGCTGATGCAGGAGACGGTGATGTACACCGGGGCGGTCTATCCCTATTCAGAGGTGACGGTGTACCCGCGCATTGCTGGGCAATTGGGAGACTACGAGATTTATCCAGGAGATCGCGTCCAAAAGGGCCAAGTCCTCGCCCAGCTCGATGCTTCGGAACGCCTGACCCAGCTGGCCGAAGCCCAGGCCGAAACCGATGTCATGCGCACGGTATTGGTGGCCAATGAGATGCAGTTGCAGGAGCAAGAAAAGGAGATTGAGCGGCTTAAGGCTGACTTGGACTACATGCAGCTCAAGGCCCAGCGATTCAAGGATTTAGCGGGTGGTGGCGCGGTTTCTCAAAATGATTACGATGTGGTAGCGTCCCAGGTTTCGGCCCAGGAGTCGGCGATTTCTGGGGCCAGGGTCAAACTATTGCGGATGGAAGCGGAGCTGGGTCGAGATCGCGCCATGGTCACTCAATCCCAAGCAAAGGCAGGCACCGCAGCAGTCCTGGAAAGCTACAGCGACATCACCGCCCCCATCAGCGGCATTGTCCAAGACCGCATGGCAGACCCTGGCGTGGTGGTGCAGCCCAATATGGGGATTCTCAAAATTGGCGACTACAGCCAGGTGCGGCTGCGGGCCAGCGTGGCCCAGGCGGATGCGGTAGGGATTGGTAAGGGAACTCAAGTAGTGGCCCAAATTCCTGGCGCTGACCTGGCTCCGATTACGGGAGAGATTACGAGCATTTTCCCTGATGCAGACCCGCAAACGCGGACGGTAATGCTGGAAGCAGTGGTGAGCAATCCGGGCGATCAACTGCTGTCGGGGCAGTTCCTGGAAATGCAGATTATTAAGGCCAATAAGCCTGCTGCGCTGTCGGTGCCCCAAATTGCACTGCATCAGTTTCAGGGGCAACCAGCGGTTTGGGTGGTGCAGGGCAGCAGTGAAGATGCAGCGGCAGAGCGACGGATGGTGAAGCGTGGGGTGGTGAGTGGCGATCGCGTGGAAATCACCAGTGGGTTGCAGGCGGGAGATCGCGTGGTCACGAGCGGTTTTTCTCGGTTACTGGAGGGGTCTCAAGTGGCGGTAGTCAATGCCTCGGGTGAGCCGGTGGCTTCGCTATTGGCTCCGGTGCAGGCGGGCAATGCTGAGATTACCTTGCTCAGTCCCCAGGTCGGAACGGGGGCAAAGGCTGGGGCTGCGGAGTTGATTTTGCAAGTGAGCGATCGCAAAACCCAGTCGCCCCTAGCTGTGGATGAGCTGATGGTGGATGTGACGATGCCGATGAAAAACATGGCTCCAATGACGACGATGGTGGATGTCCAGGCGATGGATGAACCAGGCCAGTTTAAGGTCAAGACGCATTTTGGAATGAAGGGGGATTGGGTGATTCAGACTGAGGTGAAAGAGGGCGAGAACCAGGGCAAAGCGAAGTTTACGCTGACGGCTCGGTAGCCGTTAGCGACTCTCTAGTCTTCTAGGTCAGGGCCAAGAGCATCTTTTTTGCTCTGTCACCGCTGGGGACAGGAGAGTTGGCTAAACCATGCTTACCGCATCACTTGTGAGGATTATTGAGATATGAAAAAGATACTTTTAGCGATCGCGTTAGCCAGCACCACTCTGTTGGTCTCTTGCTCTGGCAGCTCCAGTGACAGTGCCACAGCCCCGACTGATTCGGCGGCTGAGACCACAGCTGAAGTTGCTGAAGCATCCAAAGACGACATGGCAGGTATGGACCATAGCCAAATGGATGGCATGGAAGCCAAAGCCTCTAAAGACATCCACTTAGTCAGCCCCGAAGCGGATGCATTCCCCATGGGCGACGCCGAGCTGGTGGTTCACATTGCCAAAGAGGGTCTGGCAGCAGAGGACGTGATGGTCGAAGTCGCCATGCCCATGGAAGGCGAAGAAACCATGACTGCCATGGCGATCGTCGAAGCGGGTGAGGGCGAACAGGAGTTCAAAATCAAAACGAACTTCGGCATGGCTGGCTCCTGGACGGTTCACGTCATGGCTCCGGATGCGGAGCCCGCCACCCTCGCCTTCAACATTCAATAACTTGGCCCAGCCCCCTGTAAGTCCTGCGTCATGAAAGAATTCCTCACCCGCTGGTCCATCAAGCATCCCGTCATCGTCGCGGCGCTCTATGTGGGCGTCCTGATTTTGTCGCTGCTGGTGCTGCTGGGCCTGCCGGTGCGGATGATGCCCTATGTGCAAAGCCCCCTGGTGGCAGTGATTACTCAGGCTCCCGGTTCTTCGCCGGAGGAGGTGGAAGCTTATATCACCAAGCCCCTGGAGCAGCGCATGACGGTGCTGGAGGATGTGCGTTTTGTGCGCTCGACTTCCCAGCAAAATCTGTCACTGATTACGGTGCAGTTTGGTTGGGGCGGCAACATTGAGAAGGCGGTGCAGTCCGTCCAAAGCTTGATGAATGCCGCCGAGGGCGATACGGAATTACAGGGTCTCAATGCCCGTTCCTATTGGGTCTTGCCCATTGACCCGCTCAATCGCCCGGTGCTGACCCTGGCCCTGACGGGGGATCAGTGGGACCCGATTCAACTGCGGGAGTTTGCCGATAATGGCCTGGTGGATCGGCTAACGGGGCTAGAGCAGGTCCAGGCCGTGTCGATCTTTGGTGGCTATAAGCGTCAGCTCCAGGTGATTGTTGATCGCCAAAAGCTAGGAGCCTACGGTCTTTCTATCGTCCAAGTGCGCGATGCCCTGGACCGTAATAACCTTAGCCAGGGCTCTGGCATTCTCACCCAGGGCGATACAGAAATATTAGTGCGCACCGATGAGCGGGTGCAAAATGCCGAGGCACTGCTGGACTATCCCCTGCTAGAGCGCCAGGGCCAGGTGGTCTATCTGCGAGACGTGGCTACGGTCAAGGACACCTACGAAGAACGGCGCAGCAGTTACCGCTATAACGGTCAGGCAGCTCTGGCCGTGAATGTGATTCAAAAACCGGACTCCAGCTCACCTGCTGTGATCGCGCTGGTACGCAAAGAGCTGGAGCAGATTCAGCAAGAATATCCCGGCCTGGAATTTCAGGAGGCCTACGACAACTCCTTCTTGGTGAATGTCATCCTCGAAAGCACGTTCAAGGAGCTGTTGATTAGCGTGCTGCTAGCGGGGGGCGTAATCTTGATCTTCCTGGAGGACTTCCGGGCCACGGCGCTGATCATGATTTCGATTCCCACCTCCCTGGCCCTCTCGACCCTGCCCTTTGGACCGATGCAGATGTCGCTGAATTCTTCGACGCTGATTGGCATGACTATGGCCATCGGCAAACTGGTGGATGACTCGATTATTGTGATCGATTCCATTGAGCAAAAGCTGCGGGAGGGCCATCGACCAACCCAGGCGGCGATCAAAGGCACTGGCGAAGTCTTCTTGGCGAGCGTGGCAGCCAGTGCGGTGATGGTGGCGGCGCTACTGCCGACAATGCTGTCCGGTGGCCTGACGGGGCTGATGTTTGTCGGGCTGGTCTGGCCGATGATTTTTGCCTTTGTCGCCTCAGTTCTGGTGTCGGTAACGCTGGTGCCCCTGCTGGCGACTGTGTTCTATCGCTTCCGCCCCACAACCTCTAAAAAGGGCTGGCTGCAAAAGCTGCTTAGCCCCGTGAGCTACGGTTTCCGAATGCTAGAGCGAGGCTATGGCTGGCTTTTACAGCTCTCGCTGCGCAACCGAGAAATCACGTTGGCTCTGGTGGGTTCAACCGTGGTTCTCGCCATTTGTCTCTTCCCCCTCGTCCCCCAAGAGATGATGCCCCTTGGGGACTCTGGTCAGTTCATGACCAGCCTAGAAATGGAGGCGGGCAGCTCCTTTGCCAAGACCGATACCAGCACCGCCCAGCTCGAAAAGCTGTTGTTAGACCAACCTGAAGTGGATAAAGTCTCCTCCCAAGTGGGCTTTGAGCTGACCCGCAACAGCACCTACTTCACGGGCTACAGCATGGGCAATGCCAATACTGCCTCTCTGACGGTGACGCTGAAGCTGGAACGCGAGCGCGACATCTGGGAAATCATGGATTCTGTCCAGGCTGAGGCCATGGCCACCATTCCCGGCATCCGTCGTCTATCCCTCAAGGAAATGGGCGTCGATGTCATGGCAACCTCTGCTGCCCCCATCCAGCTTGCCGTCTACGGCGATGACCTAGACCAGCTCCACAGCCTGGCAAACGATGTTTTGGCCATTGCCGAGGAAACGCCAGACCTGGCCATGCCCCAAACCACCTCCGCCCTGACCCAGCCGGAACTGATGCTCAACATCGACCGTCGCCGCGCCCAGGAGCTGGGGCTGAGTGTGGAGTCCATCGCCACCCAAGCCCGCTTCGCCCTCAACGGTGGCATGGCCCAGCGGTCTTACAACCGACCCAATCTGCGGCAAAATTCGATTCTGGTGCGCTACGACGAAAACGATCGCGCCACCGCTCAAGATTTAGAAAGCACTTACCTAACCACACCCAACGGACAACAAGTACCCCTCAACGCCCTCGTCCAGCTGGACTACCGCCAGGGGCCGACGCTGATTGAGCATGTCAACGGCAAGCGCGTGGTCTACGTCAACGGCTACTACCGTAAGTACGGCCCGGCTTCCATGGATTTGAGTATGGAGATCGCCATGGAGGCAGGCGCAAAGCTGGACATTCCACCGGGCTATGGCATCGATTCCATGGGCGACATGACGGACATGATGACGGAATTTAGCCGTCTGCTCAACGGCTTGGCCATCTCGCTGGTGCTGATTTACATCATCCTAGTGATTCAATTCAATTCGTTTATCCAGCCCATGGTGATGATGCTGTCGGTGCCGTTACAACTGGTGGGAGTCTTTGGTGGGCTGATTTTGGCGAACCAAACCCTGTCATCGGTTTCAATTCTGGGGATTATCATCCTGTCGGGGATGTCGATGTCAGCGGCAATTCTGCTGCTAGAGCTGATTTTGACGAAGCGGCAGGAAGGGGTGCCGAGGGAAGAAGCAATCGCCCAGGCGGGGCCAGTGCGGTTGAAGGCGATCGTGATGACGACGTTTACGACGCTAATTGTGGTGGTGCGGCTGGCGTTTTTCCCGGAGATTGGCTCGGATGCCTATTCGTCGATCGCAACGGTGATTCTGGGCGGGTTGGTGATTTCGACGGTGTTGACGTTGGTGGTGGTGCCGATTGTTTATACGTTTGTGGATGATGTGATCGAGTTTGTCAGACAGTTTTCGCAGCGTAAGCTGAAGCAAGCCTCGTTACCCCAAGCTCCCAAGCGATAAAAGGCTCTAAAGTCATAAAACAATGAGACTTCTCCTTCTCGAAGACGAACCCGACCTTGGCGCTGCTATTCAAAAGACCTTGCAGCAAAATCGCTATGTCGTCGATTGGTTCACCGAAGGCGATATCGCTTGGGAAGCCTTCGACCAAAACGACTACAGCCTCGCCATCCTCGACTGGATGGTCCCCAAACTTTCCGGCCTAGAGCTATGCAAAAAGCTAAGGCAACAGCAGGAAACCCTGCCCATCCTCATGCTCACCGCCAAGGACCAAATGGCAGATCGCGTCCAAGGCCTCGATGCCGGAGCCGATGACTACCTCACCAAACCCTTTGGCCTCGAAGAACTCTTGGCCCGCCTCCGCGCCCTCCAGCGCCGCACCCAAACCTATAAGCCCCTACGACTCCCAGTGGGTAGCTTATCCCTCGACCCAGCCAGCGCATTGCTTTCCGACCAAGAAAGCCAACAAGAAGTCGCCCTCACCGCCAAGGAATTTCAGCTCATGGACTACTTCATGGAGCATCCGGGGCAAATCCTCACCGCCGACCAAATTCGCGATCGCCTCTGGGCCCTTAACTCCGAAGCCGTCAGCAACGTCGTCGCCGCCCAGGTTCGTCTCCTGCGCCGCAAGCTCGCCCAGCTCAATAGCACCGCCCAAATCGAAACCCTTCGCGGCCTGGGCTATCGCTTAAATGCCGGGACTCACAACCGTTCGGGGGCATAGTTCCCACCATGCTCAACCGCAGCAGCCTCTTTAACCGTCCCCGCTTCAAGCTCGCCGGAGCCTATGCGGGGGCCATGGGCGTTTTGCTATCCGTCCTGGGCATTGCCCTCCATGAAGCGATCGCCAACTCTGCCGACGAAATCATCGAGCGTGAACTCAAAACTCTCAGTGCTGTTCTCGAAGGTGCCATTACGCCTCTGCTCCTACAACCCGGCCAGCTCAGCCCCTCTATAACCCAAGCATTCCCAGAATTTTGTTTGACTGGCACTCCCTGTCCAGAGCAATCAGCCAACAACGAAATTCCATCCGCCTCGATGCTGGTTGCTGTTCCACCATTTACCTCACTTCAGGAAGAGGGGTATCACATCCGTCTGCTAGACCTTGCGGGTGCTCCGGTTGCAACCCTAGGCAGTGACCAGCATAAACATAGTTTTGATGCTTTGCCGCCGGAGGTCACCTGGCAGTTTACTCAAGCGGGCTGGGGCGATCGCCATCGCGTCTATAGCCTGCCCCTCATGTCCCAAGCCACAGTGCCTTCGCAACCCTGGGGCTACCTGCAAGTCGGCTGCTCCTACCAGGCGCTAGAAAAATACATGCACCTCCTGCACTGGCTGCTGTTGGTCGGCCTCCCCCTAGGTATTGGCATTGTCGGCCTCACGGCCTGGTGGCTATCGGGCATGGCCATGCGACCCATTGCCGAGTCCTATGAGCGCATTGAGCAATTCACCGCTGACGTGGCCCATGAGTTGCGCACACCACTCTCCGCCATGCGAGCTACCGCAGAGGCTGAACTGAGCCAGCAACAGCTTGCTCTATCAAACCGCCCTAGCTCAGCCGAAATGTTTCCAGCACATAGCGACTCCTCGGTTCTCCCCAAGCTCCACCGCCAAATCCTGCGCCTCTCCAAGCTGGTGCAAGATCTCCTCCTGCTCTCCCGCCTTGAGCATGACCGCCAGCCCCTCATCCAGGAGCAAGTTCATCTCAACGAGCTTCTGGATGATTTAGAAGAAGAATTTGCGCCGCTCATTCTAGCCTCCCAGCTCGACTTCAAGTTACTGTTGCCTTCAGAAAATATCGCGATTCAAGCCAACCCCGATGCCCTATATCGCCTCTTCATCAACCTGATTTCCAATGCGATTCAGCATACGCCTCTCAGGGGGAGCATCATCGTGACCTTAACAGCAGACTCTATGGCACGAGTCACAGTACAGGACAGCGGCTCAGGGATCGAGCCTGCCATGCAGAAACGCATTTTCACTCGGTTTTATAGGGTTGAAAGCGATCGCTCCCCCAAGGTTCAAGGGGGTAGCACCGGGTTGGGATTGGCCATTGCCCAAGCGATTGCTCAGCAACACAACGGCAATATCCAACTCACTAGCAGCCTGGGACAAGGGAGCTGTTTCACCGTAAGTCTCCCCCGAGCCAGAAGCTAGGTTTATAGGGGAGTTTCTGGCTAGGGGGACTCGATTGACCCAAAGTCGTAATTGGTCGCTTCCCATCACATCTTGAGGGTCAGCAGTGATGCAAGCAGGAGCTTGAGCAAAGTCATGAGAAAATCTCAGACCTGAGATCATCATTAGGCAAGTAGTTGTATCATCGAACTGTTGCAAAGCTGAACTAATTTGCTCCATTCAACCTCCCTTGATCTCCAGGGGCAGCTTATTGCCCTAATTAGGGCCTTTGGGCTACATCGCCTGGAACAAACACCCTGCGGCCAACACGTCACGGTGACCGAAGCCCATGCCCTGATGGAACTATCGCCTGAACAGCCGCTCTCCCAAAGCGAGCTGGTTCAGCGCTTGGGACTTGAGAAAAGTTCTGTCAGCCGCCTCGTGAAAATTCTGGAAGACCGAGTGTGGATTGAGCGCAGCCGCAGTCCAATGGATCGGCGGCTGGTTGAGATTCTGCTATCCCCAGCTGGGCAAAAGGCCGCCCAGGAGCTGGCAACAGCACGACAGCAAAAGTTTGAACGGGTGCTAGCTCATATTCCGGCAGAACAGCGGCAGTCGGTCAGTGAAGCATTAACGATTTTGGTGAGGGCAATCCATGAGAGTCCATAAGTTGGGCAGGCAACAGAAAGTTGTCATCGGAATATTAGCAACGTTTGCTGTGGTGGTCGCGGGGGCCAGCCTCAGCCACGGCCTTCAGGTTTGGCGGCAGAAGGGGGATCGTCAGGCCGAAGTGGCTGCTAAAGGAGCCCAGGTCATGCCCTTCGATTTGGAACAAACCACTCACAGCTTTGAGCCCAAGGCCGATGGTGGTCTGCAAACCGTAGTGGCCGATGACCCACAGAATCAAGCCCAGATTGACTTAATCCAAGTTCATCTAAAAGAAGAAGCTACCAAATTCCAAGCCGGTGACTTTTCAGATCCAGCGACAATCCATGGCAAAGCAATGCCGGGATTATCAGAACTGAGCGCTGGGTACTCGGCCATCCAGATAGCCTATAGCCCTACATCAGGAGGTGGGCAAATCCGCTACACCGCCCAGTCAGATGTATTAGTCAAAGCCCTTCATGCCTGGTTTGCAGCTCAGCGCTCAGATCATGGACGCCATGCCCATTAGCAGTCACTAACCTGGGGCATCTCCCTGGGCATTCAGGAGGTTGTCACAACTGTGGAGATGGAGCCGACGTCTGAAAGCGCGCGTTCTGCTCACAGCTTCATTCTCGAAATGGCTGTAGGCCACGTAGGCTAAAAGACTTACTTTTCATCTTTATTTCATCGTAGATAACTATCATTTTAAAGCTTGTTAGAGTCTTCTTTCAGTGCTTCTAGCTGGATTCCTTTAGAAGAGTACTTCGACAGACCTTTCCTTACTCTCTCACCCTTCACAGAGGAATAGAGAAGCCAGAATAGAGGGCCAAGAAACATTCAAATTTATTATGTCTATCCTATTTCGATCTCTTACTTTCACATTGCGCCGCACCCTTGTGCTGGCTGGCGCGATCGCCCTCCTCACCGTTGCCTGTACGAACCCTCAATCGCTTGACACCAGCAACAATCAAGCAAACCAGGAGATCGCAACTCAAGTCGCCAGCCTCCCCAACGCGGAACTCGTCGTCTATCGCTCACCCACCTGTGGCTGCTGCGGAGCTTGGCTAGCGCAAATGCAGGCCTTAGGGTTCCAAACCCAGGACAATGTGATTGAGAGTATGGATGCTATCAAAGCCAAGACTGGTTTGCCTCAGGAGCTGGCGTCCTGTCACACCACCCTCGTCAATGGCTATGTCGTTGAAGGCCATGTTCCAGCAGCGGATATTGTTCGCCTGTTGACCGAAAAGCCTGATATCGCCGGTATTGCCGTGCCAGGAATGCCAATTGGCTCGCCGGGAATGGAATCGGGCGACACCGTAGAGCCCTACGCCACGCTGACCTTTGATCAAGCTGGAAACACTACCGTTTTCCAGGAACATGGCGTCTAGCAGTTTCCAGCGAAGAACTAGCGAAGAACTGGAGTCCTCCCCATGAATCGTCGTCAATTGATTAGCCTCGGAGCTTTGGGTGCAGGCAGCATTCTCTTGAGCCAATGCGCTCGTAATAATGCCCAGGGAAGCGCTGTACAGAGCAGCGACCCAGCGGCCCCCATCGCTCCGCTCCAAATTACCCGCAGCAAGGGGCTGGTGGAAGTCGCGATGGATGCTCGCCCTAGTTACGTGAACATGGCTGGACAGGAGCGACTTCTATATAGCTATAGCGGTCAAATTCCAGGCCCTCGCATTGAAGCCAGCCCTGGCGATACCGTTCGTATCCGCTTTACCAATGTTTTGGCAGAGACGACCAATCTGCACTTTCACGGGCTCCATATCCCGCCCACGGGCACGGGTGATGACGTGTTTCGCAAAATTGCCAGCGGCGAAACCTTTACCTATGAGTTTCAGATTCCTACCGACCATCCTGGCGGCGTGGTCTATTACCACCCCCACGCTCACGGCACCGTAGCCCAGCAAATATTGGGTGGTCTGGGCGGCATGATCGTAGTGCGCGGCGTGGTGGATGAACGACCGGAAATTCAAGCGGCCCAGGAGGAATGTGTTTTCCTTAAAGATTTCTCCACAGCGGAAAACTGGCAGGCCACAAATGCTTGGGAGACGGGGCTGATGGCGGGTCGAGAAGGGGGACTGTTGACAGTCAATGGCGAAGTCAATCCGATTTGGGAGATGCCCGCCAGCGGCCTACTGCGGCTACGGTTCGTCAACGCCTCCAATGCTCGATTTTATCGCTTAGCACTAGAAGAGCATCCGCTCTATCTAATTGGCACCGATAGTCATCCTTTAGAAGCGCCTGTGCAACTCTCTGAGCTGTTGCTGGTCCCCGGAGAGCGAGCGGATGTGCTGGTGCAGGCCCAGCCCGGAGTGACCCAGGAGCAGAGCTTTAAGCTAATGAACTTGCCCTACCGTCGTGGGGGCATGGGCATGATGGGTCATCACGGCGGTAGCCGTGGCAGCGGCTCGGAGAATCAAGTGCTGGCCAGGTTGAACTATGGCACTGCTAGTAATACCAATGTCACAGCCCTTCCCAGGCAGCTCATCCCCATCGCAGCCCTCGCCCAGCCCAGCCAAACCCGCAGTTTCAGCCTCAACCACGGCATGGTTCCCGGTCAGGGCATGGTGTTCTTGGTCAATGGCAAATCCTTTGATCCAGATCGCATTGATACACGCGTCAAGCTGGGCACCGTTGAGGAATGGGAGATCCGCAATACCGGCGTCATGGACCATCCTTTCCATCTCCATGTCAATCCGTTTCAGGTGGTGAGTCGCAATGGCCAGCCAGAGACCTTTCGAGCCTGGAAAGATACGGTTTTAGTAAAGACGGGTGAAATACTGCGGCTGCGGGTCAAGTTCACCGACTTTCCCGGCAAAACGGTCTACCACTGCCACATTCTTGACCATGAAGAGCGGGGCATGATGGGCATCATTCAGATGGATGCTTGATGCCTTGTAAAGCAGAGTTTAAGCCTTGTTTTGCAGTCCGGTTTCCCCTAGGAGCATCGGTAGGAGTTGAGTATATCTACGGATTGCTCCATTAGAGTATCCGTCGCTGAGAGGCGCTCGCAGCCTCCCAAACCTCAACTCAGGTACAACTTAATCATGCTCAGCCGCATCGCTGGGAAGCTCACACAGATACCGGAGCGACAGTATCTCCTGGCCCGCTGGCTGGCGCTGGCTAGCTGGCTGCTGCTGATTGGCCTGCTATTCTACGACCCCATTTCACCTGCCATCTCTGCCCGCTTTCCAGACTATGCCTCCCTCCATGGTGAGCATGTTCTAAGCAACTGTGTGCCTTACCAGACAGCTTGCCTGTCCCGCCCAGAGGTCTATTTTCTAGGGCCACCTATCTTTTGGGGCCTGGTCGTTCCCTTTTCGGTGGCAACGCTGCTAATTTTTGGACATGAGGTTTGGCGACGGATTTGTCCCTTGAGTTTGGTCTCTCAAATTCCCGCCATGCTGGGATTTCAGCGACGCAATCCGAGATCGGGAAAGGCTCCCCTGGTCTCACCTCGCTCCTGGCTCGGCAGGAATTACAGTGGCTTACAGCTGGGTCTGCTATTTCTAGGGCTCTGCATGCGCCTGTGGCTGATTGATTCTAACCGGGTTGGATTAGCAATCTGGCTGTTGCTGACCTTGGCGGCGGCGTTACTGGTGGGTAGCCTCTTTGGTGGCAAAACTTGGTGTAACTACATCTGTCCCATGGCTCCGGTGCAGCGTGTTTACAGTATGCCTGGTGGCATTTTCACCAGCCGCGCAGCTTGGGGCTATCTGCCCCAATCCATGTGCCGGACGCCAGCAGAAGAGATCGCCCAGGAGAAGAGTGCCTGTGTGGGATGTCAGAAAGGCTGTATTGATATTGATTCTGAACGGAGCTATTGGGATACGGTGGATGGCGAGCGTGAAAAATTCCTGCGCTACGGCTACCTCGGCCTCATCATCG
>CALECT010000172.1 GCA_937949725.1 uncultured Pseudanabaenaceae cyanobacterium
GATGGGTCTCGTCTTTTGCAAGATTGTTAGTAGGCCTGCCGTGAACCGTTCTTCGGGGAGTTCTTCCCTTTCTGCTTCCCTCACTATTCCCCCGGCGCTTAAGCCTGGCGATCGCCTCGTTGCTGTGGCCCTTAGCGGCACTTTGCGGGAGCGAGAAGCCTTTATGCAGGGAGTCGCGCTGTGGCGGCAGCGGGGCTATCAGGTGGAGCTAGCATCGGGCTATGACGGGCGTTGGGGGTACCTTGCGGGAACAGATGCCCAGCGGCGCAAGCAGCTTCAACAGGCTTGGTCAGATCCGGATTGCAAGGGCGTACTTTGCGTTCGCGGTGGCTATGGTGCGGCGCGGTTGCTAGAGGATTGGGAGTGGCCTCAGCTTGAACCAACCGCAGAACCTAAGTGGCTGATTGGGTTTTCCGATGTGACGGCGTTGCTGTGGAGCTTGGGGCAGCAGGGCATTTCTGGGGTGCATGGGCCGCTGCTAACGACGATCGCGAGTGAACCGGCTTGGTCGATCCAGCGGCTATTCGACTGGGTAGAGGGCAAGCGCGACTTGGCTCCGCTGCGAGGGGAAAGTTGGTGCAGCGGTAAGGCGGAGGGGCTGTTGCTGCCTGCCAACCTGACGGTGGGGACTCACATGTTGGGGACCACGGCTCAGCCGGGTTTGGAAGGCGTGATTTTGGCGATTGAGGATGTGGGGGAAGCGCCTTATCGGCTGGATCGAATGCTGACGCAGTGGCGGATGATGGGGGCTTTGGAGAAGGTTGCGGGCATCGCCTTGGGGCGGTTTAGCCAGTGTGAGCCGCCTGGGGGGATTCCCAGTTTGGATGTGGTGGAGGTTTTGCGCGATCGCTTGGCTGACCTGAATATTCCCATCGTGGCAGAGCTGCCCTTTGGCCACGATGGCGTGAATGCCTGTTTGCCGTTGGGGGTTAGGGCGCGGCTGGATGGCAATCGTGGAACGTTATCGCTGTTAGCGTAGTGGATAGGTAGGCGTTGAGACGTTCCAAAACCCCAACAGATTCTCCTCCTTGGAGGAGGTAGAGGTGGGTCGGCTGTTGGCTTGGGCTTGATGCAAGGCAGACCCACCCTGACTCCCTCCCAGGAGGGAGCTTTGTGGCGGTATGAAGTTGGTTGGCCTAGGTTATTTACGATCGCCATGGTCTGGACAAGGCGGTGCAGAAATGGATCGATTTAACCAGGCCACGGCCTGCTCTAGCCGAGGCAATGCCTCCTCTTTGTCGCCTTTGAGTAGATAAATCAGTGCAGCAGCGACCTGTTCCTTTGCTCGAATTGCACGGTTAGATTTTTTGCTGTGCCAGTTCGCTTCGGCGAGGGTGAGGCGCTCCATCAGGGCCTGGGCTAGCTCTTGGTCGCTGAGACCTTCGACTTTGGCTTGGAGAGGACTCTTGATGCTAGTGCTGCCGAAGATATCTTTTGGGGTGAGTTTTTGGGAGCCAGATGCAGGAGCAGATGCTGGGTTAGAGGCGGGGGCCATAGCTGTTTTTGCCGCTAGTGGGCTACATTCATTGGGTCTTATCCCTATTCTGTCCCATGCCTCGGCGCAACGGTTCGAATTCTGCTGATCAATCTGAGCCTAGGATCGACTGGGCTGAGTTGGACCCGGCTATGGAGGCGTTGCGGGAGAAGTTTCACGAGTTTGATAAGCGGTATGCCCAGGTGCGGGGGGGCGATCGCCGTCGCGATGAGTTAGAGGCTCAGCAAGCAAATCTTCAGGCCAGTCCGCCTAGCCCGGAGTTGAAGAAGGAGCTGGAGGCGTTGGAGGCGGAGTTGAGTCAGGTGGAGTTGAGTTTGGAGAGTGAGTTGTTTTCTTGGGATGGATTGCGGGAGGTGTTTTGGCAGGCGGTGCGGTTTGGGGGGTTGGGGATTGTGTTGGGGTGGTTTTTGAAGACCTGGGCGGGTTAACTGCGGCCATAAACCACAAGAAGCAAATCAGGACAGCCTTGGGGCCAGCCCCAAACCCCGCTCAAGGAGGACGAAGCGTGTCATGCGCTGTAAGGTTGTCCTCCTGCGCAAGGGGCTGGGTTGCTTTAGTGAATCTGGTCTTCAGGGATTGCAGCCTACTTCAGTAGGCTTTCGCTCTTAGCCAGGGGATTTACCCCCTGGTGGCAGGGGACATCGCCGCCACTCAATTCTCGGCAATGGCAGGAGATGAATAATTGCCGCAGATCAATTCCCCAATCTGTCGTGATAAGGGGCAATTTTCAAGAAGCCCTCTTCTTTCACTTCAACATTCAGACCATGGGCTTCGCCCACGCTGGCTACTGTCGCGGCATCCAGATTTCCAGTGATGGCCAACTTCTGGGACAGGGTTTGCAGCAGCGCTTTGTGCTCGACCAGCAACGTTTCTGTTTCCACCGCCAGCTCCGCGATCATCTTTTCGATGTCGATGTCGCTGCGGTCTTTGTTCATGGCGTAGCCGTCTTCCAGGGTGTAGTTGGCCTGGAAGGCTTCGTTGAAACCGTGCTTGCGCACAAAGTCCATGGCCAGGAGGGTGGCTTGGGTGCGATCGTGGCTGCGGCCAATGGAGGCGTTGTCTCGGCCGAAGATGACTTCTTCGGCAATGCCTCCGGCGAGAAAGATTTTGATCTTGTGGATCATGCTTTGGCGGGTTTCGTGGATCTGGTGAGGGAAGGTGAAGCCGCCAGCGTAGCTGTTGGCGAGGCGGGATTTGAGTTGGAGGGGGGCGAGGCCGAAGAGGACCATGTAGGCGATCGCATGGCCAGATTCATGGACGCTGATGTTGGCGATGGTGTCTTGCAGGTTGCTTTGGCGAATCTTATCGACGCGGCCCACGTAGGGAATATGCAGGGCCTCGGCGGTTCCGATGGTGGCGACAATTTCGGATTTGTCGAAGTCGTAGGCGATCGCAATGCTAGATTGCCCACCCATCAGGGCCTTAAACAGAAACTTCGATAGGTTGGTCTCGAGGATATCCACCACGCTGGAAAACACCGGGCGGACGCCTTGGACGGGGAAGACGCCGTTGCGATAGATCAGTTTGTGCAGGGAGGCATCGACGCTGATGCTAACGCCGAATTTTTCTTGGGCGTTGTTGCAGATGCGATCTATTTCATTGGCAATTAGTCGCTCAAAATCTGTCTTGCAGAGGCTGCGGTAAATCAGGTGGATGTTGCCGAAGCGGGCGACCTGCTCGGGGCGGAATTTGCGGCTGAGGGCGTTTTTGATATCTACCATGGTCACCTTCTTGGTGAAGGCATGGAAGATATCGGCATCCACGTCGGATTCCGAGGTCTGGGTGGCCATGGTGAAGGCCTCATCCAGGTTGCCGCTGATTAGAATCAGCGTCTTGGCATGGTTGACGGGTTCGTAGACCTTCTTTTGTCGCTTGGCCTGCTTGATTTGCTCGATGATTTTGGAGCGGGGCATGTCGGCGATGTCGCTGATGTCCTGGTCCAGTTGCAGCATGCTTTTGAGCTGCTCAGCTTCGTAGAATTCTAGGGTGGGGCTTTCGTCGATATCCTCCTCGCCTCGAGCTTTGCGCCGCTTGATGTCCTTTTGCTGGAAGAGGTAGTCCTGGATGTAGTAGTCGAGGTTTTCTTTGGTTTTCTTGGAGAGTTTGCCGTCGCTGAGCAGCTCCCAGAAGTCAGTGAATTTGGTACTGCGAATGGGAGTACCGTCGGGGTTGAGGGTGTTGAAGCGTTGGACTTCGTCGAAGAGGACAATGGCGGGCTTTTCGTCGTGGATTTCGTGATTGCCGAGGATGGCGGAGACGGAGCTTTGCCAGGAGGTTGTATCGACGTTGGACAGCTCAATTTCGACGAAGCGGTCCTGGAAGTTGAGGCATTTGACTAGGCGGCGGACGAGGTCAGTTTTGCCAACGCCGGTCATGCCCCAGAGGTTGACGATGATGGGGCGGCTGAGGAGGTCTGGCATGAGATACCAGATCTGGATGTAATCCAGGAGGTCATCGATGATTTTGTCGATGCCGACGAAGTGGGTCTTGAGTTCGGCTCGGGCGGCTTCGAGGGCGGCTTTGCGAGCTTCGATTTGCTGAATCTCGATTTGCATGCGGGAGACTCTGAGGCTGAAGCTTTTAGTCTAGACAATCTGCTGGGAGATGGGGGAGAGGTCGGTTGTTGAGGGGTGGGCCTGTTGAGATGGCTGAAGCGAATTATAAGTTGCTGAGCATTGGGTTAGGATCGTTGCAGCAAGGGAGACGAAAGCGATGATTGCCAGCCCCCAATTCTCGACCTCTCCAGTGATGACAGCCGAGGAATATCTGGCTTGGGAGGCGGAGCAGGAGCTTCGCTATGAGTACGACAACGGCGAAATCACAGCGATGACGGGGGGCACGTTGCCCCACAATGACTTGGCGATTAATTTGTTGAGAGCGTTGTATCCCCATGTAAAGGCTCGGGAATGCCGCATCAATATGTCGGATGCCAAGGTTCAGGTGCGGGATGAAGGGCCTTATTATTACCCGGATTTGGTGGTGAGTTGCGATCGCCGCGACCAGTTAGCCACGAAGCTCATCCGTTTCCCGACGCTGATTGTCGAGGTACTTTCACCGGGAACTGCATCTAAGGACCGAGGCAAGAAGTTTCGGGAGCTTCAGCGCAGCGAAACGCTCTAGGAGTATGTCTTGGTGGATTATGAGTCGATGGGGGTGGAGTGTTTGCGGCGGGGTGAGGGGCGTTTCTGGATCTATGAGGCGTTTGAAGAAGGGGAGGTGGTGCGGTTGGAGAGTGTGGATGTCGAGGTGGCGATCGCAACCATCTATGAGGATGTTGTTCTAGATACGGGCGAGGTCGCACTTGAAGGACCGTGCTATTAGATGGTGTGCAGGTTCGGATCAACGACACAATTGCACGTTAATCAAAGACCCAGATGAGCAGCATGAAGAGACCACCGCCAACGAAAAGGAACCAGACCCAGATGGGCAAAGACTTGTAGACAGCGACCCTATCAGGATCAAAAGCTTCTGTCTCTTTGAAGGGTCGTTGCGATGATTTGTGCTCAAAAAGAGGAGATTGGCGAGCTTGAACTTTAAGCTTTCTATCTTGTCTCTCAGCAGCCCCCCGGCATTGATTAATGATATCTGCATCATTTATCTCTAAGCCAATCGCTTTGGCTTGTTCCAAGGCTTGCTTGGCGCTTAAGTCATCTCCCTGCCCGACGTAGACTCCGGCCAGGTACCACAGCGCTATAGCTTCACCATGATAATCACCGATTTCACGTCGTACAACAATGGACTGCTGAAGGCAATTTATCGCTTGAGGATTTTGTGGGTCTAAGTGGTAGTAGACGCGACCCAAATGTTCGACTGTGGCTGCTTGGTCATATCGTTCACCAATTTCCTCGAATATTTTGAGAGAGCGTTGAAGGTATGTAATCGCCAGTTGTAATTGATTCATCAATGCGTAAGCATTGCCAATGCTGCTTGACGCATAGGCTTCGCCTCTTCTGTCACCAATCTTCTTCGCTAGCTCATAGGAATGTTGATAGAAGTCCAGCGCTTTCTCAAGCTGTTTGGATGATAAGTAAAAATCCCCCAGCCGAATTAAAGCTGCGGCCTCTCCATGTTGATCCTCAGCCTCATGCTGAATGGCTAAGGCTTGCTGAAGGTATTTGAGCGCTCGTTTTCGTCGCTTTATCTTCGCGTACACGTCTGCGATGCTCGTTAAACAGCGAGTCTCATCTGAGTGATCGCCTATTCTTCGATATATCTTCAGTGCAGAATTGGTGGACCGAATTGACCAACTGTAAATTTCTTGATGAAACCAGCAAATCCCGATATTGCTTAGAGCAATAGCTGCACTTCGAGGATCGTGGATCGATTTTGCGATTCGAAGTGATTTCTTGTAGTAACGCAGTGCTTTATGAGCCTTTCCTTGGTATAGCTCAGCGTTGCCCATCTCGGCGAAGGCTGTCATCTTCTGCCAGGGACTTGCTGCGACTTTCGCTGTTGTGAGTGCATCTTTCCCCGCCTGTAGTCCTTCCGTGAATTTTGAATCAGCATTGTAAGAACTGGCCAGTCGATTGAGCGCTGCAGCCTCTGCATTAATATTGCCTTGGCGCTTGTAGCCTGCTGCCGCCTGCTGAAATGCCTCAACAACGGGTTTGGCAACTGCGGAGTAATAGACCTCGTATCGATCAGCTTGTTGGATGTAGGCCCGCCCCAGTTTGTCGTACAAGACTGCTAACTCTACGGCCTCTGGATCCGTAGCTGAAAGCATCTCAATATCTGCCAACAGTTTTTCTATGGGGGGCAGAGCATCATCATTAATCGGATCTTGGGGATCCGTTGTTTGGGGAGGTTTTCTTTTGAACCAGGTGTTGAGCTGACGGAGCATGTAAGGTTGGGCTGACTCGTTGGGCCTAGCATTCACATATTTAGAATGACTGCCACAAATTTGGAAATTTAGATCCAAACAAGCCATCTCACTCAGACATTCAGAAAGACTTTCCGGGCGATCTCCCGAATATCTACCAGACGGCGATCGCCAGCCTTTCATAACTGACTAACCCCGCTCTTTCAGCTTCAGCCCTATTTTCGGACTGGCAATTGTGCAGTTCTAATTGCCGCGATTGACTCGAACCAACTTTCCAGCGAGCGGCTCCTCAAGCGGCACTGCCTGATCCACACGCTCGGCTAAGCGAATCTTGTCAGCATCATCCTTACAGACCACAATTCCTACATGGTCAGCATTGTGCCTGTACAGCTGAATGAAATCGCGCCGATTCAGCGTCACCACAGCCCGCTCTTCTGCTGTCGCAAACGCTAAAACCTCATCATCGGGAATGGCTTGATTACCCTGACCAGCCTCTTGCACCGTCAGCACATCATGATCTAGCTCTCGTAGATGTTCCGCTGACTTACGAGGGAACTGTTCATCCGCATATAGCTTAGCCATTGAATTAAGCGAGCCCTGACTTACGCCGCCTCATTTTCTTGAATGCTTTGCTCAACTTCCTCAGCATTCACCTTGGCATAGGTCCAAGCTTGAGCAAGTTTCGCAGCATTCAGCATGGGGTAATTGCCCAATAGCTCAACCTCAGTACTGCCTAAGCGTCTTGCTTGAACCAATACCCAGACCGGAATCCGCGTTCCTGCTAACCGTGCTTCTCCCCCACAAACGCCGGTTGTGCTTTCAATCCCCATCCAAGCACCGCTTAAGCTTTGCAGTAGCAATTGAACAACGGCAGCTTTTTCAGAAGCAGGCAAGGCCAATAGCTCTGACTCTAAATGGGGCGTCATGATGTCGGGAGCTCCATGAAACGACGCAATGGGTGTGTTACTCCCTACAAGTGTACAAAGTCAGTTCAGGCTTTGTAGCCCTATCGTGATTGGTTTCTTGGCTGTAAGAGCCTAAACCAATCGGAAAATGTAGACTTTCCGGGCGATCGCCGAATATCCAGCCTCAATCCATTCGCAGCTCTAAAGCTACCGATTAGCTTCCATTCCCACAATCAGCTCGACCTCCGTAGCAGCTCCTCTCAACAGCGCACCGTAAAATAGAGAAATAGTCGCCAGCCAACCCAACAATGGCCCCAGCAATCCAGCCCCAAACAGCCTCAATCGAATCGCCTCCCATTCCAACCCTCACCTTCCTGAAGCAACACAGACAATCCATCATCGATATCTGCGCCCGCCACGGAGCCAGCAACATCCGTATCTTTGGCTCCGTTGCCCGAGAAGAAGCCACCCCAAAAAGCGACATCGACTTTATTTGCACCTACGACATTGAGAAAGTCACGCCCCTTTTCCCATCCTCCCTCGCCTGCGAACTGCAAGAATTCCTGGGCTTTCCCGTCGATATTGGCTTCGATGACACCTTGGAAGATCAATACATTGGCCACAGCGTCAGCCAAGACATCGTCGCGCTATGACAGCTCCTCCCCAGCGATACATCGACTACATTCGCACCGCAATCCTCAAAATCCAGACCTACACTGAGTCCGGACAAGAAGCCTTTATGGCAGATAGCAAAACTCAGGAAGCGGTTCTGTTCAACTTCGAGACCCTCTGCGACGCCACAGCACAGCTACCAGACGCTTGGCGGGCTGAGCATCCTGACATCAACTGGCAAGTTGTCAAAGATTTCCGCAATCGGCTAGCTCATCAGTATTTCAACATTCGATTGGATCTAGTCTGGAACGCTGTTGACAGTGGCATCTTGGATGACATTCTCAATGCCATCGTAACCATGGAGCGTGACCACCTACGCTAGGGCAGCTTGCCCCAGCAACCCAGTCCCGAACAGCTTGAACCACATCATCTTCTACGAATGAGTCGGAAAAGCTAGACTTTCCGGGCGATCGCTCAAAACCTAAGCAATAATGTCACAGACAGACTCTCAGTAATCGCGACACTCTTAGCTCCAATGACCTCCAGCCCCGCCACCCGCCGCATTCTCGACTGCCTCCGCAACGGTCAACCCGACGAAACCGTCACCGTCAAAGGCTGGGTGCGCACCAAACGCGAGCAAAAGAAATTCACCTTCGCTGAAATCAACGACGGCTCCAGCCTCAAAGGCATCCAAGTCGTCATCGATGCCTCCGTCCCCGGCTACGCCGACGCCGTCGCCGCCATGAACACCGGAGCCTCCGTCGCTATCGAGGGCAAGCTCGTCGAATCCCCCGCCAAGGGCCAGCGCATTGAAATGCAGGCCAGCGCCATCGAAGTCTTTGGCAGCGCCGCCGAAGACTACCCCCTGCAAAAGAAGCGCCATTCCTTTGAATTCCTCCGCACCATCGCCCACCTGCGCCCCCGTACCAACACCCTCGGCGCGGTAATGCGTGTGCGCAACGCCTGTGCCCAGGCCATCCATGAATTCTTCCGCGAGCGCGAATTCCTTTGGGTCCATAGCCCTATCATCACCGCCAGCGACTGCGAGGGCGCAGGCGAAATGTTCGGCGTCAGCACCTTCGACCCGACTAAAATCCCCACTGATAAAGAGGGCAAGCCCGACTACAGCAAAGACTTCTTTGGTCGCCCCGCCTACCTCACCGTCAGCGGCCAGATGGAAGCGGAAATTATGGCCACAGCCTTCAGCAATGTCTACACCTTTGGCCCCACCTTCCGCGCTGAGAACTCCAATACCTCCCGCCACTTGGCCGAGTTCTGGATGGTGGAACCGGAGATGTCCTTCTGTGACCTGGAAGGGGATATGAACCTGGCCGAGGAATTCCTCAAGTACATCTTCAGCTATGTGATGAAGCATTGCCCTGAGGATATGGAGTTCTTTAACCAGCGCATTGATAAAGAAGCGATCGCCCGCGCCGAGAACATCATCAACAATGAGTTTGAGCGGTTGACCTATACCAAGGCCGTGGAGCTGCTGGAAGGGTGCGATCGCAAGTTCGACTACCCCGTCAAATGGGGCATCGACCTCCAATCCGAGCATGAGCGCTACCTGGCCGAAGAAGTCTTCAAAAAGCCCGTTATCCTCACCGACTACCCCACGGAAATCAAAGCCTTCTACATGCGCCTCAGTGATGACGGCAAAACCGTGCGGGCCATGGACGTGCTCGCCCCCGGCATCGGCGAAATCATCGGCGGTTCCCAGCGAGAGGAGCGCCTAGACGTGCTGGAGCGCCGCATTGTCGAAGCGGGTCTGCCCAAGGAAGACTACTGGTGGTATTTGGACCTGCGCCGCTACGGCACCGTGCCCCATGCGGGCTTTGGCCTGGGCTTTGAGCGCCTCGTGCAGTTTATGACCGGCATGGGCAATATCCGCGATGTGATTCCTTTCCCCAGAACCCCTATGAATGCTGATTTCTAGCGAATTTTTGTGGATTGAAGACCAGAGACCCAGAGACGATGATTTGTCCCTGGGTCTCTGGT
This sequence comes from uncultured Pseudanabaenaceae cyanobacterium, assembly GCA_937949725.1. GTDB lineage: Bacteria > Cyanobacteriota > Cyanobacteriia > PCC-9006 > JAAUQQ01 > JAAUQQ01. The sequence goes on from CALECT010000172.1 coordinate 9,830, forward strand.
TTAAGGCTGTATGAATGGAGGCGGCGATCGCTACAAGAAGCTCTTGCGACTGCCCCGAGAGCCAAAATTCAGAGATGAGCCCAGATTCATCTTGCAATTTGAGCCCAAGTTGTCGGGACTATCCTGCACCTGACACATATAGCTTGCTAGACGAGTTCCCTTGGTGTTGTAAATCTCCGTGTGATAACCAAACCCCCTTGCTGCTAAGCCAAAGTTACTCACAAAGTCATAACGCTCAAAATAGTCCATCAGACTCCACAGCTGAGGGTTCACCACGAGACGAACTTGCCCCGGTGCCTCTGATGTCTTGAGCTGGGCGGACCAATTATTAACGAGTTTGCCGCTGGTGCGTAATTCTTGAGCCACCTGCTCCTTTGTCCACCATAGGCTGGGAGGTGTTAGGCCCGACTGGCAGACGGTTTCGGAAGTAATGATGATTTGACCCGAGAGGCTTTGAGCTGTGCCATCACACAGAGTTGCAGCCATTTCTGGGGACGGTGGAGAATCTAGGTTCGCTTGAGTTTGGGATTGTTCGCTTGAGTTGCTGTTCTCTTCTAGAGGCTCCAAGGGAGTGAGGTTCAAGTCAGCAGATTCATCTGCTGGAAAGTTATTGAGCTCTTGGGACGTAAAGTTGTTTCCCGCAGACTCTGTCTTAATCGGGCTGATATCGGTTTGAATTTCTTGGCTCTCAGAGACTTGAGCGAATGCAGGAGAGCCGATCAGCAAAATAAACCCAGGCAATAGTCGCAGCCGATTCAGCGGGCTGTGGAGATTGCCTTGGCTGGTCGAACGATATTGCAATGCCTGCTGCTGTCTAAAGCTGGGAAACAACATAGTCTTGGAAAGGTTTGGGGAGGCACGATGATTTAGTAGCGCGATCGCATTCCCCCCTGGGTCCAATCCAAATGCCGGTGGGCGGATGAGTTCGCATTGCGGGGCTGCCAAGTGACCTCCCCATGAGTTGCACCATTCAAGGCTTCTTCGAGAGCGTCCGGAAGGTTATCCCAGTCTAGATCCTTACGTTGCAGGATTTTCTGCATGGCCCGGAGTGCTTGCTCTGCCTGACTATCGGTCTTGACCTTAATGGGCTCTGCGGAACGCAGAGGATCTCGCTCCACCGCTGCAATGCCTTGGCGCACGGCCATCTCAATATTGCTGCCGAATTCTTCACGGGCGCGCTGCTCTTGGCATTCGTAGCCTTTCTGGCTATTTGCATAGAGCGGCTCTAGCCGGTTCAGAGCATAGGTTGTTACTGCATCAGGTGCAATGAAGGATTGCTGCTTAGCAGAAAATTTGCGGAACTGGCGCTCCACTTCTTCGATGACCAGGGTTTCCATGACATTTACCCAGGTACATTTTGCTTTTGTTGCTTTCATAAACAGCCCAGGCAGAAGCGGGTCGAAGGAGTTGAATGGTTGCGAGGCAGATTCTTTATATGAAGCCTTAGGTGTGAAGACGCCCAGTGATAAGAACACATCTCGCAAATTTCTAGGTTCATACAACCTTGCTTGGGGCAAGGCTTACATTTCCTCAACCAAAAGAAATGTGTATTTTCCCTAAGACCTTTATAGCAACTCTGTCGAAAAACCGTGTTGTTCACAGTGCCAGTTTCAGCAAGAGTTCATGAACGGGCTGTTTGGGGCAAGTATTTGGATTAAAAACTATTTCTTCAAAGCCTGATGAAACTGGAGAGATTTTAAGAGGTTGTTTGAGCAAGGCTTCTAGTTGGAGCAGGATGACCTATGGTGCTGCCAAACTGACCGGAATTCCGACGTTGCATTGCGGGTCAAAGTTTCAAATTTGGCGCTTGGCCGAATTCTCAAACAACCTCTAAGGAAGATGGCTTGCTAGGGGGCGACTGAACCGCTAGGCCGAGCGGCTGGCTTGGTGGATGGCTTGCTGGGCAGCCTGGAGTAGGGCGCGTTTAACCGTGGGGACTAAGCTGCCCCAGGTGAGATTGGGGGCTCCGAGGCAAATGGAGAGTTCCTTGAGGGACTTCTGCGCGTCGAAGAGGCTGTCTTCAGCAGAGTAGAGGCGGGATTCAGAGCGTTGAGGAGCTTGGTGAACCACCATTAAGCCCTGGCATACCGCTTCACTAATTTGTCCTTGGAGTTCCTTCTGAGCACGGGTTTGTTGCCAGGTCCAGCCTTCTTCTGTGGTGGCGTAGAGGGCTGGCAAGAAATTTAGCGCATAGGCGACGACGTCAGAAGGATTGACGCTGCGCATGGCGCTGGGAGAAAGCTGACTAATTTGACGCTTGACCTCTTGTTCTACAAGGGGTTCCATAGCGTTGCGATAGTTTCTGGTAGGAAGAGGCATGAGCGAGAGGTGATTGAGGTTGGGTGACGGGTAGGACGCAACCAGTGCCGCTGAATGACAGCACAAATCAGTTGGATGGGGATTTTGCTGTGTTTGTTTTTACATCAGCATCCTTGTAATTCAGGATTCTCCCCTACTGGAGATAATGGGGTGCAATGGACCTAGCCGACCTAACTGAGGACCGATTGAAACTCGGTCTGGATACCGCCTATAACTAGTCTTCCCAGAGTCGGCGGCGATTTTGACCCTTGATGCGTTTGTGACTGTCTCGCAAGAGATTGGGGATATCTAGTTGTTCTGGGCAGCGGGGGAGGCAGTCGCCACAGTCCGTGCAGCGATCGCCCCTTCTTCCTGGAAACCAGTGGCCCGCATTTTCAAACATGCGATAGCGGTATTGACCAAACTCGGTCATGCCATGGGCAACCGTCATGTTACGCAGACGCAGAATTTCTGGAATGTTGATGGCTTCAGGGCATGGAAGGCATTGGTAGCATTGGCTGCATTGGTCGCTAGCCAGATTTACGGTCTGAGCCTGGTTCAGTTTGTGGTCGATGTTTTGCTCAATTTTTGAAAGGGGAGCAGTCTGGTCGGCGATCGCCAAGGCCGCTTCCAAATCCGATGGCACTGCCGCCCCTAAGCTAAGGGTGCTGATGCGAGGGTCGCTCAACAGGAAGCGGTAGTTGAAATCCAGCGGCGTTAGGGGGGCACATTGTTCAACTAGCTCGGCGGGCGGGGTGTAGAGCTGTCCGCCTTTATCAACTGGGGAAATAATGAAAATGCCCATATCCAGCTCGGCAGCGCGAGCAATTACGGGAGCATGTCGCTGGAAGAAGTAGTAATAGTGCAGATTCACAAAGGTGAAACGATCGCTATTAACTACCTCCCAGATCAGCTCCCGAGGTCCATGGGTAGAAAAGCCGAGATGACGAAAGAGCCCTTCTTCTCTTGCTTGTTCTAGGGCTGCGAGGCAGCCCTGGGGCGATCGCAACCGTTGCCAATGGTCTGAAGTGTTAATGCCATGGAGGGCCAGGCAATCCAGATAGTCCACGCCAAGACGTTCGAGGGACTGATCCAATTGTTGACGAATGTCTGCTCCGCTCGCAGTGGGGAGCAGCTTGGTCGTGAGGTAGATTTGCTCGCGGGGGAGTTGCAGCTGGGCGATCGCTTGACCCAGCAGCGCCTCACTTTGCCCATAGGCACGAGCAGTTTCGAAATGATTGATGCCGCCAGAAAATCCAGCCTGAACCACTGCTGCCATGGCTTCGACGCTGGCTAAGCTGCGCATCGTCCCAAGGGAAAAGACTGACAGGGGCAGCTCTGTTTTGCCAAAGCGGCGATATTGCATTGATTCGCTTGTCGGGAGGCTGAATATTTGGCCTAGTTGCCAAATTTGGCGAAGTCATCGGGGCTTAGGTTGGACAGAAACTGCTTAAATTCTTGGCGTTCCCGCTCATCTTCATCTTGGTTAACCGGAATAGAGGCATCGGAAATCACTTCTTCCATGACCCAAACCGGGGCTTCGAGGCGCAGAGCCAAAACAATGGCATCACTGGGCCTGGCATCGACTTCTCGAGCCTGTTCCCCCTGCTTGAGACAGAGTTGAGCGTAATAGGTATTGTCTTGGAGAGAATGAATAATGACTTTCTCCAAATCCATATCCCAACTTTCCACAATATTGACCATGAGGTCGTGGGTTAGGGGGCGAGGAGAGACCTGTTCATTAATAGCGAGTTTGATCGCCTTGGCTTGGTCTTGACTGATCCAGATGGGTAAGGCTCTACGTCCGTCGGAATCAGTCAGCATTACAATGGGACTCATGGTTGCGGCATCAAATGCGATCCCGTCAACTTGCATTTCAATCATGGTTTAGACGCTAAAACTCGCGCGAGCTACATCAGCGGCGATCGCCTCTTTAATTATGACGTTCTGGGCTGCCGCGCTGCTGAAGTTTTGTAATTCTTTGATTAAGACTTAGTGCGACGCTGCTTCTCTTCTTAGCTCGTTCTGGGGTTTAGATACTTCCGTTCTTGAATTGCACCTCCTTGGCCACCGCCCTTTCATCACAGCACTTATGTTTACTGGTCTGATTCAGGGTCTGGGCTACTTGCAGACCGTCAATGATTATCAGCTGCGCATCGCCTGTGAGGCTGATAGCGCTGAGCTGATTTTGAAGGATATCGAGATTGGTGACAGCATTGCGGTGGATGGAGCCTGCCTGACGGTGGAAACTATCTTGGCCCAGGGGTTCATTGTTTCGGTGTCGCCTGAGACCCTGGCCCGAACGACTTTGGGGAAGCGATCGTCCACAGACCCAGTCAACCTCGAAACTTCTCTGCGAGTGGGCAGTAAGCTCGGTGGCCATTTCGTAACGGGCCATGTGGATGGCCAGGGAGAATTACTCTCTGTTTCCCAAAGTGCGACGTCTTGGGATCTTCGCTTTGGACAACTCAGCGATGGCGTTAAGCCCTTCATCTTGTCCAAGGGTAGCATTGCTGTGAATGGCATTAGCCTGACGATTGCGGACTGCGATGCCACCGGAGATTGGTTTAGCGTCGCCGTCATTCCACACACCTATGCCCTGACAAATTTGGAAAAGCTGAGCTTAGGGGAAGCCGTCAATTTGGAGGGGGACATTCTGGGTAAGTATGTGCAGCGCTTGTTGGTCATGCCCGGCGCTAATCCCCAAGGAGTTGATGCCAGTTTTCTTGTGGAGCATGGCTACATGTAACGCTCCTAGCTAGACCCTTTGAGGGGATTTTACGATTGAGCCTGGGGACGTTTCTTTCCCAGGCTCGATTTGTCTAAGGAAATTCCGAGCAATAAAATATCCCCAACTCAGTCTGATTGGACTTCCCGGAACGGGTGGGGATAAATTCTCAGGCTAAGATCTTAGGCCTACTCAAGTAGGTTGAAATCCTCTTTCAGAGGCTGTTTAGTCCGTTTCAAAGGACTTGAGCTGTGAACGTTAGCTCACAGCAGCCAGACGAAGTAAAACGGGCCAGGGGGGAAGGCAGCTCTACTCAGAGGGCGGTTTGATTTCGGCTGCTTTATTCCTGGGAAGTCCCTAAGGTTGTATTGCTCAGAACTGAGATGTTCGTTGATACTCGCGTTTTGTTTTAGCTTTTGGTTTTCTCATCAACTTCATCTACATAAAAAGTCAAGCTGCATTCAGCCGTTTCTGTGATCTAGACATTTTTTTGAAGGCAGAGTAATAAATTTCCCAGAATTGGGAAAATATTTTGAGTCTCACATTTGGACTAGATTAATCCCCACGTCATTCACAGGGTTTCCACAAGAGCATGGCAATTTATCCACAGCTTCTAAATAGTTTTCCACAGCCTAGGACGCAGCCATCAGCTTTTGATGTGATTTAGCCAGAAAGGATAGAATCTTAGTTTTCCTCAAATCCCCAACTAGTAAGCAATAGAGCCGATAAAGCTGAGACAAGCGCAAAGCCTGACTCCTTCGTCTTAGAGGGCTCCCAATGGCTGAATTACTCCAGTTGGGGGCTATTGACAAAGCCTGATGCTCTGGGCAAACAATAGTAATTCAAGCAATTGATTGACCTGGGGATTGCGCTGATAAAGACCGTAGATTCAGTACCTTCTGTCTCATATTTGTCTCATTCCCAGGGACGTAACAGCTTTTTTCATGATCAATGCCGTGCTCTACCACAGTCGGCAAGATATCCGCTTGCTTTGCGTTGTGCTGCGGGATTGAAAGAGGTTATGGGTGAGGAAACGGCCCTGTTGTTGCGTTAATTGTTTGTCGTTTCTGTTACTCAGTTGTTGCGGTTAGGAGAATGATGAAGATGCAAACAGAAGTGAGTATCCTGGCTGAAATTCCTGAAGATCTTTATCAGTCTTTGGAGCGTTATTTGGAGCGTTATCCCGACTGGGACCAGGAGCGTGTCTTTTCTGCGGCGATCTCGCTGTTTCTTTTGCAAAACGGTGAAAGCGATCGCCGTGCCAGCCAGTGTTACTTGAATTCTCTGTTCAACCGGCCTGCTGCCTAGGGATTGAATCTAGAGCCTCCGCTTCTAACTCACCAATGATTAGGGCGGGGCTCATTACACTTCTGTCACAACGGAATTCATCGCTTTGGATCATCCAGTATCGTGATGATCAAATAAGAAGCTCAGATATTTTCACCGTTGCATCATGGCTTACTACTGGTTTAAGGCATTTCATATTGTTGGCATTACGGCCTGGTTCGCAGGCATGTTTTATCTGCCAAGGCTATTTGTCTACCATGCAGAGGCGATGGAGCAGCCGGAGCCCGCCCAGTGCATCCTCAAGGCCCAGTATCAAATCATGGAGAAGCGCCTCTACAGCATCATCATGACTCCTGCTCTGGCGTTGACGGTGGTTATGGGAGGTTGTCTGATTTCCACCGAACCGCAGATTTTGAACGATCTTTGGATTCAGGTAAAACTGGTCTGTGTCGCGATTTTGATTGGCTATCACTTCTACTGCCGTCGTTTAATGAAGCAGTTGGCTGCTGATGAATGCGATTTCACGGGGCAGCAATTTCGCTGGTTTAATGAGTTCCCCACTGTCTTCTTTGTCATCGTTGTGATGCTAGCGGTGTTCAAGAACAGTTTCCCCACCAGTGCAGCGAGCTGGAGCATTTTTGCAATGATTGTGGCGATGGCAGCGATTATCCAGCTTTACGCCCGTAAGCGTCGCTTGGAGCGGGAGCGCAATGAATTGGAGTCGCCGGCTGTGTCAGCAAGTAGTGAGCCTGCCGTTTCTCAACGTTGAGTAAGTTGCTAGCCCTTGTCTAGAGATGGGTTGCTGCTGAACTTTCACTTCTAGCCGGTTGGGTCACAGCACGGTTTTCAATAGCCAATAAAAAGGGAAGGCTCCATAGCCTTCCTTTTTTATTGGCTTGCTAAGTTGGTTTGAAGATGCGTTGCCAAATATGCAATCTGAAGAGGATCCTATTAAACTAAGTAAGTCAAGTACCTCAATGGTGATTTCTGTTGCAGGGGTGACTGTTCATAATCTCTGAGCCGTTTAGGCTTACAGCATGCTCTTCGTGAACATTTTGTAAGTAATGCACCTAATACTGAGGTTGTGAGTCGCTCCGAACAAGCCTTTGACTTAGCTCCAGAGTCAAAACAAAGTCCTATGGGGTCGCTTTGGGCAAAATGGAGGCTAGACCGCTGCTTCTTGAACTTTCGATATCGACTTTTAGTACGTTGTGATGTCTTCTGCTGTTCTTTCTGACAATCGACCTGCTCCCCTGAGTCTGGGAGCCCAGCAACTGCGAGACATCTTTCGCCAGGTTGACGTTGAGACTTGTCCTGGAATCTATAACTTCCACATGCACACGCTGCATTCTGATGGGAAGTTAGCGCCAGCAGATGTAATGACTCAGGCAATGGCTATGGGGTTGAAAGGATTAGCGATTACGGATCACCATAGCGTTGAGGGTTATTGGGAAGCCCAAAATTGGATTCAAGATTTATCTTGGCGGAAAGGTAATCGCGTCAAGTTTCCCAAACTATGGACGGGCATTGAGGTGAATGCCCATCTCTGTGGCGTGGATGTTCACATTTTGGGCTACGGTTTCCATCCCGACTCACCCACATTGCGGCCTTATCTTCAGGGAAGACCGGCCAAAGGCGCAGCCTATGATGCTGAGACGGTGATTCATTCGCTGCAAAGCGCAGGCGGTTTGGTGATTTTGGCCCATCCTGCGCGCTATCGTAAGTCGCCGGAGCCTTTGGTTGAGAAGGCTGTGGAGTATGGAATTGATGGGATTGAAACCTACTATGCATATGACAATCCTTCACCTTGGCGGCCGACTCCTAAGAAGCTGACTCAGGTGAAAGCCTTAGCCCAACGGTTTGATTTATTGAGTAGCTGCGGAACGGATACCCATGGTAAGAGCCTAATGCGTCGAATCTAGGGATGTTCTGCGATCGCATGTGCTTTAGTGCCAATGCAACCAAACTTAATTCAAGCTTCTAAATTGTCAGAGATTACGGTCATAACGTACGCGAAGCCAAACTCTATGACTGCTGATATTCTCCTTTGCCTATAAAAAAAGAAAAGCCGCTCAGAAGAAATCTTCGGAGCGGCTTAGGAGTTTTACTGGGGGAGCAATCTGTGGAAGCCTTTCCTATAGATTGCTAATTTTGTGAGGGGAACTGCAACTGCACTGTGTGCAGGGTCGCCTCAATATTTTCTTGAGATCAGAACATTGATGCTCTAAAAGGCACCTGCTGCTTTGCTCATCAAGACAAGAATGCTGATGCTGATGACACCCATTGTTAGGCCCATCCATAGGTAGTTCTGATAGGAATTAGAGATGTTCATATTGCATGGACCTCATCATGTGGATTGGGCGATCGCAGAGCGAATGGGGCAGATTTTGACAACCGTTGTCGGAATCCTGGGCTAATGGATTCTGAGAAAACTTAGGAGAATTCTGAGAAATTAGCTTCCGCTTCGACTTCTATCGATATCAATAAACCTATCAATTGGTTGCTTCAGCCTCCATTGATGTTGCGAGGTCGGGATTAAACTTCAAGTTTCGACAAATTGGCAGAGGCCAGGGCTCCAAAGGAATGTTTCATTTCGAAACCTTGTGAGTTTAGAGTCTGATAAACGCAAATTGTTGATGAAATGCAGTGCAGAAGAATGATTACCCCTTGTTCTGAATTATGAAAATCAATTAAGATTATGATTAATAGCAAAGCGTTTGTTTGAGGCGAGTTAACAATGGCAGGTTTCCTAGGTTTGTTCGGTGGCAAGAAGGACGACTCTGATCAGGGAGCATTCTTCTTGGATAATGATGAATCCAAGTCCTTAGGTGATATCGAGTACATGCGCACACCAAACACCGTGCGCCGTACCTTCGCGAAGAAAGCGGGTGAGTCTGAGCATAAGGAGTTTGTCCAAGAAGTGACTGCTATGGGCCGTGAGGTGGCTGCTCAGTCAGCTGATGAATTTAAGCCTAAAGAGCGTAAGAGAACTGAGCGTAAGCTTGTAAACGAAAAGAATTACCAGGTTTATGGTGGTGGTTCTTTGAAGACTGCAGGCAACTTGGAGCCCGGTGCACTCAAGGAAGCTGCTGCGAAGCGAGCTGCTGCTCCAAAGGGTAGTGGCTCCTCCAATTCAAGCTCTGCAGCGGTGCAGTCTTCTGCGGATGTACCTGCTACGAATCGTTCTGCGGATCCCAACATGGATACCTTTCGCAAAATGGTTAAGGACATGAATCAGCACGGCTAGGGCCGCTTCTGTTCTGGCTGAGTCTTGATTTGACTGTGGAGCTGATGCTTTTGATAAAGCATCAGCTCTTTCTTTTGCTGGTAATGAGTTGAGGCTTGGCCTGACCCATTCTGGCTGGGGGATTAGTTTGTGGGGACGCGATGCGTTAAGTGAGAGCTACGTCGCTCAACTTTTTCCTCGGCTTGGAGTACAACATCCCGTAAGTCGCTGAGTAAATTGGCGTCGGCTTGTTTCCAGAGACCGCGTTGCTCTGCTTCTAATAAGCGCTCGGCCATGTCTCGTAAGGCCCAAGGGTTGTGCTTTTGGGTGAAGGCTTGGACTGCGTCATCCAGGACATAAGCTTGGGCGACGCCTTCGTACATGTGGTCAGCGATGCTGTGGGTTGTGGCATCGTAGGCGAAGAGGTAGTCGACGGTGGCGGCCATTTCGAAAGCACCTTTGTAGCCATGGCGCATAACTCCGGCAATCCATTTGGGGTTGATGACGCGGGAGCGGTAGACACGGGCAATTTCTTCAGAGAGGTGACGGACTTTGGGCTTGGCGGGTTGGGCATGGTCGCCGAAGTAGATTTGTGGACCCTCATTAGAGTCGCCACTGACAGATTGTTCGCCAATTCCCTGGCCAGCACCTTGGGCCACGCGGGCAGCAGCGGTGAGGCCACCGTGGAATTGGTAGTAGTCGTCGGAGTCGAGTAGGTCGTGTTCGCGGTTGTCCTGGTTGTGGAGGACGATTTGCAGATTTTTGAGGCGCTGTTGGAAGGCTTCGGGGGCGGCGTTGCCTTGGCCTGCGCCTGGTGTAGAGCCAGTTGATTTGGAGCTCGCCGCAGATGAAGAAGTTTGGCCGTAGGCGTAGCTGCTCCAGTTGATGTAGGCCTGGGCGAGGTCGGCGTCGCTGGTCCAGTTTTGGGCTTCGATGAGGCCTTGGAGGCCTGCACCGTAGGCTCCGGGTTTGGAGCCGAAGATTCTGTAGCGCGATCGCCGCTCCGCTTCCTCAACCTCCAACCCTTTCTCAACCCAATCCTCCGTTTCAGTCTTAACCCTCGCTGCCAGAGGATTCTGTCCATCAGGCTCATCTAAAGCAGCCACCGCAGCCACCGCCTGATCAAACAAATCAATCAAATTAGGAAAGGCATCGCGAAAGAAGCCTGAAATCCGCAGCGTCACATCCACCCTGGGCCGACCCAGCAGCGACAGTGGCAGAATTTCAAAATCCACAACCCGGCGAGAAGGCCCATCCCAAATGGGCTGAACGCCCATGAGTGCCAGTGCTTCGGCCATATCATCGCCGCCCGTGCGCATGGTGGCGGTGCCCCACATGGAAAGGGCGAGGGTTTGGGGATAGTCGCCTTCGTCTTGGCAATAGCGTTCGATCACGGTGTCGGCGGCTTTGCGGCCGACATCCCAGGCGGTTTCGGTGGGGAGGCCGCGAATGTCGACGGAGTAGAAGTTTCGGCCTGTGGGCAGGACATCGGCGCGTCCTCTTGTGGGGGCTCCGCTGGGGCCTGCGGGGACGTAGCGGGCGTTGAGGCCGTTGAGGAATTGAGTTAATTCAGCCGTCGTTTGAGCCATGTTTGGCAGTAGCGATTCCGCGACCCAATCCAAAGAAACCACCGTCCGAGCCCCCACCGGAAAATCCGTATCCGTAGGGGCGGGTTTAGCCAAACCATCTCGCTGCCCCTCATTCACCTCTCGCCAAAACCCGCCCGGCTGTTCAGCGATATCAGATGCATCACCAGCAATCAATGATGTCGTTTGGGAGGTAATGGGCGGTGTTGGTAATGGGTTTGGCGAAGGTGATTGGATGGGTGGTGTTGCGCTGGGTTGGGCAGGTTTTGTTTGGGGATGGTTTGGGGGGAGTGGGGAATTGGGTGGTGTTGGGAATTGGTTTGGCGAAGGTGATTGGATGGGCGTTGTTGGGCTGGGTTGGGCAGGTTTTGTTTTGGGATGGTTGGGGGGGAGTGGGGAGCTGGGGCTAAACCTGCCCCTACGGATGACGTTTTCTATTAATTGGGCGGCGTGGTTTTCGATCGCTTCAACAATATCTCCTGCGGTGCGAATGCTTAATGCGGGATCACTCTTGTGGATTTGTGCAATTTGTTCCGGTGCGATCGCTTCTCCCATGTCCACGGTTAACGGATCCCAATCTAGACCCCAGTCTTCCGCGATCGCCCTGGTCAACCCTTGCTGCCCCGTCCCCGGCATCCGAGCGATCGCAATGGCCAAATCCCTAAGTTGCCGCCCTTCAGGACATTGGCCCAGCACATGCAAGCCATCGCGAATCTGAGCCTCCTTCAATTCACATAAATAGGTATCCAGCTCATTCAAAACCTGAGCCTCAAAGCGCTGATCCAAAGCTTTGCGTTCTTCAAAATCCGCGCCAGGTTTAGGCTTTTCTGTCAGCGTTGGGACGGAGGCAGTGAGGTTGAGGTCCTCAGCCAGATTAGTCTCGTTGAGCAGGATGAGAATGCGATCGCGAATCAACGCCACCCGCGTTGGGTCCAACTGCTGAGCGGAATAATACTCATCCACCAAGCCTTCAAGCTGAGTCAGCGGTCCATATAGCTCAGCCCGAGTCAGCGGCGGCGTCAGGTGATCGATGATCACTGCCCCTGCACGGCGCTTGGCCTGACTGCCTTCGCCGGGGTCGTTGACGATAAAGGGGTAGAGGTGGGGCAGGGGGCCGAGGGCGATTTCGGGGTAGCAGTCTTCGCTCAGGGCGATGCTTTTGCCGGGGAGCCATTCCAGGTTGCCGTGTTTGCCTACGTGGGCGATCGCCTGCACGCCAAATTCAGCCCGCAGCCACTGATAAAAAGCCAAGTACTCGTGGGTCGGCTCCAAATCTGGGGCGTGATAGTTCAGGCTGGGGTCCTTGTCATAGCCCCGGCTGGGCTGGATGCCGACGAAGACATTGCCCAGCTGAATTCCAGGAATAGGAAAGCCTGTGGCTGAGTCCTGGGTTAGAACTTCCCAAGTGGTTTGGGTTTTATTAATCGCGGGCGGTCCCCAGCGTTTTTCCATGCCGCTGCGCACGAGCTCAGGTAATTGCTCAAAGTAGCCTTGGTAATCGGCTAAAGCCAAGGACTGAGCAACTGGGCGGATACCTTGGCCTTCTGGGTCGTTGGTGGGGCCAGCGGTGAGCCAGTTGATCAGCTCAGTGCCGTTCTCAGGAATTTGGGGAATGTCATAGCCCTCTGCCTGCATGGCTTTGAGTAGGTTGATGCAGCTTTCGGGCGTGTCGAGGCCTACGCCATTGGCGAGGCGACCGTCGCGAGTGGGGTAGTTGGCGAGGATGAGGGCAACTTTGCGATCGCTCACAGGCGTTTGACCCAGGCTGATCCAGTTTTTGGCTAGGTCTGCGACGAGGTGGATGCGATCGCCCACGGGCTCATAGGTCACCACATCGGTTTCCAATGCCTCATTCCGTTGAGCCACGCTCTTAAACGACACCGCCCGGCTAATAATCCGCCCATCCACTTCCGGCAGCGCCACATTCATCGCCATGTCCTGGGGCGAAAGGCCCTGCCAGCTTTCCCGCCAGCGCTCCTCCGGGCCACCGCTGCAAATCACTTGGAGGACGGGGACGTTGAGCTTTTGCCAGAAGGCGCTGTCATCGATGGCGAAGCCGGTGGTATTGAGGATGAGTTGGATCGACTGGAATTCCTCCAGAACAGCGGCTTTGATTTCTTCAGCTCGTAGGCTGGAGACGTAGAGGGGGATGGGACGAATGCCCCGTT
>CALECT010000173.1 GCA_937949725.1 uncultured Pseudanabaenaceae cyanobacterium
CATGGTGGACGCCATGGTGGGGCAGTCCGCCCATGGCCCAATTGACCCAGCCGTAGGTTTTGATATTGCGCGTGCCGTAGAGCTGGGTCAGCAAATGGCTCTCTTGTTTTTGCCAGCACCCGTAATGCTCCAGATAATCTCGTCCTTGAATCACCAAGCTCATAACCCGTTCGAGTATCAGCAGCAGCAAGCCATAGCGCAGCCAGGTTCCCAGCGATGCTTGAGCAATGAACAAGCTCAGTAAAATACAGCCCTGCCCTAAGAGCATTCCTGCAATATCCAAAGCCATTTGTCGTCGCAGCCCAGCCCGAGCATCTCGCAGTCGCCAGCCCTGGCTGAAGGTTTTGGAAATCAAGCCCAGCAGACCCAGAATTGTCACATTTACCATCCACTGATGGCGGGCCTTCCAGCGACCTAGCTCACCTGCTGATTCATATTCCCCTACGGTCCACTGCACCCGTTCTGGGTCGCGTAGATCAGCCGCATTCCAAGCGTGGTGAAGTTTATGGATCTCGCCATAGGTGCCGTAGGGAACCCAAATGGGCCAGCTGATTAGGCGAGGGGCGATCGCGTCAAACCATCGCCAGCCCGTCAACGTGCCATGGGCCGCATCATGGGTGCAGATAATCCAAAAGCTATAGGCCAGGCTGGCAAACAAACAACCTGCTCCAAAGCCCCACCAGCTATTGCTCTGCCAAGCGAAGGCAAACCCTGCAAACGTTCCAGCGCCTAGACCCCAGAAGCGCAATAGACCCACCCAGGGATTCACTTGTTGCAAGTCTGCCGTAGCAACCCGCAGTGCCTGATTGAGAGATGCAGACTCTAGCTTGGTTGGGGGAGAAGTCGTGATATTTACCATGGGCTTCAGTGCTGTGGAGGTCTTTGGAGGGCCTTGCTTCATTATGTTTACACAAGCCCCAGCCCAGTCCCAGCAAACGCTAGGCTAAAGTCACGAAACATGAACGCTGTCAGGCTCCTATGACTCTCGCCCACAAAAAAGCGCGCCCCATCAAGCCCGGCGGGATTTACCCAGCAAAGGATCTCTGTAGCCAGTGCGGTCTTTGCGATACAACTTATATCCACTACGTCAAAGATGCCTGCGCGTTTCTAAACCAGCAGTTTGACCACCTGGAAACCCAATCCCACGGGCGCTCCCGTGATTTAGATAATCCTGAAGAGCTGTACTTCGGCGTCCATCAGGACATGATGGCGGCTCAAAAGAAAGAGCCCATTGCCGGAGCCCAGTGGACTGGGATTGTCAGCACCCTGGCGATTGAGATGTTGAACAAGGGCCTGGTGGAAGGCGTCATCTGCGTGCAAAACACCGAGGAAGATCGCTTCGGTCCCATGCCCGTCATTGCCCGCACGCCGGAAGAGGTTCTAGCAGCGCGGGTCAATAAGCCCACGCTTTCTCCCAACCTGTCGGTTTTGGATCTGGTAGAGCAGTCCGGCATGAAGCGATTGCTGGCCATCGGCGTGGGCTGCCAAATCCAGGCCCTGCGAGCGGTGCAGGACAAGATTGGTCTTGAGAAGCTCTATGTTTTGGGAATGCCCTGCGTGGATAACGTCCACCGCGATGGCTTGAAGAAATTCCTCGAAACCACCAGTCGCTCCCCGGACACCGTCGTTCACTACGAGTTCATGCAGGACTTTAATGTCCACTTCCGCCATGAGGATGGTTCCGAGGAGAAAGTGCCGTTCTTTGGTTTGAAAACGAACCAGCTCAAGGATGTTTTTGCCCCCTCTTGCCTGAGTTGCTTCGACTACACCAATGCCCTGGCAGATATTGTCGTTGGCTACATGGGCGCGCCCTTTGGTTGGCAATGGATTGTGGTGCGCAATGAGACTGGCGCGGAGATGCTGGAGCTAATCCAGGACCAGATTAAGACCCAGCCCGTGGAGAGTCAGGGCGATCGCAAACCCGCTGTGCAGCAAAGCATCCCGGCCTACGAAAAAGGCGTGACCCTGCCCATGTGGGCCGCCAAGCTCATGGGCGTGGTGATCGAAAAGATTGGCCCCAAGGGCTTGGAATATGGTCGCTTCTCCATTGACTCCCACTTCACCCGCAACTACCTTCACGTCAAGCGCAAGTACCCCAAGAAGCTGGAAGCCCATGTGCCAGAGTTTGCGAAGCGCATCGTCGCCCAGTACAAATTGCCTGATCAGTAAGAGGCGATCGCGCATTAACCCTTGGTGGTTTTGGCTCCGCTCCACCACCAACCTGATAGCCTGACCCAATCTGAGTTCGACGGCTCGAACAAGCACTTGCGAAGCAAGCTAGGAATAAATTCCCACCCTAAGGGTTACAGCCCACTTTGGTGGCCTGTAACCCTCACTGGTAGGCTGTTCAGTCCGTTTTAATGGACTTGAGCTTTGAGCCGTGAACTTTAGCTCACGGCGGCAGAGTCAAGCCAGCCTTAAATTTGTCGAACTCAGGTTGACCCAAGACAAAGCCCGAGCAGATGATCTGCTCGGGCTTTGTCTTGCTAATGCATCTGAAATCTTCTGAAGCGCTCAGGCTGCATCTTCCAGCGTTACAGCACTTGATGGGTATGGGAATGCTGCTTGACGTTATCCTCAGCGCTCACCACATGCTTAGCATTGAGCACCCGCTTGCGCTCCGTGGAATAGTTCAGCTTGTCATAGCTGCTACCCACCGCCACTCGCTCGGTATAAGCGGGATTCCGCAGGAACGTCCGCGCTGCAGAAGAAGCCCGGAAGGCAAAGTCATGGCAGAACTGAGCATCGGCAGGCAGCTCAGCGAGGCGCTGGGGCTCACCACCGGCCATGACGCTACCTAGAGTCGTAGCATGGATGGTTTTGTACGATGTGGGAACTCCAGCCAGCAAAGTTTCGCTAGTCGAAGAAGGCACAGGCTCAATCACGGTGACTTCGCGAACTTCGCCATCTTCTTTAACGAAGCAGGTCGCTACACCAACAAATAGATAATTATCGGGGGCGAGATCTTGAGCCTGGGGAAATGTGGATTCTGTTGTGGACATGGAACTAACCGCAATGGGGTAAGAAGCAATGCCCCTGTAAATCAGCCTCTATGCCAACACTATAAACGGATAGAGCTTAGCTTTAGAGCGTGGTGTTTACAGCTTGAGCGATCGCTCCTGAATCCTATCCCGCTTGCTTAAACTCACCCACGCAAAAGGCCGCAATCTTAACTGAGTTGCGGCCTTTCTTCATATCGCTTATTCACTCAAAAAAAATGCGCCCCAGTGGTTGTCATTTTTATTAAGCGACGCTATAGTCTTTCTGTACTATTTTAACCAAACCTCTAATTGAGAGGTTGCTGAATGCCACTGCTAGTCCCAGGCTCAACCCAGACAACAGGCTTCTGGTTCGGGTTTGTGCGATAGCTTTGCTGCTGCATCACCGCACTACCCTGCATGGGGTCAAAGGTGCGGTTGAAGTCGCTGCGCAAGCGTCCCACGCGATCTTGGGTCGAAGCCAGCTCAGAACGAATTTCCTTCAACTGGGACTGTTGGGTCCAAAGAGACGGAACAAGCTTGGCTAGAGCAGCAACAGAGACTGCAATCAAAACGCCATTGACGGACAGCTTGATCAGAGTTTCGCGTCTCAGTTCCGCCATGCGCTGCTGCTGCTTGCGATGAACCAGCGCCTGACGGCGAGTGCTGCGCCGCATCGTCTGGAGCTGCGCTTTGCTAGGCGTTGTAGAACGGCGAGGAGCTTGGGGTTTGCGAGGAGCGGGACGGCGGGGTTGGCGGGCTGGGGTCGCTGTGGTGGCGTACATGTCGTTAGGAAGAGTCGGTAGAGGTAACCGAGGCAGGAGTTGTAGCTTAACCAGCCCATCTCTGAATAAGAGGAGGGGTGAGACTCCCAAACCCGCATAGCAAATTTGTCCGTATAACTTACTGCGACTTTTTGGGTGTGTCAAAGACTTGGGGATATTACTCCTGAGGGCTAAGAACCCTAAGGGGTGCGACCCCACAGCACCTTTAAGCAAGTGCTACTATAACGCATCTTTCTCTAATGAAAGGTTTCTGCGATGCAGAGCGCCATCTTCAAGATCGTGAAGCCTTTGGGACCTGCGCCAGCGGCGGGGAGATGACGGTGCATATGAGCATTGTGTGGCTGAGGGAGAGCTATAGATGTCGTTCAAATCTGGCTATTCGCCTTACAACTCATTCAAGCGATCTGGCGACTATTCTGTACAAACCTGTTCTGGGCCAGCATTGAATCATTTGCAAATGAAGGACCCCGAGGAGCGATCGCTCCTCGGGGTCCTTCATTAACTTGCTTTGGTTGAAACCTCTCTCTAGGGCATTTCCCGAGAGAAGCTTAACGACTGCCAACGCATTGAACAACGAATATTGAACTACGTTCTGAATTGCTCAGAGGTAGACCAAGACGAGTTTTACGTTAGTCAGTGATTACTGATACAGCGCAGTGCCTAGGCGATAAGCCAGGATTGCAGGTAGCAAGGAGACAAGCAAGGCAATAATGATTTGTGAATCTGACATCTTAATGAGTAGCTCCAATGCAGAAGGCGTAGCTTCTCATAGCGTCGGCTAATAGCCGTCCAACGGCAATACGAACGTAACATCCCTTAATACTGCGGAGGGGTAATGCGATGGTCAGCTCAGCCTAGTGTCAATGAATGTTGTTATCAGCACCTTTTAATTTGGAGAGCAGTCGCTAAAATAGGTTTTTCAAATTACTCTCAAAAGCCTGTCTATATAAACTTAGGGCATTGTCCTTGATCTGTTTTGTTGAATATTCGAATCTCATGTCTCCTGTGCTAAGGAGTGCCATGGAGCCAGGGGGCGATATTTCACAGAGCAGATGGCAAGCCTTTAAGCTTGATTCATATGATTAATCTTTTCTCTGACAGCCCCAGTACGACTAGAACGCATTTTGAACGCCAAATGAAGCGTGTTCAGCAGGATGTGCTTCGCATGGGAGCGCTGGTGGAGAACTCCTGCTGGCTGGCTCGTGAGGCACTCATTGCCCGTGATTTGGAAGCTGCTCACAAGATTGCTCGCCAAGATAAGAAAATTGATGTGCTTTACCGCCAGATTGAGCAGGACTGTGTGAATCTCATGGCGCTTCAGGCTCCTGTGAGTCAGGATTTGCGTCTGCTCAGTGCTTTGATGCAGTTGGTGCGTGACCTAGAGCGCATTGGGGACTACGCCCAGGACATCTGTGAAGTGGCTGTTCAACTGTTTCCTTACCCTGAGCAGCCCGTGACAGATCGGGTGGCATTGATGCTGGACCGATGCCGAGCCATGGTGGCGTTGAGCTTAGAGGCGCTATCCAGCTTGGATCTGGAGTCGGCCAAGAGCATTCGAGAAAAAGATGACTTAGTCGATGATGACTACGAGAGTATCTACACCGCGCTAGTGCAGGAACCCGATTTGCAGAATGGAGTTGAGCCCATTGTTTTGTTAACGCTTGTGATTCGGTACTTGGAGCGCATTGCGGACCATGCGACGAATATCGGCGATCGCATCACTTACATCATTACGGGGGAGCGATTCTAAGGAAACGCGCTTCTTCTAAAGTCTGGTTTGATACTGAATGTGGGTAAGCAAATAAATAGACCATGCCGTAGAGGCAGTCTGGGTTTCTACGGTATGGTTCTTTACCAAAGTCGGAAATTCCCTTGGGGGCATTGACGCCCGTAACTCAGAGGTTTACGGTTTCTAAGATCGGTTCTCAATTTGGCAACTTTTAGGTACGCCCAAGTTGACCGGCTCAAGGTCTGGGTTACAACTCGATTGTCGCAAATCTCCGAAGCATCGTTTCAATCTGCGCCTAGTTGGACCTTTTCCTGGACGGTCTTTTAAGAGAACTGTAATGACCGAGTCCATTTTGTTGGACTGTCGTTCGACCTACAACTGCGTAGCGCAATCCGCTGAGGCCTCCATGAAGTTTTCCGTTGCAACCTTGCTGGCAACCCTTGCCGATGACAAGTTTGTTGGTGCCAAGGTTCTAGAAAAAAAGCTGGGTTGCGAAGATGAATCCAGTTTGAAGCAGTTGCAAATCGCTCTAGATGCTCTAGAGAAGACTGGAATCATTGAGAAAGAACGGAGTAAATACCGTCGCGTTCAAGAAACGGGCTATGTGGAAGGGCGGCTGCGCTGCTCTAGCAAAGGCTTTTGTTTTGCGATTCAAGATGCTGAGGATGCTGAGGATATCTACATCCGTGAGAGTAAGTTGAATCACGCTTGGAATGGCGATCGCGTTCTCGTTTCGGTGACCAAGGAAGCCAGCCGTCGCCGCAGTCCCGAGGGCCAAGTGCGCTTGGTGCTGGAGCGGGCAAATACCTCTGTCTTAGCCCGAATCAAAGCAGATGAAGCCGAGGCTAAAAGCTTTAAGGCTATCCCCCTGGACGATCGCCTCCTCTTTGAAGTGGACTTGAGCCAAGAGACAGAGGATCTCAGCGAGGCCAATGAGCATCTAGTCAACGTTGAGGTAGTGCGCTATCCCTTGGGCCGCCATGCTCCCCTGGGCCGAGTCACTCAGGTTTTAGGAGGAGATGCAGAAGCTGCCGCAGATATTGACATTGTTTGTTGTAAACACAGCCTGCCCGGAGATTTCTCTGAGGCGGTTAAGGCAGCAGAGCAAGCCCTGCCCACCCGACTGCGCAAAGCTGAACAGAAAGGACGGCTTGACCTTCGAGAACTGGACACCGTTGCCATCTATGCCGCAACGCCCGGTGCCGAAGCAGACATGGTGGATAACGCCGTCTCCATTGAGAAGACCGATGAGGGCTGGCGTCTGATGGTTCATGTGGCTGATGTCGCCAGCTATGTGCCCCTAGATTCCCCAATCGATCAGGCGGCGAAGCAGCGAGGCAATGCGGTGTATCTGGGTGAGACCGTCTTGCCCATGTTGCCGGAGCATCTGGCTTATAACCTCTGTAGCTTCCAGTCCAGCAAGGACCGATTGGCAATGTCGGTGTTGATTAGCATCAACGAAGAGGGAGAAGTACTGCGCTATGAAATTCAGCCCTCCATGATCAACGCCAATGCGGCGGTGAACTATGAGCAGGCCCAGGCGATTCTGGAGCGGACGTCTAAAACGCGCAATATCAAAAAGTTTGCGCCGGTTTATGAGCTGTTGGAGCAGGTCCATTCTGTGGGTGAGCTGCTGGAGAACCAGCGGCACGCAAGAGGTTCCTTCGAACTTAACCTGCCGGAGCGCTTGCCCGATTTGAGTGATGGCACGGCGAAAATTCCACCTGTATTTAGTAATGCCGCATTTAATGATGAGGCCCTGGGCGCGCTGGTCAGCACGGGAGAGTTGACGATGCGGGGGCGCATTCGTGAGTTTATGCTCTTGGCTAACCAGCTTGTTGCTGAGCATTTGCAAGCGCTTTCGGTGCCTCTGTTGTTCCGCTCCCACCGCTTACCCGAAGTACCTGCTGCCCAAGACTTGATTAAGTTGGTCACCAACCTGGGCATTGAAATGGAGCTGGATGACGAAGAGGTAGTGATCTCTTGGGATTACCAAAACTTCTTGGCAAAGTTTGCTCAGAATGATGCGGAGCGGGTACTGATTTATCAGCTTCAGCAAACCCTTAAGCCTTCAACCTATAGTCTCACCCCTGGACTGCACTTTGGCTTGGCTCTAGATAACGGCTATACCCACTTTGCTTGCCCGGTGCGCCGCTACTGCGACTTGCAGACCCAGCGGGTGCTCCATGCAGTGTTTGAACATGGCCGCGATCGCCGCACAACCCGCTCTAAAGAACGGGTCGATCTCCACAGCAGTGAGTTCCATGAGTTTATTGCTTGGAATATTCTTCCCCCAGATATTCACCAAGAGCTGGAGCTACAATTCCAAACCACAGTGGTCCAGCTAGGTGAGCGGGAGAACCGCGCTCAGGAAGCTGAGGCGGATTTGATTGGTCTTAAAAAGGCTGAGCTGATGAAGGCTCGTACGGGAGAGGTATTCCCCGGTCTGATTACGCGGGTGCAGAACTACGGCTTCTTTGTGGAGCTGGATGGCTGGTTTGTGGAGGGGTTGGTCCATGTCAGTTCCCTCAAAGATGACTGGTATGAACATCGCATTCGCCAGCAGCGTTTAGTGGGTCGCAAGAATCGTCAGCAGTACAGCCTGGGCGATAGCGTTGAGGTACAGGTCAAAAGCGTGGACTATTATCGCCAGCAAATTGACTTGATCGTCATGGGCGGTGGCAGCGAGAGCAACGATGAACTGGACGGAGAGGAGCAGCAGTTGGAGGTGGGCTTGGAGTTTGAGACCGAAGATGATTCGGAATAAATGTGACCCTCGCTTCTCCTGGGCCTAAACCTGATTAGACTTGAGAAGAAGCCTCTGGCAATGAAGATTCAATTGAATGGTTTGAACTAAAGCTGCTTGGGGAAATGGCATATCATGCCCCTACAGTGCTGTCTTGTTTGATGAAACTTTCATTCCCTCGGCTTGGCTAGCCTGTTTGCTGGTCTAACTTTATATTCCAGAGCTCTTCTTTGACTTCAATTTCGAATGTGTCTCAGCAGGTTTCTCCCCTACCTGTTGCTTCTGCGCCGCCGCTGATTTTAGGGATCACCGGAGCCTCTGCGCTAATCTATGCCGTGCGTGCCCTGAAGCATTTACTCAATGCGGGTCACCGCGTTGATGTGGTGGCTTCTAAATCGGTGCAGATGGTCTGGCAAGCGGAGAATGGAATTGCCATGCCCGCTGCTCCTCAGGCTCAAGAGACCTTTTGGCGTGCCCAGGCAGGTGTACCAGAGTCTGGACAGCTCACCTGTCACGCTTGGGGAAATGTGGGGGCGACCATTGCGAGTGGTTCCTATCGCACTCTTGGCATGATCGTTATGCCTTGCTCCATGAGTACCGTGGGAAAGCTGGCAGTAGGGCTGAGTAGTGACTTACTACTGCGAGCCGCAGATGTGCAGCTTAAGGAGGGGCGCAAGCTGGTGATTGTGCCTCGGGAAACGCCTTTAAGCTTGATTCATTTGCGTAACTTGACGGCCTTGGCGGAGGCAGGGGCTCGTATTGTTCCAGCCATTCCTGCTTGGTACCACCATCCCCAGACAATTGATGACTTGGTGGACTTTGTGATAGCTCGTGCCTTGGATAGCTTTGAGCTGGACTGTGTGCCGCTCAAACGCTGGGAAGGGCCAGTGAAGGATCAAGGGTAGGAGGGAGATTGGCTGTAGGGGGGAGTGTTCTTTTGCGCCTTGAGCCTTTTGTGCCTTTCCGACTCTCCATTGACTGAGTAGACTGGACTAGACCCGTTGCCGCCGTCGCTATGCCCTCTTTTGTTCTAAGTCTCGCGCTGTTGCTGCTGGTGGCGTTAATGCTGCTGGCGGTGAGCAACCGAGAGCTGATTGCGCTGACGTTTTTAGGTTTTTCAACGGCTGCTTTACCCCTGTCCATTTGGATTGTTGGGGCGATCGCCTTGGGCTTTTTGCTAGGCCTCTGGATTTTGCTGCTGTTTCGTTTTGGCACGACGGGCTTGGGCTCGGGGAGCGGCGCTCCGGCTTGGGGCAGGCGGCGGGCAAACTATGGCCCCGAAGATTTTGCGGTGGTGGACGAGCGCTTTGGAGAAGGCGGCGATCGCTACGATGATGCTCGCTACCGTGACAATCGCTATGACGATGTTTATGGGCAGGAGCAATATCAATCTGGTGTAACTGCTTCCCAAGCTGGTAATCAGAGCTATTCAACCGATCGCTATCCGGCTGAGGAACAATCGAATCGCTATGGCAGCGATAGCTATGGTGAATCAGATAGCTATGGGACTGATCGCTATGGGCGTGGGGAAAGCGACTACTACGGCACAGAGCAGCAGTCCTATGGAGATCGCTCCGAATCAGACTTTGAACCTCAGGACCAATTTTCGGCAGCTTCAGGTTACGGGTCTGATAAGGCTACTAGCAGCAGAGATGATGGTCAGAGTCGTAATCGACCGGTTGAGACGCCCAAGACGACTCTACAACAGCCTAGTTCTGCGATAGATCCCACCATTCCTGCGGATTGGGATGACCAGTACCGAGAGGATTGGACTCAAGAAGAATTGGTCGCGGAACCGGTTCTGCGCAATGAAGGAACGGCACCAAAGCTGAAGCGTTGGTTTAGCCAGCCGGTTGAGGGTCGTCCCAAGTTGAATTTAGGTGGCTTTGGTTCGGGCGATGCTGGGGATTCTGGTTCGGATGGGCGAGGTGGGGGTCAGTCTGACGAGGCAGGGCGATCGCCTGATAGCTCCGGCGAGTCTGCTAATTGGCAAGGGGCGAACTCAGGCGATCGTTATGGTGGCTCAGCTTATGAGCCGGATCAGAGCCGTGGCGATGTTTACGATGCGGATTATCGCGTGGTGCGGCAACCTGAAGGCAGCGCAGAACCTGGGACTCGCTCAGCTCCTGAGTCCTCACCTCGGCTAGAGACTCAAGCAGCAGATCAGCCTGCGAAAGAAACGCGAGGCGGTTCCTCTGGAAGCTCGCGAAGCGATCGCCCTAAGTCTGAGTGGGATATTGAATCAGATCTGGATTGGTAAAGCGCTTAGTTTCACAACTGCTCCGCAAGCAGCGGAGTTCTCTGGCGCATTTCTAGCTTTGCGAAACCTGAGTTCGACAAATTTAAGGCTAGCTTGGCTCTGCCGCCGTGAGCTAAAGTTCACGGCTCAAAGCTCAAGTCCGTTAAAACGGACTGAACAGCCCACCAGAGAGGGTCGCAGCCCACTAAAGTGGGCTTCTGGGAATTTATTCCTAGCCTGCTTAGCAAGTGCTTTTTCGAGCCGTCGAACTCAGGTTTGCGACAGAAAAAGACCGAGGTGTAAACACCTCGGTCTTTTATTGATGGGTTATTCGCAGCAGCAAATTTTGCTATTGCATACTGCTACATGACGCCCAATGAATGAAGTAGACCCCGACCGCTAATCATTTCAATCAACAGAGCAAAGAAGCCAACCATCGCTAAACGACCATTCCAAACTTCCGCTGCGGTGGTAAGCCCCCATTCCCACTTCTCCTGGGGATAGAGCTTAGTCAACTCAGGGGGATGGTAGGTCTCTTCTAGGGTGATCTGAGGTGAATTCAGAGACTCAGTGACCATATCCGCCATGTCTTGGATAAACACGGGGTCGGTATTGAGGGCAGGGACGCGATGGAAGCCATGGATGCCAGCTTCTTCAGCGACTTCCCGGTACTCCATGTCTATCTCTTCTAGGGTCTCGATGTGCTCAGAGACGAAGCTGATGGGGACGACTACGAGGTCCTTAACGCCTTCCTCAGCTAGCTCGGCGATCGCATCCTGGGTGTAAGGCTCCAGCCAATCGATGGGACCGACACGGCTCTGGTAAGCCAAGGTGTGCTTATTGCTGCGGTTCAAGGTCTGCATAATCTTGACGACGCAGTCCTTGATTTCCTCCTGGTAAGGATCTCCTGCTTCCTCGACATAGCTCACGGGGACGCCATGGGCGGAGAAGAACACACGAGCTTGGTCAGGCTCAGGGAGTTTGTCTAATTCCCGTTCAATTAAGCCAGCCATAGCCTTCAGGTAACCGGGCCGCTCATACCAAGAAGGAATGACGGTGTAGTCAATACCTTTGAAGGCTGGGTCGCTGGCCTGAATGCGCTCCAGCTCACGGAAGCTGGAACCACTGGTGCTGATTGAGAAATGGGGATAAAGCGGCAGAATTACGAGCTTACTAATCCCGTCCTTCTTGATTTGGGCAACTGCTTCTTCAGAGAACGGGTTCCAATAGCGCATGCCGATGTAGACCTTCGCCTCTACACCGCGCTCATTCAAGACCTGCTTGAGGCCAGCAGCCTGTTCCTGGGTGATGCGAAGCTGAGGGGAGCCGCCACCAATCTGCTTATAGCCTTCCTGGGATTTCTTGTAGCGCAGTGTAGAAATCAACCAAGCTACGGGCTTCTGTAAGGCCGGAGAGGGCAGACGAATGATCTCAGGGTCGGAAAAGAGATTAAACAAGAAGGGGCGAACGTCCTCCAGTTTCTCTGGTCCACCAAGATTCAGTAATAAAACCCCTACGCCACCCATACAGTTCCTTTAGTCCGCTAGATCGCTTTTCGGTCTGTTAAAGATGTTAACAAAACAGGGGCAATCATCATAATTTTTCGCAATAGGCAGATCACTTCGATTCATGCGGTTGTTTAGAGTACAGTTTTGGACAGCTAGGGAGCGGAGTCATTTGACTGCTAAATGCTGATGGCATCTGCCTTTGAGACATCCTGTCAATTTCGGGTGGGTGAGTAATAATAGAAGCGATTTTTCTGTCACCTAGGCGGCTGGCAAGTGAAGTGATTACTCGGCTTGCCGAGCCTGATCTTTTTTGCAGTGATGGATCCAGCCGTTGAGGACAGTGAATCGCGCTGAATGATCGGTTCTTGGTCCGTTGCGATCGCCGATTTCCGTTCGCCCTACTCTGCTTTGCTATGTCACCTGCCATGACAAAAGCTGACGCTGCCAAATTTGAAGCTCAGCTCATCGCCATTAATCACCGTCTCAAATTGGCTCAGTTGGGGCTCCAGTTGGAGAAGCGCGGCGGGCGTTTGGCCCTGCGGGGCACGCTGCCGCCCAAGCCTGGCAGTACCAAGACGAAGCCCTACCAGCAGCGGATCAGCTTGCAGCTGCCTCCAAACCTGGGTGGGCTCAAGCAGGCGGAGCGGGAAGCCAAGGTGGTGGCAGCCCAGTTGATCACAGAGACCTTTGACTGGGAGAAGTATCAGGTGTGGCGGGGGCGGGAGCGACTGGATGCGGAGTCGCTGTCCCAGCAAATTAAGGGTTATGAGCGACATTTTTTCCAGCAGCCCGAGCGCCAGGAGTCTCTGGCTTCGACCCAAACGACCTGGGAGAGTGCTTATCAGCCTTATCTCAACAAGCTGGAGACCCTGGCCAATGGCAGCAGTAAGCTAACCCTCTCCGATGCCATTTGCTTGACGGTGGAGTCCTTTCCCCTCAGCGCTCGGGCGAGGCAGATTTGCTGTACGGCCCTCGCAGCTTTTGCAGACTATCTGGAGTTGAAGCTGCCAGAGGACTTTAAGGAGCGAGGTGGTAACTACAGTGCTGCCAAGGTGAAACGCCGGGAACTGCCCACGGATGAGGAGATTTTGGCCGCCTATGATCTGATTCCCAATGAGGGCTGGAAGTTTGTCTATGGGGTGATGGCGACCTATGGGCTACGCAATCACGAGGTGTTCTTTTGCGACTATGACCTGCTGAAGACGGGGGGAGCCTCAGATAGCATCAGCGTGCTGGATACAACCAAGACGGGAGAGCATGAGGTTTGGCCGTTTTACCCCGATTGGATCGAGCAATTCGACCTGCGGCGAGTGCGGATGCCCAAGGTGAATACCGACTTAGATCAGACGACGCTTCAGCGTATTGGTCAACAGGTGACCCGGCAGTTTAAGCGCTATGAGATTCCCTTCTCGCCCTATGACCTGCGCCATGCCTGGGCGGTGCGGACGATCCATGTAGGTCTGCCGGATACGGTATCAGCCAAGATGATGGGCCATTCCGTGGCAATTCACACTCGTACTTATCACAAGTGGATTACGCGACGAGACCAGCAAGCCGCAGTAGATGCTGCGCTGCGTCGCAGTGGCGTAAGTCAAGAGGCGGCTTCTGCAAAGGGCTAAGCCTTTTGCTAATAACGGTTGCTTGATGTCCCATCTAGGTGGTTTTGAGTCTGATTTTAAGTTGAGCAATGCTAGATTTCTCGTCTAAAGAGTTACTAAAAAATCGCCAACACTTAAGTGTAAGTACTTATTCTGCTTGTAGACTTAATTAGGACTCCGTCTATTAGGTGTACGCAAGTTCATGGTCGTTAAGTCTTCCCCGTCTCAGTTGGCGCTGCAGAAGCAATTCCGCGACTATCTTTGCCAGGCTTTTGCTGGTTTGAAGGGGAATATTAGTCCTGAGGTTTGTGAGGAGATAGCCTTATCCATTCAGCAGTCTATGGTGGGTCCCTGGCGATTTTTTCATACCTTGCCTCACTGCATGGCAGTGGGAGGTATGTCGGTGAGCAGTCTGGCTGCTGAGGAGGAACCTGACGGTGATGCGGGAAACCCGATTGAGATGCTTGCAGGGGCATTTCACGATGTGGTTTATGTCCAGGTGGATGCAGGTATTCCCTTTCATTTGACCAATTACATTAGCCCAGTTGTGGAGCAAATTGGAGAGTTGCTGAGGTTACGACAACCGCTGCCCGCTGAGCCCAATATTGCCTGGTTGTTGTCGCTGTTTGGTTTTGCTCCGGGACAGCTTTTAAGTCCTAGGACGGGGCAGAATGAGTTTCTTAGCGCACTGGTGGCGGTGAAGTTGTTGGAGCCCTATTTGGAGCCAGAGGTCTTATTGGCGATCGCGGTCTGTATTGAGGCTACTATCCCCTTTCGTGCTGCTCCCCAGCCAGCCAGCTTGCCGGAAGCAACGTTCCAACGGTTACAACAGATCTGTCAGACCCAGGGATTGACAGTGTCTGAGGCAGAGCAAGGGGTGATGGTGCGCCGAGCGGTGCGGGTTGCCAATCGCGATGTGATGAGTTTTGCGGGCTCTAGTGCGGCCCACTTCCTGGCAGATACCTGGAACCTGCTGCCGGAAAATCATCAGTTTAGTCCCGGTGGTCTTCATCGTATCCAGGACTATCGTGAGGTGATTGAAAAGACGGAAGACTTTTTTCTTAAGTTGGAACCGAGCTGTATTTTTCGGCAGTTTCGCGGTGAACCGGGAGATGAAGTTTATGCCCAATGGGTGCAGCAGGCGCAGGAAAATTTGGCTGTGGGGCAGCTGTACTTGAGCTGCAAATTGGTGGCGATCGCATTGCTAGAAGCCGTCGCTTCCCCCTTTGGTCCCCAGACAGCTCTATCTTTATTTATGGGCACGCTACCCGAGGCAACTGGCAGTCCGCCGCTGCGGTTGGAGCAATTTTTCCCGCCGCCCCATTGGTCTGGACCAGCACTTTCCGAGCAGGAACAGCAAGTGTGGCAATTGCTTTCCCAAGGTAGGGCGGCGAGCAGTCACCAGGGCGATGTGCTCTATTCACCCCTGGCGACATTCATGCTGCAATTCCATGGCTTTAAAGCGTTGCCTCAACAGCGCCAGGCTGCCCAGGAGTGGTTGGCAGGCAGTTTGCCCTGCAACCAGTTTTTGCAGCATTTTGATGCCCAGTTCCTGGCGCTCTTCTTTGAATCTATCCGCCGCTTGTGGGAGCAGCGACAGATGGTGCTTAATGCTTACTTCCGGCCCCAGGCGGAAATACCGGTCCAGGTGTCTTCCGGCGGCGCGGCGATCAACTTGGCTACACGGCGGCAGTAGAGTTTGGCGGGGCGGTCTTTGGGGTTGATGGCTGTGACGGCGCGGAAATGCCCCTGGGCGGCAACAAATTCTCCAGCCTGGTAGCAGTGCACACCTGCTTCGAAGTGGAGGCGGGTTTGGGTTTTGTGAGCGCAACTCTCCGCACTATCCCCATCAAAGACTTCGTAAATGGGCAATGGATAACTTCGCCCCTTGACCTGAACCTTGTCGAGTAGGCGAATGTGAAAGGAATGCTCTGCCCCGAGTTGCTCTAGCACCTGATCTGTAATCAACATGGAAACACCGTAAAACTTGGTGAGGCCTTCTAGACGAGCGGTAAGGTTAACGTCGTCGGAAAAGGCATCGCCCTGCATCCGTTGGGCTTCTCCCACAATGCCTACCATCATGGGGCCGTGGTGGATGCCAATGCCCACTTGAATGGGTGGAAGGGAGGAGGTTGAAGTTGATTTTTTGTTCGCTTGGTTAATTTGTTTGAGTTGGGCGATTCCTGCAGCGATCGCATCAGCAGCACTCTTGGGGAAAATGGCCATCATGCCATCGCCGAGATATTTAACGATGAAGCCGTTGTGGCGACGTACCTCTGGGCTAACACATTGAAAGTAGCTGTTAATGAAGTCGAAGTTTTCCTGGGGACTCATGGCTTCAGACAGGCTGGCGAAGCTGCGGATGTCGCTGAACATTACGGTCATATCGCAGCTAACTTGATTGCCCAGATTTATATCCGCGATGCTGGTTTTTTGTAGAAATTGCAGGAAGTGAGCGGGGACAAAGCGCCCGTAGAGCCGGTTGGTAAGGTGGGTTTGAATGCGGCTGCGCAGCTCATCGCTGGAGAAGGGTTTGCGTAGGTAGTCATTGGCTCCGGCACGGAAGCCTTCGACGACGTCTTGAGCCTGGACCTTGGCCGTGAGCATAATGACGGGCAGCTGATAACTGGGATAATGCTCTCGGAGTCTGCGGCAGACTTCGTAGCCCGACATGCGCGGCATCATGACTTCAAGAATGACCAAGTCGAAGCTCTCATGCCCCCAAGCAGGATCGATCAACTTCAAGGCTTCTTCACCATTGGTTGCAGAGACAACCTGATAGTCATCTAGGGAGAGTTGTCGAAGTAAAACTTCGAGATTGATGGCATCATCGTCGATGACGAGGATGCGAGCTCTGGGTTTTCGACTTCGCTTTAATGCGGTTGTTTCTGACGGTTTACGACGGGTTTGGGCGTTGGCGAGGAGTGCGACTGAACGGGTTGCGCTGTCTAGAGGAGGGATTGTGTGGGTTGTGGATTCTTCGTGGGCTTGAGGTTGGACAGCGGTGCGCTGAACGAAGGTGGAATAGATGATGGATTCGGAGTCTTCAGGCTTTTCGAACTCCGCATTCGGCTCGGAGGCTAATGCATTGCCGAGCTCCTCGGGAATGGCTTCGGGGTGGGGCGGTGATTGGATGGCGGTGATGATGGGGCGATCGCCTGAATCATATGTCTGAGACAGGGTTGTGTAGGCATCATTCGCCGTAGATGCCTGGCTGTTTATAGCCTGGGGGCGAGAGGTCCTAACCACGGCAGATTCAAGGATGGGCAGGGTGAAGCGAAATTGTGTTCCCTGGGTCGGTCTAGATCTTGCTTCAACTCTTCCTCCATGGAGTTCTACAAAGGTTTGCACAATGGTTAACCCTAGGCCGGTGCCGCCGTAGCGATGGCTAGTCCCCCCAGAGGGTCGCTGAAATGCTTGGGATAGCTGGGCTTGAAGTTCCGGCTTGAGGCCAACACCAGTATCGCTGATGGTTATGGCCAGGTGTCGAATGGGAGCGACGTTGACTTTATTCGTACCTGAGGCAGCTGTCTGGGCGGCTCGGTGGGCAGCAATTTGCGGATCAGGTTTGGCTGAGGTTTGGCGGTTGGGGTCAGGAATGATGATGTCTGCGGCAATGCTGATTTCTCCATCGGGGGTGAACTTAATGGCATTGCTGACGAGGTGATAGAAGATTTGCTGGACTCGCTGACTGTCACCATAGGCTAGGGGGAAAGCGGCAGGAATATTGTTGATCAGCTGTAGTTTTTTGGGCGCTGCCAGGGGAGCACAGAGGGCTAGGACATG
>CALECT010000174.1 GCA_937949725.1 uncultured Pseudanabaenaceae cyanobacterium
TGCTGGCCGTGGTAGCCACGAACATTGGCATTGGTTTCCACTTGAATGCCCAGATCCTTGAGGGAGCTGGTCAAGACAACCGCATCAGAAACCTTGGTGCGGAGGGTGCTGAAATGAGACATGGGGATGTTCCTCTAGTAGAGACTGAAACGGTCGAAACACTAGCGATAGGTATTGCCGTACCGATAACTAGTGGTGTGGCTGTTGATGAGTTGAAAGGAAGGTCTCATCAACCCCTGCTTCCTGTGGGACCAGGAGAGCAAAGACTATGGCAGCTATATAAAGCCAAGCTGCAAAGCAGTGAGAACAAGTGATGCACTATTCAGCGACTTGAAAAGAAGGCGGAGGTTTGCCATGCACTTGTTCGTAGGTGATTTTGTACTGATGCTGGATTGAATACACTAAGTCCTTAGCGCTATGTGGTCGAGCAACTTCATACAAATCAGCAATCAGGATCGCTCTTCCGTTCTCCTCGAAGTTCCAACCGATGTCTGCTCTTCCTGCAAGCAAAGCTACAACATCAGCAACAATGCGAGGTTTACCGTAGTAGCCTCGGATTCGAGCATTCAAAAGAACGGGAAAACCTAGATGTCGCAAAGAAGAAACAAGTACTTCCTTGTCGGTAATATTGGTTCTCAGATAGCTGTAGTGGTCAGTTCTGAACCCAGTCAATAGATCTGAGCAAATCATTACAGCGCTATCCAACAGTTCATCTAAATATTGC
The DNA here is from genome assembly GCA_937949725.1 of uncultured Pseudanabaenaceae cyanobacterium. Lineage (GTDB taxonomy): Bacteria > Cyanobacteriota > Cyanobacteriia > PCC-9006 > JAAUQQ01 > JAAUQQ01. The sequence continues at coordinate 725 of CALECT010000174.1, forward strand.
ATGGGAGCAAAATCAGTTGATGGGTACAAATTGCTATTGATGAATTTTCACGATGTGCCCTCCTAAAAGGTGGTGAAGCCAGTCACATGACCTAGCTATCGAGCATCCCTTTCTTCTCTGACTAACTTGGTGGATACCAAGCCAGTCATGAAGCCAATGAGCCGAAAGGGCAACTTTCTCATTGGCGGTTTCCCAAACAATGGGAAAGCTAGAACTCCAATCGCTGATATTCCGCGACGGAGGCTGCGGCAGGCCTAGCACGCTGCCTGGCCCAATCCCGGAGGGCAGTCACCTGCTCGCTCATGGTCTTGGACAGGGGCATCGTAGCCCTGGTGGCCGCAATAATGTCGAGCTGGGTGAACTCGCGGTCCTGGGCAAAGGCGTCGTACATGGCGGCGACAAGCGCCTGCTCAATCTCTGCCCCGGAAAACCCATCAGACACCTTCGCCAGCTGCTCTAGATCGAAGCGCTCGATATCGCGCTTCCGCTTTTGAAGGTGAATCCTGAAAATGTCGCTGCGCTCTTGAGGCGTTGGCAGATCGACAAAGAAAATTTCGTCAAAGCGGCCCTTGCGAAGGAATTCGCTGGGCAAACGCTCCACGCGGTTAGCGGTTGCCATCACAAACACAGGAGACTTCTTCTCCTGCATCCAAGTGAGGAAGGAACCGAAAATCCGATTGGACGTACCGCCGTCAGAGTCGCCGGAGCCAGAGCTGAAGGCTTTGTCCATTTCATCAATGAACAAAATGGCTGGAGAGACTGACTCCGCAGTCTTCAGGGCATTACGCAGGTTGGCTTCCGACTTACCCACGGTGGAGCCGTCATAGACGCGGCCCATGTCCAAGCGCAGCAGCGGCAGTCCCCACAGACGAGACGTGGTTTTGGCAATGAGCGACTTGCCGCAACCAGGCACACCCAGGATCAACATGCCTTTGGGCTGGGGCAACCCGTAATCTCTAGCTCGTTCAGTGAACGCATTAGAACGCTGGTGCAGCCAGGTCTTCAGCTCACCTAAACCACCAACGCCTTCGATGGTCTCGTCCGTTTCTACAAACTCAAGCACACCATTGCGTTTGACCAGCCAGCGCTTCTCGCTGAGAACCACATCCACCTCAGCTTCGGTCAAACACCCTCGGGTGGCATAGGCCTTGCGGAAAACCTTTTCGGCCTCATCGCGGGTCAAGCCCAGTGCTGCCTTCACGAGCTTTTCCTGGGCAACTGCGGGCAACCCACCGAAGTTACCGTTTTTCTGTAGTTGCTGATTAAGGACCTGACCGATCTCTTCCATATTGGGAAGATCGAAGTCCACGGAGACAACATCTTTTTCCAGCTCGGCAGGCACCTCTTGCACAGGTGCCATCAGCACAATGGACTTGTTCTCATTGCGGAAGGAAGCGATCGCCTCCCTCAACCAACGCACCACCGACGGACTCGCCGAAGTCATAAAAGGATGCAGATCCTTGAAGACAAAAATACCGGGCTCTTTCCGATTCACCACCCACTGCAAGGCTGCTTCCGGTGAGATGGTGCTGGCATTGGTCCGACTGCGGGGTTGACCGTACTCGTTGAAACCGTAGACGACGCTCCAAACATAGACAGGGCGAGTTTGAGATTCGCGTTGGGCGATCGCCACAATCTGTTTCTCCGCCCGGTCTTCCTCATGGGTGACCAAATAAATCAGCGGATATTTGGCTTGAAGGAGAATACTAAGTTCTTCTTTCATGTTCGGATCGACCTCAACGAACAACAGTGACAGAGCGAGGAGCAGCCCTAGGGCAAACCCCAGTGATTAGTTAATAAGGGATTTCCCCCTTTGAGACGGCTCACGGTGAACGCAGGCCCAAAATGAGCAGATAGATTAGCTGCGAAACCAATTGCCTACACAACTACCTGAGTAGATTGGAGACAAGAGAAAGAATCTGAAATTGCGAAGACCGACGACTAAGCCGTTACAAGAACAGACTCATCATTGCCGGAGACCGGAACCTCGTCGTCAAGCAAGACACCGGGCTGCTGACGAAGGGAAACCAATTCTCCGTCGCGGTCAACGACGGAAGCAGAACACTCGGGGCAGGAATAGACCTGGTAGGTCTTACCAAAGCTGGTTTCAGCCTCATCCACAATCTCGGGATGAGCCAAGTAAAACTCAATTGCTCGTTCCGCAACAGCGGACATCGCCTCTGCATCCACGGCAGCCCGGATCTTCATCTTGCGGTGCATCTCAGGGGGCAGATACAACGTCACCTTTTGCTTGTCTTGCATAGCTTGTTTCAAGGGTGGACCCGGGTATGACTACTACGGTAAGAAGATGGCTCTGAACCGTCAAGCCATTAAAACGCTATGACGTCAAAAAATTAACAATTCGCTACAAGAAGGCCATTCTCTTACAGGTAAAGCGTTACAGCAGCTACAAAACGGGCGAAATCGGTTAAGCCCTGCCGCTGAGACGGCGGTAGGCCAGGGTCAAGTCCTCAGCATCACCGACGTTGCCAGGGAACATAACGGCCGGCAGCGATGGAAATTGGGGGTGCTCTGCTGAGGTTTGAACAATGCAGACGCCGGGGATTAGCTGACCCGCTAGGCGAACCTGCTCTAGGTCAAGAGCTTGGCTAAGGATGTTGTTGGAGGTGATGCCGCCTTTGCTAATGAGGAAGCTGAGGCTAGGCGGGAGGCCGCGCACAATGTCCATCAGGAAGTCTGAGAGATCACGACCAAAGGTTAAAACCGTTTCGCCCTCCGGTGGAGCAATGACTTCACGGCTGGTGAAGATGACGGGCGTTTGGCCAGCGCTGTGATGTTGACGAATCTGAGTTTGGAGTTGCTGTAGCCACTGTTGGCGAAGTTGCTCAGCAGTCTGCTCATCGCCAGATCGCTTTTGAACAAACAAATCCAGCAGGCGCTGAACTTCCACCTCAATACCCACCACGCTGGGCTGCTCTAGCAAATGTTCTAGCTGAGCCGTGGTCTTGGCCACATGGGA